>URYG01000165.1 GCA_900551985.1 uncultured Prevotella sp. | reverse complement strand
GAAAAATCTGCGTGACTATATATTCAAAGGAGTTTTCATTTCCCTTTTCGAGCAATGATAAGGTCACGCAGATTTCGCAGATTCCAGCTATGAGAGAATGGTGAACTTGGCAAACTTCAGAAGCAACTGCTTGGTTCCTGCATTCTGGAACTCTACAGTAGCCTTCGTGTTTTCGCCGGTACCTTCTATCTTCAATACCGTTCCTATTCCAAAACGCTGATGCTCGATTCTACAGCCCTCGCTGAGAGAACCAGCAGCAGAGGAAGCATTAGAAACTGAAGAACCAGCTGATGCAACGGATGAAGAGCTAGCGGTATCACCCATGATTCTCTGTACAGCATTCACAGCTCTTACAGATTTAAAGCCTTCAGGACGATGGGTTAATGTTGGACGAGATTCTTCAGATCGGGAAGTTACTCCTCGTGAAACATCTGTTCTGGAAGATGATGTATAGGATGGTTTAGGATCAGCCATGAACTGCGAAGCTACAGGCTTAGCGTTCTGATATTCACGACCATAGCTGGACCGACCTCTATCCCAAGGCATTCTTCCGCCATAACCACCTTCAGAACCATAGCCACCAAATGAACTTCTTCCACCACCGAATGAAGATTCAGGAGCCTCTTCTCCTCCTTCTATCAAACTGGCATCAATCTCATCAATGAATCGGCTCGGATTATCAAATTCCATCTTGCCATATCGGAAACGGTTCTTGGCATTGGTGAGGATGCAATGCTTCTCGGCACGGGTAATCGCTACATAGAGCAGGCGACGCTCCTCTTCCAGCTCTCTGACAGAGATTGCAGCAAGAGGACTCGGAAAGATATTCTCCTCCAGACCTACTACGAAAACAGTAGCAAACTCCAGACCCTTGGCGGCATGCACCGTCATGAGCGAAACTCGCGGTTCATCCTTCTCTCCCTCACTGTCCGCATCCGTCAGCAGCGCCACATCCTGCAGATAATCAGTAAGATAAGCTTCATCCATTCGTCCCTCTTCCTGGCGTCCAGCCACGAAGGTCTGCATACCACTCAGAAACTCCTCCAGGTTTTCCTGGCGAGCCAGGTCATCGGCATTCTTGCCCGACATGATATCCTCGCTGATTCTACTCTCCCTGATGATGGCATCACCCAGTTCATAGACATCCAGGGTATGCGAACGGTCGATGAACGAAGAGATGAGCAGACGGAAATTCTCGAGTTTCGTCTGCACTCCCTTGTTGACATTCAGTCCATAATGTTCCACATTACCTATCACCTCCCAGAAACTCACCTGGTTCAGATGGGCACAATCGGCAATCTTCATCACGGTGGTAGCACCGATGCCACGAGCCGGATAATTGATGATACGCTTGAAAGCCTCCTCATCGTCGGGGTTGGCAACGAGACGGAAATAGGCGATGATATCCTTGATTTCCTTACGCTGATAGAAACTCAGTCCACCATAAATACGATATGGGATGCCCTGCTTTCTGAATTCTTCCTCGAAGCTGCGGCTCTGGGCATTGGTGCGATAGAGAATGGCGAAATGATCGTATCCGCAATCATCCTGTCGCTTGATGCGCTGGATATTCTTCGCCACAATCAGTGCTTCCTCCTTGTCGCTGTAGGCAGGCTTGTACTGTATCTTCTCTCCTTTATCATTTTTGCTGAACACCTCTTTCTGAATCTGATTGCGGTTATGACGAATCAGACTGTTGGCTGCCTCTACAATGGTTTGGGTAGAGCGGTAGTTCTGCTCCAGTTTAAAGAGTTGTGTTCCAGGCAATTGTTTCTGATAATTCAAGATATTATCGATATTGGCACCACGGAAGCTATAGATACTCTGCGAATCATCACCCACGGCACAGACACGCAGTTTTTCCTTACAGAGCTGCATCACGATAGACATCTGCACATGGTTGGTATCCTGATACTCATCCACCAGGATATAATCGAACCTGCCGGCATACTTCTGTCTGATTTCCTCATGATCTCTGAAAAGCTGGAAAGTAAGCATCAGGAGATCATCAAAGTCCATCGCATTCGCCTGACGGCAACGCTGCACGTATGCCACATAAATCTTTCCGATGGCAGGCATCTTGGCACGCTTGTTCTGCTCCAGGATGGCAGGGTCGCTATCGTAGGCTTCGGCAGTTACCAGGTTGTTCTTCGCCATCGAAATCCGGGCATGAACGGCAGCAGGCTTATAGGCCTTGTCATCCAGCGCCATCTCCTTGATGATAGCCTTCAGCAGTGAGCGAGAATCACTTTCATCATAGATGGTAAAGTTATTATTGAAACCGATATGCTCAGCTTCGGCACGGAGAATACGGGAGAAGATGCTATGGAAAGTACCCATGTAGAGATGCTGGGCAAGGTCATCACCCACCAGTTTTCCGATACGTTCCTTCATCTCCCTAGCCGCCTTATTGGTAAAGGTAAGCGCCATGATGCTCCAAGGCTTCATGCCCTGGCTCAGGAGATAAGCAATCTTATAGGTAAGCACACGCGTTTTGCCCGAACCTGCACCGGCAATCACCAGTGAAGGTCCGTCAATATACTCTACCGCAGCACGCTGCGCATCATTCAAGTCGTTCAATAAATCCATTAATCAATATTTGCAGGAAAAACTATAAACTATTAACTATCAACTGTTAACTAACCATCACTTCCCCCTATATCCTCCTACAGCCGTGCTTGGGTCGTAGTCTTCACCCTCACGAGGGAAGGAAGGGATGAATTTCATCTGATGTTCAATCTGTCGCTGGCGCTTCTTCATATAAGCACTCGGATACAGGGAACTGAACTTTCTAGGATTAGGCAGCGTAGCAGCTATCAGAGCACACTCGCCACGGAAGAGATCCTGCGCTTTCTTGTTGAAATGATACTCTGCCACCGCATCAACACCATAGATACCCGGTCCCATCTCGATACTGTTGAGATAGACCTCCATGATGCGCTGCTTGCTCCACATCATTTCAATGAGAAAGGTGAAATACACCTCAAATCCCTTGCGGGTCCAGGAACGGCCCGGCCAGAGGAATACGTTCTTGGCGGTCTGCTGACTGATGGTACTGGCACCATGCACCTTACCGCCTCGGGCATTATTCTTGGCAGCACTCTCGATGGCATTGAAGTCGAAGCCATGATGCTTGAGGAATCGGGCATCCTCGCTCGCCATCACCGCCACAGGCATGTGAGGGGAAATCTTATCCATAGAAACCCAATGATGATGCAAGGTAATACTTTCACCATCAGCTACTTGCTGAAAACAGCGGATAATCATCAACGGAGTAACATATACCGGAATAAAACGGTAGGCTACTACAGCAAGAATGGTGGTACTGAAAAACAGCACCACCACCCATCTTACGATATTTCTGATCTTTTTTAAAATCATATATCTTCTTTTTCCCTTATCGGGAACCTCATTCGTTTTTACTTCAATGTACCATTGTTAGCAGCATTCACCATTGCCTGGCTAGCATACATGTAAACCTCTACACGACGGTTCTGAGCGCAGGCTGCTGTAGTATTCACCACAGGATTAGCTGAACCCAAGCCCTCTACGCTCTTGATCTGACTGCTGGTAACACCGCATGACTTCAAGTAGGTAGAAACGGCATTGGCACGGTTCTGGCTCAAAGGCAGGTTGATGCCATCATTACCTGTAGCATCGGTATAACCCTGGATAGCTACCTCGCAGTCGGCATTGTTCTTCAAAACCTGGGCAAACTGAGCCAAGTCGTTCTTAGCGCTTGCATTGAGCGCATATTTGTTGGTCTGGAATAGGATACCAGAATCGAAGGTTACCTTAACAGCTGTCAAACCATTGGCATCTGTAACGGTAGAAACCTGTGCATTCTTCACAGCCTCTGCCTCAGCCTTTACCTTATCCATGTGTTTTCCAATCAAGTTACCCGCTGTACCACCAACAGCAGCACCGATGGCAGCACCTACCACTGCACCTGTACCACGATGGCTGTTATTGAGCAAACCACCAACCAAAGCACCAAGAGCAGCACCAGCACCTGCACCAGCAGCTGTACCAGTCTTCTGACTAGTTCCACAACTTCCCAAAACGAGCAGCATTGAGAGCGCTGCAGCAGTAAATTTCATCTTTTTCATACTATAATTCTCCTATATTTATGTTATTTAAATGCAAAGATACGTCTTTTTTCTCCAATATGGAGGGTTTTCTAATATTTTTTTGTAATTTTGCATGCAAATTTAAGGGTATTTGTCCAAATGGCGAAAGGAAATCGCCTATTTCGGGGCGGAAATTCCCTATTGGGCGTGTTTTCACGCTCAAGATACGTCGTGTTTACACGCTCAAGATATACAATAGAATTTAAAAACAAAATATATAATTAGTAATATGGCTAAAGAACTTAAGAATTTAACCAAGCGCGCTGACAACTACAGTCAGTGGTACAATGATTTGGTAGTAAAGGCTGACCTCGCAGAGTTGTCACCAGTTCGTGGTTGTATGATCATCAAACCATACGGCTACGCTATCTGGGAGAAGATGCAGCAGCAGCTCGACAAGATGTTTAAGCAGACAGGTGTACAGAATGCATACTTCCCTCTCCTCATCCCGAAGAGCTTCTTCTCTCGTGAGGCAGAGCACGTGGCAGGTTTCGCCAAGGAGTGTGCTGTGGTTACTCACTATCGTCTTCGTTCTACAGAGGATGGTACAGAGGTTGAGGTGGATCCTAATGCCAAGCTCGATGAGGAGCTGATCATCCGCCCTACATCAGAGACCATCATCTGGAACACATATAAGAACTGGATCCATTCATGGCGTGATCTCCCTATCCTCTGCAACCAGTGGTGTAACGTGATGCGTTGGGAGATGCGTACCCGTCCATTCCTCCGTACTTCTGAGTTCCTCTGGCAGGAGGGTCATACCGCTCATGCTACCAAGGAAGAGGCTGAGGCAAAGGCTCAGGAGATGCTGAAGGTTTATGCTGAGTTCGCAGAGAAGTATATGGGTGTGCCTGTATTGCAGGGTGTGAAGAGTGAGACTGAGCGCTTCGCCGGTGCCTTGAATACTTATACCATCGAGGCAATGATGCAGGATGGCAAGGCGCTGCAGAGCGGTACTTCCCACTTCCTGGGTCAGAACTTCGCCAAGAGTTTCGACGTTACCTATCTGAATAAGGAGAACAAGCCTGAGTATGTATGGGCTACTTCTTGGGGTGTTTCTACCCGTCTGATGGGTGCCCTCATCATGGTTCACAGCGATGACAACGGTCTGGTATTGCCTCCAAAGCTGGCTCCTATCCAGGTAGTCATCATTCCTATCAACAAGGGCGAGGAGCAGTTGGCTCAGATTACAGCCAAGCTGCAGCCTGTCATCGACCAGCTCCGCGAGTTGGGCATCAGCGTGAAGTATGATGACAACACAGCTAAGCGTCCTGGCTTCAAGTTTGCTGACTACGAGTTGAAGGGTGTACCTGTTCGTCTGGCTATGGGTGGCCGTGACTTGGAGAACAATACCATCGAGATCATGCGTCGTGATACCTTGGAGAAGGAGAACGTAAGCTTCGACGGCATCGTAGAGCGCGTAAAGGATATGTTGGAAGACATCCAGAAGAACATCTTCGAGAAGGCTCGTGCTTACCGTGATGCTCACGTATATGAGTGCGACAACTACGAGGAGTTCAAGGAGCGTGTGAAGGACGGTGGTTTCTTCCTCTGCCACTGGGACGGTACAGCCGAGACCGAGGCAAAGATCAAGGAGGAGACTCAGGCAACCATCCGTTGCGTACCATTCGCTTACGAGCAGACTCCAGGTGTTGATATGGTGAGCGGCAAGCCTGCCGTAGCTCGCGTGATCATCGCAAGAAGCTATTAATTATTTTAAAAAACGGTGTCGGGAGATTTCCGGCACCATCAAATATCAAATATGAAGCAGCTGATACTCTACATCATTTTTCTGATGTCCATGGTCTTCTCAGGCTATGGAGAGGTATCTGCTGCTTCTATTTCTTTATCCCATCAGGATTCTTTAGCTGTAGAAGCTGCTGATGCTGCGCACAAGAAGGATGGATCGTATGCGGCAGAAGCCAGCCATTCGAAGGATAGACTTGCCAAGGTTACACCTCACCAGCATGAGCAGGATGCCCAGCTGGAAGATGCATCCAATGCCGCCTATCGGGTATGCAGCAGTCGTCCACAGCGCTTATTGCCAAGTGGCAATATACATGGCAACCCATCTGCAAGCAGTAGATTGCTAACCAATAGAATCCGATTTTTATCATCCCTTTTATCAGTCATAGAAGGTGCGAAGGAGCCTTTCCGCCAGGAAACCGCCCCTATCCACTTTGATGTCGCCAGCAAGTATTATGTCATTTGCCTGCGGCATCTCATCTGTTAGTTCTTCTTTTTATATATTATAAGGTGTAAAGCTTTTGCCCTTACAGGGCGACAGGGTTATGCCCGTAATTACCCAGGGTGTTGCCCTGGGCTAGGAGCTTCTGCCCTTTCAGGGCGTATGGGGCCATATAGGGCGTATGCATTGCATACGATTATTTACAAAAAACAGATTTATATATATATTTAAAGAAGAAATAAGATTATGGCAAAGATTAATCATTTAGATATGGGTGCAGAAGTATTGGCACTCGACGATGTACAGGTAAAGAAGGGTTTCATGGGTTTGACAGTCAAGTTGATCTACAAACCAACCAACAGTGCAATCAAGATCAAGGAGAAGGAATATTCTGCTGAGGATGGCAAGAAGCTTATCAACATCCTTAACTCTGCCCCTAGCGAGGTAGAATCTTCTATCCAGAAGTTCCCGGTATCAGCTATCAGCATGGGTAATATGAAGCTGCAGGCATGTCTCTCTGACGACCATCAGTTTGTAGCCACCCAGCTCCTTGCCTTCAAGGATTTCGGCTACCAGCCAGTTACAGAAATGGTAACCTATACCGGCAAGACAGCCGAGGCATTCGCCCAGCTGTTCTAATAGGAATTAAAGTGGGTGTGTCATTGCCTTATGACACACCCACTTTTTCGTTTATGCATGGATTTTCTTCATCGGATATTTTCTTCATCGGATTACGCTGAGTAAACGGAGCCTTAACCACCTTCCTCGGATTACGCACGGAATTTTAACGGAAAGCGACCTATTCGGTCGAGGGGCTTAACCCGCATTGCAGCCACTCGTTATGTAACTCCCTGATTTCCAATATCCGGAT
>URYG01000164.1 GCA_900551985.1 uncultured Prevotella sp. | reverse complement strand
TAAAGGGACAGTACGACTACGGCACCCTGGTTCAGACCTTGGTGCCCTGTGCGGTGATGTGGGCGGCGATGATGCCCAGCTTGGCGTTGTCGAGAATCTTGCTCAGGTTGATGCCCTTGGTGTCTACCTTGGCATAGAGCTGCTTGCCGTTCTGGTGGGCGTCGATCTCCACGTTTCCTGCGTCGGTGCGCAGTACGCCCTTGGTTCCTATCTGGCTCTTGCCCTTTCCGCTGGCTACACCTTTATAATATATATTGCCTAGTCGGAGCACCTCTTTCGGAATCTTCACCTGGCTGCCCAGGTTGGCGGCTATCTGCTCCACGCCCTCGTCAGAAACCTTCAGGGTCTCTATGTTGGCGAGCCAGTGCAGCTTCCGGTTCCAGTCGCTCGCCTTGGCATTCGCCTTGAGCAGGATGCTTCCGCTCTGGGTCTTGAAGTGGAGCTGATGGATGCGTGCCGATGTGCTGGTACCCGAGAAGTGGGTGTCGATGTAGAGGGCATCGTTCCATTTTCTGAGGATAGGAGCGAAGCAAGCCACATCCGATAGGGTGATGAGCGATGGCTTGATGCCGCCCTCAAACTGCAGCGTTTCGCTGATGAGCTTTCCCTTCTCGTCGGTGCGGTAGGTGGCGATGAGGTCTTCCAGCTCCAGGTTGCTCTTCGGCAGTTCCAGCTGGAAGTCGCTCAGGCGCGCCTGATGCTTGTCTGCATTCACCTTGAATCGGAGATTCTTTACTTGAAGTCCTGATTTATCGGTGAAGGCTATCTTCTTGACGGATAGATGAATATCATTGTCCGTAAGATGATGCAGGGCGATGTGTGCCGAGAGGTTTCTGATGCCGATGTGCTTTGGTGAGAATACCCCTGCAGCCGATGCGATGTCGCGCTGGTTGTAGGCGATGGATCCGTGGCGGATGATGACGCTTCCGATGCGCAGGTCGAGTGGCTTGTGCTGGGTGGTATCCTTCGAGGCGAGCGAATCGAGCATGAACTGGATGTTCATGTCGCTCTTGGCATTCTGCTTGTAGATGTTGGCTCTCAGACCGAAGAGCTGTGCCGAAGAAACCGAGATTTTTCCGTCTTTCAGCGGCAGCAGGTCCACCTTTGCCGAGAGTCGGGAAGCATAGATCATGCTGTCGCCCTTCTGGTCGAGCATCTTTACATCGTCGATGATGATTCGGTTGAAGAACCCCAGGTTGATCTTTCCCACGCTCACTTCAGTTCCGAATTTCTGGGCGAGGGCAGTGGCTACGGTAGAGCCGAGGAAGGTCTGTACTGGTGGCAGGTGCAACAGTACGATGAGTATCACATAAAGGGCGAAGATAGTCCAGATGATACAGCTGATGATATGTTTAAATCGTTTCAGAGTCTTATGAATATTTAATGTTAATTTGCAATGGGCATTCCTGTTCGTCAGCAATGGGCATTTGCCGTTAATTTGCAATCTGTGTTTGTCAAAACAGGCTTGCAATCTGAATAAGTATTGAATTTTAGCCACAAAAGTACTTCTTTTTTGTTACATTATCAAATAATTTAGTGATTTTTCTTCCTCGTCTTACTTTTTTTTGCTATTTTTGCAGCATAATTTGAATGTTTTCACAAAAATATCACGGAAAATCAGTTTTAAAATATAATATTTTTAATGTAGTTATGGCAAATGTAATTAAGTTACGTAAAGGCTTGGACATTAACCTTACGGGTAAGGCTTCCAAGGATGTAACCCTTCCTGTGGCACAGGCAGCCGAGTATGCGCTCGTGCCTGCAGCTTTCGTGGGTGTTACTCCTAAGGTAGTTGTACGCGAGGGCGACCATGTCAATGCCGGAGATGCCTTGTTTGTGAACAAGGCTTGCCCAGAGGTGAAGTTTGCCTCACCAGTGAGCGGTCAGGTTACCGCCATTGAGCGAGGGGAGCGTCGCAAGGTGCTTTGCATCAAGGTGCAGGCAGACGCTGAGCAGACCTCTACGGATTTTGGTAAGAAAAACGTTGAGTCGTTGGATGGTGCAGCCGTGAAGCAGGCGTTGCTCGAGGCTGGATTGTTCGGTTACATCAACCAGTTGCCTTACGCTGTATCCACCACACCGGATACCACTCCTAAGGCAATCTTCGTTTCTGCCCTCCGCGACATGCCGCTCGCTGCCGATTTCGAGGTAGAACTCGCTGGCAATGAGGATGCTTTCCAGGCAGGTTTGACAGCCTTGAGCAAGATTGCGAAAACTTATCTTGGCGTTGGAGTTGAGCAGCACTGCAATGCGCTCGGCGAGGCTAAGAATGTGGAAATCAATGTTTTTGACGGACCTTGTCCTGCTGGTAATGTAGGTGTACAGGTGAACAACATCGACCCTGTGAACAAGGGCGAGGTGGTTTGGACGGTAGATCCTGCATCGGTAATCTTCTTCGGTCGCCTCTTCCTTACAGGTAAGGTTGATCTCCACAAGAAGGTGGCTGTAGCTGGTAGCGAGATGAAGCAGACCGGTTACGCTAACGTGTTGGTAGGTACATCATTCTCAGCTTTCGTTGAAGCACAGCTGAAGGCTACAGAGCACGTGCGCCTGATCAATGGCAACCCATTGACCGGTACCAAGACCACCGTGGCAGATTTCGTAGGAGGCCACACATCAGAGATCACAGCCATCCCAGAGGGTGACGACTGCGACGAGATGCTCGGCTGGATTCTTCCACGCACCGATCAGTTCTCTACCTCACGTTCCTATCTCTCCTGGCTCTTCGGCAAGAAGAAGGAGTACAATCTCGATGCCCGCGTGAAGGGTGGCGAGCGCCACATGATTATGAGCGGCGAGTACGACCAGGTTCTCCCTATGGACATCTTCGGTGAGTATCTCATCAAGGCAATCATCGCAGGCGATATCGACAAGCAGGAGCAGCTCGGTATCTATGAGGTTAGTCCTGAGGACTTTGCGGTAGCTGAGTTCGTGGATAGCTCTAAGCTCGAATTGCAGAAGATTGTACGTGAGGGCTTGAATACCCTGCGCAAGGAGAATGCTTAGTTCGAGGAGAACGCTTAATTTTAACAATGAATAAATAAAATGAGTGCATTAAGAAATTATCTCAATAAGATAAAGCCTAACTTCCAGGAGGGAGGTAAGCTGCATGCCTTCGAGAGCGTCTTCGATGGTTTCGAGACCTTCCTGTACGTGCCAAACAAGACAGCGAAGAGCGGAGCCCATATCCATGACTCTATCGACTCGAAGCGCATCATGAGCTTTGTGGTAATCGCCCTGATTCCTGCATTGCTCTTCGGTATGTATAATGTGGGATACCAGAATTTCAAGGCTGCAGGTACACTTGACGCTGCCAGCTTCATCGAGGTCTTCGGCTTCGGATTCCTGGCTGTCCTCCCTAAGTTGCTGGTTAGCTACATCGTGGGTCTCGGCATCGAGTTTGCCTGGGCTCAGTGGAAGCACGAGGAAATCCAGGAGGGTTACCTCGTCAGCGGTATCATCATCCCATTGATCATTCCTATCTCTACACCACTGTGGATGCTCGCTCTGGCGTGCGCCTTCGCAGTCATCTTCTGCAAAGAGATCTTCGGTGGTACCGGTATGAACATCTTCAATGTGGCAGTGGGTGCCCGTATGTTCCTCTTCTTCTCATATCCATTGGCTATGAGTGGTGATAAGGTTTGGGTGGCTAAGGATGCTATCTTCGGTCTGGGTAACACCCTGCCTGATGGCTTCACTGCTGCTACTCCTCTCGGTCAGCTGGCTCAGGGCGGCATGCCTTCAGCTAGTCTCTGCGATTCTATCATCGGTTTCATTCCTGGCTGTATCGGCGAGACATCAGTCATCGCCATCGCCATCGGTGCCATCATCCTTCTCTGGACAGGCATCGCATCATGGAAGACAATGGGTTCTGTATTCGCAGGCGGCATCGTGATGGCGCTTATCTTCCAGGCTCTCGGCATGACACCTATCGCCTGGTATGAGCACATCGTTCTCGGTGGTTTCTGCTTCGGAGCCGTATTCATGGCTACCGACCCTGTAACCTCTGCCCGTACAGAGAAGGGTAAGTACTTCTACGGATTCTTCATCGGTGCCATCGCCGTGATCGTACGTGTGATGAACCCAGGTTATCCAGAGGGTATGATGCTCGCTATCTTCTTCGGCAACATGTTTGCTCCACTCATCGACTACTGTGTAGTTCAGGGCAACATCTCTCGCCGTGCTAAACGTGCTATTAAATAATGTAGGAGGAATGTAGATATGAAGACAAATTCAAATAGCTATACTATTATCTATTCGGTTATCATCGTGGTAATCGTGGCATTCCTGCTCGCGTTCGTGTCTTCTTCGCTGAAGGCAACACAGGATGCCAACGTGGCTCTTGATACTCAGAAGCAGATTCTGAACTCCCTCAACCTGCGCGACCTTGACAACGCTACTGCGGCTGCCAAATATAAAGAGGTGGTGAAGGAAGAGAAGGAGAAGGACGGCATGAAGTATTACGAGTGCGAGATTGATGGTCAGAAGAAGACCGTTTACTCCGTGAAGGGTATGGGTCTCTGGGGCGGTATTTCAGGCTTCATCGCCGTGGATGCCGACAACAACACCATCTATGGCGTATATTTCAACCACGAAGGCGAGACAGCCGGACTCGGTGCTGAAATCAAGGACAACCTGAAGTGGCAGCAGAAGTTCCAGGGCAAGAAGATTCACAAGGATGGAGTAGAGGGCATCGCTCTGGGCGTTGAGAAAGACGCTCCTGCCGGCGACCCTAACAATGTGGATGCCGTTACCGGTGCTACATTGACATCTGATGGTGTGGATGCAATGCTCAAGGAAGGTCTTGCTAAATTCATTAAATAATTAAGCGAAATTATGGCATTATTTAGTAAACAAAATAAGGAGGCATTCATCAAGCCACTGAACGGCGACAACCCTGTGCTCGTCCAGGTGCTTGGTATCTGTAGTGCCCTGGCTGTTACTTCCCAGCTGAAGCCAGCCATTGTGATGGGACTTGCCGTTACTATCATCACGGCATTCTCTAACGTGATTATTTCCATCATCCGCAACACCATCCCTCAGCGCATCCGTATCATCGTTCAGCTGGTGGTAGTTGCTGCCCTGGTTACCATCGTGAGCCAGGTATTGAAGGCTTTCGCCTACGACGTGAGCGTGCAGCTCTCTGTGTATGTGGGGCTGATCATCACCAACTGTATCCTGATGGGTCGTTTGGAGGCGTTCGCCATGATGAACAAGCCTTGGCCTTCATTCCTCGATGGTGTAGGTAATGGTTTGGGTTACGCCCTCATCCTCGTGATTGTGGGTGCTGTTCGTGAGCTCCTGGGCCGCGGCTCATTGCTCGGTTTCCAGCTGATACCGGAGGGAGCTTACAACTTCGGATATGTTAACAACGGTATGATGACTATGCCAGCCATGGCATTGATTCTCGTTGGATGTGTAATCTGGGTACATCGTGCCTATATTTATAAGGAGGAGAAGTAAGATGGAGCACGCAATAAGTTTGTTTTTCCGTTCGATTTTCGTCGATAACATGATCTTCGCCTACTTCCTGGGTATGTGTTCATACTTGGCAGTATCCAAGAACGTGAAGACCTCTTTGGGCTTGGGCCTGGCAGTAACCTTCGTGTTGCTCATCACCGTGCCTGTAGATTACCTGTTGCAGACCAAGGTGCTCAGCGCCGACGGCATCCTGGGTGTTGACCTCACTTACCTGAGCTTCATCCTCTTCATCGCCGTCATCGCCGGTATCGTGCAGCTGGTAGAGATGATTGTAGAGAAGTTCTCACCATCGCTCTATGCAGCGCTGGGTATCTTCCTGCCATTGATTGCCGTAAACTGTGCCATCATGGGTGCATCTCTCTTCATGCAGCAGCGCATCCTGATGGAGCCTACCAATTCTCAGGCTATCACCTCAGTATGGGATAGCATCGTTTATGCCGTAGGTTCCGGCTTGGGTTGGACTCTCGCCATCGTCCTGATGGGAGCCATCCGCGAGAAGATGCAGTATTGCGACGTGCCAAAGCCACTGCAGGGACTCGGCATCACATTTATCACAGTAGGCCTCATGGCAATGGCTATGCTTTGCTTCTCAGGCTTGAAAATCTAAAAAAGGAGGACTATAGATATGGGTAATACATCATTTATATTGGCTAGTATCGGAGTTTTCCTCGTGGTGATTCTCCTGCTGGTTATCATCCTGCTCGTGGCTAAGAAGTATCTGAGCCCTAGCGGAAATGTAAATATCGAAATCAATGGCGACAAGACCATCAACGTGCCTCAGGGCAGCAGTTTGATGACTACGCTGAATGAGAACGGCATCTTCCTGCCTTCTGCCTGCGGCGGTAAGGCAAGCTGTGGCCAGTGTAAGGTTCAGGTGCTCGAGGGCGGCGGCGAGATTCTCGATTCTGAGAAGCCTCACTTCACCCGCAAGCAGATCAAGGACCACTGGCGCCTGGGATGCCAGTGCAAGGTGAAGGGCGACCTGAAGATCAAGGTGCCTGAGAGCGTGATGGGCGTGAAAGAGTGGGAGTGCGAGGTTATCTCCAACAAGAACGTTTCATCATTCATCAAGGAGTTCAAGGTGGCATTGCCTCCAGGCGAGCACATGGACTTCGTTCCTGGTTCTTACGCTCAGATCAAGATTCCTGCATACGACTGCATCGATTACGACAAGGACTTCGACAAGGATCTCATTGGCGAGGAGTACATCGGTACATGGAAGAAGTTCAACATTCTTTCCCTGAAGGCTCACAACCCAGAGCCTACCGTTCGTGCTTACTCTATGGCGAACTATCCAGACGAGGGTGACATCATCACCCTTACCGTACGTATCGCTACAACTCCATTCTTGCCACGTCCACAGGTAGGATTCCAGAACGTACCAACGGGTATCGCTTCTTCTTACATCTTCTCATTGAAGCCAGGCGACAAGGTAATGATGAGTGGTCCTTATGGTGACTTCCATCCTAACTTCACATCAGGCAAGGAGATGATCTGGATTGGTGGTGGTGCCGGTATGGCTCCATTGCGTGCGCAGATCATGCACATGACCAAGACATTGCATACTACCGACCGTGAGTTGCACTTCTTCTATGGTGCTCGTGCATTGGGTGAGGCATTCTTCCTGGAGGACTTCTGGGAGCTTGAGAAGGAATTCCCTAACTTCCACTTCCATCTTTCATTGGACCGCAAGGACCCAGTGGCAGATGCTCAGGGCGTGAAGTACTACGAGGGCTTTGCTGTTAACTGCATCCGTGATACCTACTTGAA
>URYG01000163.1 GCA_900551985.1 uncultured Prevotella sp. | reverse complement strand
AGGAGTTCAACCAGTTCTATCACGACTACAGCATCCTGAATGCTGAGAGCGAGGCTGAGAAGATTACCCGCCTGGTTCTTGCAGCCAATGTTGCCAAGATTCTGAAGAACGGTATGGCTCTGCTCGGTATCGAGGTTCCAGAAAGAATGTAAAAAATTTAGGTAATTAGAGGCTATCAGGAGTAAAGCACTCCTGAAAAACTTCTCAAGATATAATTAACCTACAATTTAAAAATTGAATATTGACTATTGACAAATAATGAGCATCCCCAGAGCCAGACTTTGGGGCTTGCTCATTTCTTTTTTATATGGGTCAGTATTCCCCAAAACAGAACTTTCGTATGTGGTTCAGTAAAACACAAATCATCTATCCAATAAAAGAAACAAATAAAAGAAACGCAAATGAGTAACATGCCCGTAAATCCTCCTTCATGGAGAAACGATACAGTCTTGCCTTTGCCCAATGAGGTGAAGGCGAACGCCTGGGCTGTGGATGCAGCCTGCTCCGGAAATCCCGGTCCGATGGAATATCAATGCATTGATCTTCAGACTGGTGCGCAGGTTTTCCACTATGGTCCTATCCACGGCACCAACAACATCGGCGAATTCCTCGCCATCGTCCATGCCCTCGCCCTGATGGCTCAGAAAGGCATTACCGACAAGGTAATCTACAGCGACAGCGTAAATGCCCAGCTCTGGGTAAACAAGAAGCAATGCAAGACCAAACTGGAGCGTACTCCTCAAACCGAGCAGCTCTATCAGATCATCGCCCGTGCCGAAAATTGGCTCCGCACCCACCCCGTCACCGTGCCTATCTTTAAATGGGAAACGAAGAAGTGGGGCGAGATTCCTGCCGATTTCGGAAGGAAAGGATAAAAACGCAATCTCAAAAACACTCTTCACCCTTCACCTTTCAGGCATAACCCCCTATCACTCAATAGTTTCGGCGGGTGAAGAGTTACGCAGGCCCTTCACCACCCTTCACCCACTCTTCACCTCCTAATTTTTCCATTTTTTTCGCATAAAAGCAAAATTTTCCAAGGGTGAAGAGTGGGTGAAGGGTGGTGAAGGGGCAAGAGCACTCTTCACCCTCATAACATTCTAATTCACAACAAATTATCCCCAAAAGGTGAAGGGTGAAGAGTAAAAGCGAGAGTAGAATTTTGACGACTGTGCTTGATTACCAAAGGAATCTTCTTCCTAAAAAAACGAGGCGACGCATCGTTTCGTGCCTCGCCATGGCATAATGTTGCCCTGGTAGGGGGCAATATTATGCCATAGTCAGGCAATAAATGAAAAGAGGCTTAAATAAGCAGCAATGGAAGCCACTTTTCTCCTAACAAATAGCCATTTTTAATTCTTCCCCCAACAAAAGTGCTGTAATAATTTGGAGGTTTCAGGAATTAATCGTAAATTTGCACCAAATCTAAACAGATTCATAACTAGCTAACTTGTAATTATTAATAATTCAACCAGACAATGAAACAAAAACATTTATTTTGGGGAGCTGCGGTTGCATTGACCTTCCTCTTCAGCGCATCAGCTATTGCACAACCTAGACACACCAAGAAAAAGGTGAAGAAGGTGGTGGAGACCAAAGTTGACGTTTGTCCGTTTACAGACAAATGGGTAGAAGACGAAACTAAGTTTGAGGATCGCAAGGAAAAGGCGCACGCTACTTTCGTGCCTTATTCTTCTACTGCCACCATGCAGCAGGACGATTACTTCAAATTCCCATGGCTCACTCCTAAGCACGCCAACTATCTCCTGCTCAACGGTAAGTGGAAATTCCACTACACAGCCGACTGGAAGCAGGGCAAACCAGACAAGGATGATTTCTGGGCTGACAACGCAGACGTTTCTTCCTGGAAGGAACTCCAGGTGCCTCTGAACTGGGAGATGGCTGGATACGATGTTCCGGTTTACAACAACGTAGGTTATCCTTTCGAGAACAAACCTCCGTTCATCACAGCCTTCAAGGATAATTTCGACAAGAATCCGGTAGGTTCTTATCGCCGCAACTTCAACCTGCCAGAGGGTTGGGAAACTGGCAAGCGCGTATTCCTCCACTTCGACGGTGCCTGCAGCGCCATCGTGGTTTGGGTAAACGGAAAATATGCCGGCTATTCACAGGGCGCCAACACCGATGCAGACTTCGATGTTACCAACCTCGTTCGCAAGGGCGACAACAACGTATCGGTTCGCGTTTACCGCTGGAGCGACGGTTCGTACCTGGAGGGACAGGATATGTGGCACCTCGGTGGTATTCACCGCGATGTTTATCTCGTAGCTACTCCAAAGACCTTCGTGGCAGACCATTACATCACATCTGCCCTGAACAGCGATTACACATCAGGCAACCTGAATGTTGACCTGACCATCGATAACGCAGCCAAGGAGAAATCTGAGAAGACACTGGAGATCGAACTCCTCGACCCACAGGGCAAGTCTGTTGCCAAGCAGTCAGCTCAGGTTGCAATGACCGCCAAGGATGCTCAGAAGAACTGTCGCCTTAGCATCGACAACCTCACCGGTCTGAAGGCTTGGACCTCAGAGCAGCCTAATCTCTATACCGTTATCGTTCGCCAGAAGGCAGGCGACCAGGAAGAGATGGTATTCTCTACCAAATACGGTTTCAGAGAGGTGACCATCAAGGATAAACTGGTTTATGTTAACGGCAAGCGAGTATTCTTCAAGGGTGTCAACACCCAGGATATTCACCCACTCTATGGTCACGCCATCGATGTGGAGACCATGCTTCGCGACGTAACCCTGATGAAGCAGGCTAACGTGAACACCGTTCGTACCAGCCATTATCCTCGTCAGGCTAAGATGTATGCGATGTTCGACTACTACGGATTGTACTGCATGAACGAGGCCGACGTGGAGTGCCACAACAACCACTCACTCTCCAACAACCCAACCTGGCGCGCAGCCTACGTGGACCGCACAGAGCGCATGGTATTGAGAGACCGCAACCATCCTAGCGTGGTATTCTGGTCGCTCGGTAACGAGTCAGGCGGTGGCGACAACTTCCAGGCTACCTACGATAAGGTGAAGGAGCTTTTGCCTGGTCGCGACGCGTGGGTTCACTACGAGGGTTACAATCACGGTGCCAAGTACTCAGACTTCGGTTCAGACATGTATCCAAAAATCGAGGTAGTGAAGAAGCAGATGGATGGCCTACACAACAAGCCATACTTTATCTGTGAGTATGCTCACGCCATGGGTCAGGCTGTAGGTAACCTGCAGGAATACTGGGATCTCATCGAGGCAAGTACAGGTATTACCGGTGGCTGCATCTGGGATTGGGTTGACCAGGGAATCTACGATACACGCCGCATCCGCAAGGGTCTTCCTCTGAAGGATCCTAAGACCGGACTCCACTACTACACATCCGGTTACGACTACACCAAGATGAACAACGGTTACAGAGGATTCCAGGGCGACTTCATGAGCAACGGAATCATCACTCCAGGAAGAGAGTGGACAGCCAAGCTCACCGAGGTGAAGTATGTTTATAGAGATGTGAACTTCGAGTCTTTCTACAGCCGCGTACTCACCCTGAAGAACAAGTGCGCATTCACCAACCTGGCAGATATCTATGATCTCAGCTACGAGGTGCTCCGCAACGGTGTATCTGTAGAGAAGAACCAGGTGGCTATCCCATCGGTAAAGCCAGGCAAGACCTGCGACATCAACATCCCATACACCACCGCTGTAGATGATAAGGCAGAGTATGTCATCACCTTCAGCCTCGTTCTGAAGAAGGCTACTTCATGGAGCAAGCAGGGTTATATGATGGCTCAGCAGCAGTTCAAGCTTTCTGCAGAGAACGCAGGTGGCGCATCTGTTGCCGACCCAACCTTCGTACAGAAAGATCATGGCACTTTGCCAGCTATCCAGGAGAAGGGCAAGCTGAAGGTGAAGGATAACACCATCACCGGCAACGACTTCAGCATCACATTCGCAGAGGATGGAACCCTCGCCAACTGGACTTATCGCAATACTCAGCTCGTTCAGCCTAATGCAGGTCCTGACTTCAACGGCTTCCGCCGCATCGCCAACGACAACGTGAACCTGGGTGCTACAGGTGGTGTTGCCGAGAACGAGAACAAGGAAGAGGGTGCACTCACCGGTAAGAAGATGATGGTGAAGGCTCCTAAGAAGCAGGGCAAGAACGTGGTTGTGGAAACTGCCGTTACCAATGGTAAGGATACTCACCAGATTGCTTACACCATCTATCCTAACGGAACCGTGGATATGAAGGTAACTACCAACAATTCTTCTGAGGAAACCCGAAAAATTGGTATTGCCATGCAGTTTGCTCCTGGTTTCGAGAATGTGGAGTATTATGCCAAGGGTCCTTGGAGCAACTACATCGACCGCCAGAGAGGTTCGTTGTTAGGTTTGTACAAGACCACCGTGGATGGCATGTTCGAAGAGCAGAGTGCTCCTCAGACCATGGGCGACCGCCAGGGCTTGCGCCAGTTGACACTCGACAACAACAGCACGAAGTTGCAGATTACCACCGAGGGCCAGGTAGCCTTCTCGTTGTCTCACTTCGATGATGCTCAGTTCAACTACGACGTATTCTATGGTGGCAAGCATCCTTACGACCTGGTACGCTCTAACCAGATTTTCGCTCACTTCGATTTCTGGCAGCGTGGTATCGGTAACCGCAGCTGTGGTGGCGACTCTTGTCTGCCACAGTACATGACCCCAACAGGTGCTCATGAGTTCACCTTGCGCTTCACTCCGATGGCGAAATAAGGAAATAAAGAATACAATATAAAAAAGGTGGGTGTTACACGAATTGTAGTAGCACCCACCTTTTTTATATTGTATGATGTTTGAATGTTTAGTAATCCTGGATGTAGCCCTTGGTAAACATGTCATACGACAGGGCTTCCAGTTCAGCGAGCGTCATGTGCTCCACGGCGTGCTCTATCTTGCGAACCAACTCGTCTCTCTTGAAATCGTCGTTATCGCTCAGGCGAGATGTAAATCTATTGCTCATACTCGTTCATAATTATTTATTATATTATTATCATACGCCTCATAGTTGATTAACCGGATGTTATGAGGGAGCTTTGGCGCTGCTGTTCCGGCAGTTACCACGTTTTCCACAGATGTGGATAAAGATGTTTCTACCCTGATTTCATCCCATAATCCAGCATCAAGGAAAGCCTGATGGGTGATGGCGCCACCTTCTACTATCAGCGACTGCACCTTATTATTATATAGGTACTGCATCATCTGCTTCAACACCTCTTCCTTGCCCTTGGAAAAATCCAAGCCCTCGAAACAAGGATGATGGCGGTCGATGACCAGTCGCATCGGATTCTTTCCGCTCCAATCTCTTACGTTGAGCTGGCTATGGTCACGCTCATCAGTAATTCTACCTACCAGGATAGCATCGTTCTCGGCACGAAGCTTATGCGAAAGCATCTTGGTAAATGGCGTAGAAATCGCCATACCCTGAAAATTATTATCCAGAAAGCCATTCGCCGTCTGCGCCCATTTCAGGATGATGTATGGTCGCTGATGGGTATTGAAGGTGATGAAGCGCTTGTTCAGTTCGAGACATTCCGCCTCTAGAACACCCACCGTTACCTCGATTCCTGCCTCTCGAATCTTCTGGATTCCCCGCCCCTGCACCTTGGCAAAAGGATCCACGCAGCCACAGACACATCTCCTTACACCTTGTCTTACGATAAGGTCGGCGCAAGGAGGCGTCTTGCCATAATGAGAACACGGTTCTAGACTCACATAGATGGTGGCTTGGCTTAATAGATGCTCATCTTCAGGCTTAACTGAAGCAAAGGCATTGACTTCAGCGTGCCCCTCGCCACATCTTACATGATAACCCTCGCCGATGATTCTGCCCTCTTCGCTCACGATGACGGCACCCACCATCGGATTAGGCTTTGCATTCTGCCTACCGTTCTTAGCCAACTGCAGGCAGCGGCGCATGAACATTTCGTCTATCTCCTGCTGGCTAAGCGGTTCGCCCGTCAGCGGATTCAGAAAAGATACTTTATTTTGTTCCATATCCTATTTTTCTTCGATTTTCTTACTCATTTTCGATAAAATGTCGTACCTTTGCTCTCAAATCAAATCATAATATACAATTTTGAGATGAAAACTTATCAGCAACTTTGGCAATCCCTCACCCCTCTATATGAGGCTGGCGAAGCGCAGGCTATCGTCCGCACCGTGCTTGATGTGGAGTACGGAATGACGCTGACCGACATTATCGGCGGCAAAGTTAATGAATTATCCGCAGACGAGGGCAAAAAACTCGAAGAAATTGTCTGTAGACTGCAAAAAGGCGAGCCAGTGCAGTACGTGCTGGGGCAAGCCGACTTTGCAGGAAGAACTTTCCATGTAGAGCCGGGCGTGCTCATCCCAAGACCTGAGACCGCCGAGCTTTGTCAATGGATTGTGGAAACACAGAACGAGAACTGGGAAAAAGAAGAGGCAATTATCAGAAAAGAATTTAACATTAGCCCAGACGTTGCCTTTAAGGACGTAAACATGTTTGAGGCAAAAGGATGGCTCAAGCGCCAATATTTACGTTTGAGATACCTCGTCAAAATGTTACGTAGTTATAAAAAAGCTATGCACACTAAATTAGTCTCTCCTCGACCAAAAATCATAGATCTCTGTACCGGCTCTGGCTGCATTGCCATTACCCTGAGCCTTGAAATTCCTGATTCAGAAGTATTAGGAATAGACATTTCCGACTGTGCCTGCAATGTTGCAACAAAGAATGCCAAGCAGTTAGCGTCCAATGCTTTCTTTAGCAAATGCGACATCTTTGACTTGCTCGAAAAATGTAAAACCAGCAGAAAAAATCATCTTGCAGCAGACATCATCGTGAGCAATCCTCCTTATATCTGCGAAAAGGAGAAGGCAGGGATGGAGAAGAACGTCCTTGATTACGAACCCGGTCTCGCCCTCTTTGTACCCGATGAAGACCCTCTGAAGTTCTATCGGGCCATCGCCGAGCTCGCCTCAATAGAATTGCGAAGCTGGGGCTTGCTCTATTTCGAAATCAACCCTCTCTACGAAAAAGAGACAAGAGAAATGCTCGAAGAATTTGGCTTCAAGGATATTGAAACCAAAGAAGATGCTTTCGGAAAAAAGAGAATGATGCGAGCTATGAAATAGACTATTAGATAAGCGGATTGCAAATCCGCAAAATAATATGGTCGAACATTTTTTGACGCCGGATTGCAAATCCGGCGGAACGCCTGACGGAAGACAGGAATTCCATGT
>URYG01000162.1 GCA_900551985.1 uncultured Prevotella sp. | reverse complement strand
AGAACTTTCCACCATGCCCGGTGCTACCGATGCCATCCTCGACTTTCTGTCGTTCATCGGCGTGGGCTACAGCCGGGCGAAGCGCAAGGTGAAATCGCTGGAGAAGAAAGAAGACATCTGTGCACGGAACGAGAAGAAGGTGAACGAGTTCATTGAATGGCTGGACACTGAGTCGGATGCCAGCGAACGTACCCGCGAAACCTACCGTTTTGCTATCAGGAGTTTCTTTTCTTATGCCGACGAGTTCAACCAGGAAAACGTGAAGCGGTTTCTGAAGACGCTGGAAGAGCAGAAGATGAAGCCCGCCACCATCAACAACCGCATGTGCGCCCTGGTGAAATACTCCAAGTTTGCGAAAAAGCCCATTTCCGTGAAAAGGGTGAAGACTCAGCGCAAGCTCTCTACGGACAATATACCTACGGAGAAGGAGTATCAGGCGCTGCTGGCTTATCTGAAGCAGAAACCCAACCGGGACCCTTACTACTGGCTGAGGATTCTTGCCACTACAGGCCTTCGCCTGCATGAGTTCATGAAACTCTCGTGGGAGGACGTGGCCAATGGCGAGGTGGTTCTGAAGGGCAAGGGCAGCAAGTTCCGCCAGGTGTTTTTTCAGAAAAGCCTTCAGCAGGAGGTGAGGGAGTATATGAAGGAGACGGGCAGGACGGGGCATCTCTGCATGGGCAAGTATGGTCCCATGACCGACAAAGGTTTCTCCGAAAGACTGAAGAGCTGGGGCGGCCATCTGGGCATAGCCCGGAGCAAGATGCACGCCCACGCCTTCCGTCACTTCTTTGCCAAGCAGTATCTCAAGAAGAACAAGGACGTGACGCAGCTTGCCGAACTCCTTGGTCATAATAGCTTAGACACAACAATGATTTATCTACAGAAAAGTCATGACGAACAAAAAAGAGACTTTAATAGAAATGTTACGTGGTAGCACAGAGAAGCTTCACACGTTGTGCGACTCGTTCGAGGGAGTGGATATCTACGATGATACAGGTCATGTAGATACCGCATTCTTCAGCGAAGTATTACAGGCAGTCAGCCGTATGCAGAGCGTTAACGAGAAACTCGTATATAAGCTGCTGCATCTGCTGGCACCGGAATTCACCGAAAGCAATGACGGCAAATCCGGCAAGCAGGACGGGAAGAAGCTGCCAGCAGAGGAAGTCCTCAGGCAATGTACGTTCAAGGACAATATACTCTATCTGCCCAATGTGCAGCTGAGCAAGAAGACCTATGCCGACGTGAAGGTCTGGATAGAGGAAGCCGGCGGCAAATGGACGGGCGGCAAGGTGCAGGGCTTCAGCTTCGACTTCGATGCCACCCGAGTGGCAGGCATACTGATGGAGGGCAAGCGGTGCAACCTGGCCAAGGACTTCCAGTTCTTTGCCACGCCACCCGAGGTTGCCGACTGGCTGGTATCTCTGGCAGGCGACTTCAGTCCCGACTGCAAGGTTCTGGAGCCTAGTGCAGGAACCGGAGCCATCATCGATGCCATCCACAGGGTGCAGCCAGACGTGGTAGTAGATTGCTACGAGCTGATGCCGGAGAATAAGGAGAAGCTTTCCAAGCTGGATCATATCCGCCTGCTAGGCGATGACTTCACTCAGGCAGAGCACCCTTCGGAGTACGACCTGATAGTGGCCAACCCTCCCTTCTCGAAGAACCAGGACATCAGGCACGTGATGCAGATGTATCAAGATCTCAAGCCCGGTGGAACCGTGGCAGCCATTACTTCAAGGCATTGGCAGCAGGCTTCGGAAAAGGTATGCAAGGATTTCCGCGCATTCCTGGAAGAAGTTTCCGCCCAGGTTTACGAGATAGAGGAAGGTGCCTTCAAGAAGAGCGGTACGGGCGTGGGAACTATCGCTATCGTGATTAATAAATGAGTGAAAAATAGCCAAACATCACTCATATGTTTGTCCTTTGCGGAAAGGCGGAAATTCCGTACCTTTGCACGCAGAGAATTATTAACGCATAACACATTTAATAAATTATGAATCAAGAAGAGAATACTGCTGCTCAGGCAGCACAGAACCAGGCATCAGATAATATCGGTGCTCAGCAAGAAATGAATAATGAGAGTTTAGGTAAAGGCGATATGCCGCTCACCACGGAAAACTTCCACGCACTGCTTAAGATGAACACCATCGAGCTATCGGGTGCGAGAACAGCTTACGCCGCCGATATAGCCAACCTTCAGCAGGAGTACGATGATACCCTGACCGAAATACTGAGGGAGGAACACCAGGCAAACGATGAACTCCGCGAAGCCCGCAAAGATTACGAGAGAGTCAAGGAGTATTACGAGCAGTCTCTTCTCAAGCTGAAGAAGAGACGCAACGAGGCCGACCAAAAGCGCAATATGGGCAAGGCCGAGGCCAAGAACCGCTGGTCTTCTGCCAACGAGGATATTCAGGCCAGACGCCACAACCTCTTCGAGTGGTACAGAAATTCGGGGGGGGGGTACTCACGGGAGCCGAGGAAGGACTCCTTCATCCAAGTTGGACCAGAATCAAGGATAGAGGAGTAGAGCAATGACAGATCAGGATTTGTTCGGCATCTTCCAGATTACCGACATTATGGACCTGCCAAAGGCAGTAGATTCCGTCATCTTTGGTGACATCTCTCAGCGCAACGCAATCTATCGGCAACTGCTGGAACTCAACGGATACGACCTGTCGTATGACTGGTTTCAGCGGCTGTATGAGCAAGAAATGGCGCAGCGAAAGAAGAGCAAGCAGGACTTCACGCCACCAGAGGTGACACAGCTGGTCAGTCAGATTGCTGACGTAGGTGCGGCTGGGACGATACATGAACCTACTGCTGGCACGGGCGGACTCATTATATCCGCATGGTGGGAGAAATGCAGACGGGTGAAACCATGGGAGTTTTTCCCAAGCAGGCACATGGTTACGTGCTGGGAACTCAGCGACCGCGCCATACCGTTGCTGCTGCTCAATATGAGCATACGTGGCATGATGGGGTATGTGTACCATGGGGATGTGCTTGAGAATAGGGTAGTACAGCGTTATATCCTGCTCAACGAAACCGACGACGCTTTGGCTTTTTCCAAGGTGGTCAAGGCAGAACCTGGGCAGATAATAAAAGAAAGGAAATAGGGACATGTACAACAAGTTAGAGTTTGAGGAGATAGTAAATCGATGGAAAGTAGAGAAGAAAAAGCAGGTCAAGAAATCTGCTTACTCCACCTACTACCATACGATTCATACAAGTCTTCTGCCAGCCTTTGGAGATAAGTATGATGTGACAGAGCAGCAGGCGCAATCCTATGTAGATAAAAAACTGGAGGAAGGTGCGAGCATAAAGACTATCAAGGATCACATACTGATACTGAAGATGGTGCTGAGATGGGGTGCGAAGCATGAATTCTGTAACCCGCCGGTAGAATGGCAAATCATTTATCCGAAGGAATATAAAGACAAGGCTGTTCCTGTCATGGCGCTGGCTCATCAGCAGAAGCTGGAGAAATACTTATTGGACAACTTTTCATTTATGAACCTGGGGATACTCATATGCCTTCATACAGGACTCAGGATCGGAGAATTGGCAGGATTGAAATGGAAAGACTTCGACATGGTTAACAAGGTGCTTCATGTAGAGCGCACGGTAGAGCGCTTATGGAACATCGAGGATGACGGCACGTCTGGTACCGAGGTCTACGTGGGGCCACCGAAGACGATTCATTCTTTCCGCGAAATACCGTTGAGTAAACCGCTGATGACGTGGATTAAACCGTGCGCCAAGATATGCAACCCGGAGACATTTGTGACGTCCAACCGTTCCAAGCCATGCGAACCCCGCACTTATCGCAATTATTTCGATAATCTGTGTAAGCAGTTGGGTATTCCTCATATCCGTTTCCATGGGCTTCGGCATACGTTCGCCACGAGGCTGATAGAGGCGAAGGTTGACGTAAAGACAGTGAGTGTGCTCTTAGGTCATTCGGACGTTTCTACGACCCTTAATCTCTATGTACATCCCGATAATACTCAGAAGCTTAATGCCATCAAAGCCATGCTTAAGCGCATGAAAAGCAGGGAAGTGGATGACCATAAAGCAGAACAATTAATTTCAAATTTAAAAGACAAAAATTAAGTAGATTATGAACGATCAGAATACAAATGTTGGAACCTATGTTGCGGCCAACATCGAGGAGGAGAGAATGCACCCTATCTTTGATGAGTGCGAGGTGAACGACTATGGCGAGGTAAAGCGCCATCACATGCTCAGCATGAACGGCATGTATATCTCGGGCATTACCGATGAACAGCTGAAGGAGATGCACGGGAAGCTTACGGAGCTGCTTACTGGTGAGAAGCCACGCAAGTACTACTATGCAGAGACTTCTATCCCTCTCAAGACTGGTGATATACTTTGCAAGAAGGATTTCGTTGTAGAGACGGATGGAGACAAGTTCCCGCTGGTGGATGCCCTTCGCCATTCGCATGCATTTTTCGAGGACTCCAAATATGCGGAGGACCTCGATTTCAAGAATACTCACATCTGCTGCTGCATCGAGATCAGCAAGGAGGATTACGAGGCATTCCAGGTGTATCGCAAGAAATAAGATTTTTTTTTGGTTATTTGTTACATAAGATTCTTTAGTAATAATGTATGTAATTTTGCCGAAGGTGGCTGCCCGTGAGGGTAGCCATCTTTTTTCTTAGGCATAAATTTGGTTTTTCAGAAAAAGCGGTGTATCTTTGCACCCGGAGAATTATTAACGCATTAAAATATATAGATTATGGAGTTTTTTGATTTCATCATGTTCATATCGTTCGTCATCGCACTGACGGTTGGACCATTCGTAGTGGGTTCTAGAATGCCGGTAATGTGGCTTATTTATCTGTTCCTGTGTACTGTGCTCACGCCTATCATAGGCATTCCGGTATATAAGGCTTTCTGTAGATAGTCCTTTGCCCTTCACCTGTCTGTTACTATATTTGCATTACTAATTAGTAATGTACAAAGAATATGGTAACAGACAGTCTTGTTAAAAAGAAATTCGTTCACGAGACTCTTCAGGAAGGTATCCTGAAGATATACTCCACCCAGGAGAACGTGGTGCGCAATCATTATAAGCGCCGTACCGGCAGATTGCTCACCACGCTCTCCGCTCACTCGTTCGACAGTCAGATCTCGGGCGAGAACCGCACCATCTTCGTGCGGATCCTTCCTTATCTCCGTTTCCTGGATATGCAGTACCGCCAGCGCAACGACCGCATCAGCAAGTTCAAGCGCAGGAACCTGGCACTGTATAACCGCGTGGTTTGGGGCGTACTGTATCACGAAACGTTCCCTAAGCTTCGCTATGGCTTCAACGATGAAGTAAGAAACGGCATCCGCCAGGAACTGGAAAAATCACTCAACCCACAAAAATCATAAGTTATGGCAAACAAACATTTAACGGAAGACCAGGTTTCCCTGATAGTGAACGTGGAGTCATCGAAGGCTCAGCAGGAAATCAAGAAACTGGAGAATAAGCTGATGGGACTGAAGTCAGCCAACAAGCAGCAGCTGAAGTCTATGGTAGAGATGGAGGCAGCCGGCAGGAAGACTTCCAAGGAGTACAAGAACATGGCCGAGCAGTATCGTGCCACCAGCAAGGAAATACGGGAAACAACAAAAGAAATCACCAGCCATACGCAGAAGCTCGATGTTCTGGATATGACGATGAATCAGCTCCGCAAGCAGCAGAAATTGCTGCAACGTGAACTTGATGATACTGCCAAGTCGCTTAATCCGGATGCTTACTCCGTTCTGGAGCAGAGGTTGAGAGACGTTTCTGGCCGTATGGCAGAACTTAAACAGAACGCCAAGAGCTTCAAGGAGATTGCATCAAGCGATCAGGTGAATGGCTTCCTTCTAGGAAACATGATGGCAAAGGGTGCAGACTTTCTTGGGCAGCAGGCAGATAAGCTGAAGGAGTTTGTTGCAGAATCTGCCAAGGCAGGAATGGAGATGGCTGCCCAGGCTGACGGTGTTATCAAGGCATTCAATGCCATGGATGACCCGAACCTGCTTGACAACCTGCGCAAGGCAACCAAGGGAACGGTGAACGATGTGCAGCTGATGACCGCCGCCGTGCAGGCCAAGGACTTCCGCATTCCGCTGGAAGACCTGGGCAAGTATCTGCAGTTTGCACAGCTGAAGGCTCAGCAGACGGGACAGTCGGTAGATTACATGACCAACAGTATCGTAACCGGTCTGGGTCGCAAGTCTCCGATGATTCTCGATAACCTCGGCATTTCAGCAGCAGAAATCTCCGAGAAGACCAAGGAAACGGGCGACTTCATGAAGGCAGTGGCCAAGATAGTAGAAACCCAGCTTGTCGAGGCAGGCGATACCTACATCAGTGCAGCCGACAAGGCAGCACAGAAGACAGCCGAATGGGAAAACGCCCAGAGACGGCTGGGAGAGCAGCTGCTTCCGCTCACGGAATCCTATGAAGACTTCTTTGCCGAGACCAAGGTGGGAATCATCAACCTCATTTCCTGGCTGGTGGAGAACCGGAAATCCATCCTTACCCTGGTGGTAGCCTATACCGCCTTCAAGGCAGCCCAGCTTGCCGTGGTCAATGCCGGAAAGCTGCATCTGGCAATGACCAAGGGAATCGTCCTCGCTCATAAGGCATGGAACGTGGTTCTCGGAACGGGTAACGTATTGGTCAACGTGGCAAAGGTGGCTTTCTACGGGCTGACCCTTCAGCTGGGTAAGGCCAAGACGGCAATGGCAGCCCTCAATACAACCACCAAGGCCAACATCTTCGGACTGGTAGCCGCAGGTGTCGCCCTTCTTGCCATGAAGCTCTGGGATATGAGGAAGGCAGCCGATGCAGCAGCTCAGTCACAGAAGGCGCTCAATGCCATCAAGGCAGAAGCCCAGAAGCAGGTGGTGGAGGAAAAGCTAAAGCTGGAGAACCTGATCAAGGCAGCCAACAACGAGAAACTCTCCATGGACGAGAGATACAAGGCAGTGGCGGCACTCAACAAGATAGTTCCAAATTATAACGCCACCATCGACCAGACCACCAAGAAATTCAAGGCATCGGATAAGGCGCTGAAGGCTTACATCAACAGCCTTGTAAGACTCTACGAAGTGCAGGGAGCCAAGAAGCAGATACAGGAACTCGCAGAGCAGCGTGCCGGACTCACCATCAAGCTCAACAAGGCGAAGGACCGCCTGGCTGATGCCAAGAACGCCCGCGGTTTCCAATATACCACATCGTGGGGTGCAACCGGAAACACGCAGGTGGATGCCGTTTCTCTACCTGCTTCTGGGCGAGAGCCATGT
>URYG01000161.1 GCA_900551985.1 uncultured Prevotella sp. | reverse complement strand
CTCTGTCCTCCGGTCAATGCTTTCCTCAAGAGTCATCTGGTGAGTGCGGTTCATCTGCCAGTGCTCGACAGCACCTTTAAGTTTGGCTGGATTTCCAATGCGGGCCTTATGCTCTTCCTGGGTGCTACGATTGGTGGACTGATTCAGGGATTGAGCCTCAAGAGATTGATGGTGATTCTTGCCCGTACCACGGTGAATCTGCGCAAGACGGTGGTGACCATCTGTTCGCTGATAGCCCTGGCTAGCGTGATGAACTATTCGGGAATGATTACTGCGATAGCTTCCGGTCTGGTGGCTGTAACGGGTGATTTCTATCCTCTGGTAGCTCCGATGATTGGTGCCATTGGAACCTTCGTAACGGGTTCTGATACTTCTTCGAATATCCTCTTTGCCAAGCTCCAGGCTCATGTTGCCAACCAGTTGGGTATGACGGGACAGAGCACATTCTTTGGTATGGAGGGCGGTCAGGAGAACTGGCTGGTTGCTGCCAATACCACGGGAGCTACGGGTGGCAAAATGATTAGTCCGCAGAGCATTGCCATCGCTACTGCAGCCTGCGATATGGAAGGAAAGGATGGAGAGATTCTCCGTTCGGCCATCCCATACGCCCTGCTTTATATCGTTTTGGGCGGACTGATGGTTTACTTCGGTTGCTGATCTTCTTTTCTTATATAACAAAAACTGTCCTCATCAGTTATCTCAGATGGGGACAGTTTCAGTTTTATAAATCGACATTAAAGCTATCTAAGCATGTCTTTTTTCGTAAGCCAGGCTGTGGTCGTGCTGGTCGATATCATGCTTTGACTTGCTCTTTACCACGAGCCATACGCCGGAGAATACGAGGATGGCGGCAATCGCCTGCATGCCTTTGAATACGGCGAGACCCACGATAACACTTACTGTAACCGATACCAGCGGCTGCACATAATTATATACACTCACCACGGTAGGGCGTAAGGTCTTCTGACCAATCATCATGCAGATGTAGCCCAGATAAGTGCCGAAGAGAACCACGTAGCCTGTTTCCCACCAGGTGCTCATCGGAACATGGGCAAAGTCGATGCTCATCACGTGGCTGATGGTGAAAGGCCATATCAGGACGGTTGCCCAGAGGAACATCCATTTGTTGATGGTGAAGAGCGAATACCTGGACAGCAGGTTCTTGAAGAGCGACAGGTAGAGGGCGAAGGAAAGCTGCGCCGACATACAGAGTAGGTCGCCCCAGATGTTTCCCACCTTGGCATTGCCAGCCGTAGCACTTGTCATGATGATGATGACGGCACCTGCACATCCCATCAGTACGCCGAGCGCCTTCTTCCAGGTGATAGGCTCCTTCAATATCAGGAAGGAGAGAACCATGGCGAAGATAGGCATCGAGGTGGTCATGATGCTGGAATTGCTAGGCGAGGTCATGTTCAGACCGATGGTGTAAGAACACTGGTTGAACACGAGGGCGAAGAGGCCCGCTGCAGCAAACTTGAAGATGTCTTTTACAGGAACATGCTCTTTCTTGGTGAAGAGTGAGGTGAGCCAGAAGAGGATGGCGCCACCCAATACTCGGAAGCTCACGAGGTCGATGCCGTCGATGCCGTGAAGCATCGCATCCTTGCCTACGGGAGCCATCAGTCCCCAGAATGCGCCGGAACAGAAGAGACACAGGTGGGCGATAAGAGGTCGTTTGTTATCCATTTTTCCTTATTTCTATTTAAAACTTCCTATTTTTGAATAAAATCGAGTGCAAAGGTACAAAATTTCGAGGAATTTTGCTATATTTGCGGTATATTTTTTAGAATGGGAGAATATCTTATGCAGAAATATGCTGATTATATCAAACAGATAGAGATTGAATCTCTCTGGAGCGGTACCAAACATATTCTTTGGAACCTCGACCGCCGTGTCAATATCCTGAGTGGTGTAAACGGCGTGGGCAAGAGTACTATATTAAATAAGGTGGTAAAGGGTCTGGCGGCTGGCGGTGAATTCCCTAGTCACATGATCAAGGGCGTGCATCTGAAGGTGGAGCCGGAGGAGGCAAAGTGGATCCGCTACGATGTGATCCGATCGGTGGATAGACCGCTGATGAATGCCGAGATGATCAACAAGATAGACCTCACTCTGGTTACCGAACTCGACTGGCAGCTCTTCCAGCTGCAGCGCAAGTATCTGGATTATCAGGTGAACATCGGCAACCGCATCATCGCCGTGCTTCAGAGCGGCGAACCGGATGCTGCCTTCAAGGCTCAGCATCTGAGCGAACCGAAGAGGATGTTCCAGGATATCGTAGATGGTCTTTTCAAGGATACCGGCAAGACCATCATCCGTACTGCCAACGAAATCCGTTTCAACCAGATAGGCGAGCAGCTTTCGCCTTATCAGCTTTCGGCTGGTGAGAAGCAGATTCTCGCCATCCTCCTCACGGTATTGGTGGAAGACAACCAGTCATACGTCCTCTTTATGGATGAGCCGGAAATCAGCCTTCACTTCGAATGGCAGAAGCAGCTCATCGGTCTGGTGCTGCAGCTCAATCCGAACATCCAGATCATCATGACTACCCACAGTCCTGCTGTGGTCATGGACGGATGGACCGACCGTGTGACGGATGTGAGCGACATCACGATAAAGTAATGTTGAATGTTAAGTGTTGAATGTTGAATTTTTCAGCTTATGGCTAAACGTTTAACCGATAATATCAATTCCCTCTACTTCGAGGCCGCCAACAAGATGACCTCGAAGAAGGCTCGGCGCAAGATAGTGGCTTACGTCGAGAGCTACGATGATGTCTTCTTCTGGCGGTCGGTGCTGGGAAAGTTTGAGGATGAGACGCGCTATTTCGAAATCCTGCTTCCTACCCGCAACAACCATCTCGACCGCGGCAAGAAGGCAGCTATCAGCAATATGCTCAAGGGGGTGGGCAAGGATATGATAGCCTGTGTGGATGCCGACTACGACTATCTGCGGCAGGGTACTACCGAGGCTTCGCAGCTGATGCTGGAGAATCCTTATATCTTCCATACCTATGCTTATGCCATCGAGAATTTCCAGTGTTACGCCAAGGGTTTGCACGAAACCTGCGTGATGGTGACGCTGAATGATACCCATATCTTCGACTTCGAAAGATTCATGGAGGCGTATTCCCGCACGATATGGCCGCTCTTCGTGTGGCATCTTCTCTTCTATATCCGCCATCGTAAGATGTCGATGCATTTTGATATGGCTGAGTTCGACAAGGTCATCGTATTGCCATCGGTCAGAATCCAGGACCCTCAGCAGGCTATCAATTATCTAGCCAAGAAGGTGAGGGCGAAGCTTTTCCAGCTGGAGCGCCGCTTCAAGACGTTCAAGGATGAGCTGCCGGATATGATCCAGTATCTGAATAATCTGGGGGTAAACGAGCATAACACCTATTTATATATACAGGGGCATCATCTTTTCGACCTGGTGGTTTGCCCTTTGGTGCAGAGCGTCTGCGATACCCTGCGCAATGTCAGGGAGAATGAAATCCGTGCCAGGGCAGTTCATTCCGAGCAGGCACGCACAGAGATGGCTTGCTACGAGAACAGTCTGGGCAAGGTGAAAATGATGATGAAGAAGAACACCTTCTACCAGTTCTCTCCCGAATTCCAGAAGATTCAGGCGGATGTGGAAAAGTATTTGGAAAGGTAAAAAGGTAAAAAGGTAAAAGGGTAAAAGGGTAAAAAAGTAAAAAGGTAAAAGGGTAAAAGGGTAAAAAGGGTAAAAAGAAAGCAGGCAGATGACATCCCGCCAGGCTCTTTTTACCTTTTTACCCTTTTACTTTTTTACCTTTAAGTTTATACGTATGTCTCGAGGAACTTCAAGGTTCCTTCTACCTTCAAAGTCTGGGTAGAGGCAGGAACTACGATGCTCTCGCCGCCCTGGAGCGTAATCTCGTTACCCTCATTGTCGGTAATCTTAGCCTCACCCTTCAAGCCAATCAGAATCACGAAGCTGTCCAACTCTGAATAATCCAGGGTCATAGGCTCGTCGAGATCATAAACGGCTGTGGTGAAGAAAGGACACTGTACCATGCTAACACCCTGGTTCTTGGCAGGAGTGTAGTTCTGGCGATAATCTGGCAATACGGTGTAGTCGATGCACTCGGCAGCCTCCTTGGTGTGGAGCTGGCGATAGTTGCCATCCTTGTCCTTGCGCTTGAAGTCGTAGATGCGATAGGTAACATCGCTGGTCTGCTGAATCTCGGCAACGAAACAGCCTGTTCCGATGGCATGGATTCTGCCGGCAGGAATAAAGAAGCAGTCATCCTCCTTCACGTTATACTGAGCCAGGGCATCGGTGATGGTATCATTCTCCACCATCTCCTTATACTGCTCAGGAGTAATCTGCATCTTCAAGCCGTTGTAGAGCTTGGCATCCGGCTCACTTGGCAGCGCATACCACATCTCGGTCTTGCCGCGCTCCTTACCCTGCTTCTTGGCAATCTCGTCATTAGGATGTACCTGGATAGAAAGGTCGGTATTGGCATCGATAAACTTGATGAGCAATGGGAACTCGTTGCCAAAACGCTTATAGTTATCTGCACCGAGGAAATTCTCCTTCAATTCAGCAACAACCTCATTGAGCTTCTTGCCCTTCATCTCGCCGTCGGCTACGATGCTCTCATTACCGGGAACACCAGAGATTTCCCAACTCTCGCCCACTTTCTCCTGCTTGATGTCAAGATGCTTGAAGGCGATGATCTTGTTTCCACCCCAGATGGTGGACTTCAATAGTGGTTCAAATTTTAATGGTTTCATAACTTTATTGAATTAGTTGATAAATTTTTATTGTCTAGGATTTCCTGTACCTGCCTCCTGCGGAAACTAGTTTTCTCTCCAGAAGGCAGGTGTAAAGATTACCAGTACGCTGAATATCTCCAGACGACCGATGAGCATCATCAGCGAGCAGAACCATTTTGCCAAATCCGGCAGTTCGCTCCACGACATCGTCGGACCAATCTCCGTACCCAGCGTAGGTCCTACGTTTCCCACACAGCTCAGGGTGATGGTGATGGCATTGGTATTGTCGATGCCCATGGCTATCATCGTGAAGGAGATAACCAGGCAGATGATGAGATACGTGGTGAGGAAGGCAAGCAGTGTAACCCGCTTCTGCATCGGCACGTTCACGCCGTCAATCTTCAGAGGCAGTATCGCATTAGGGTGCAGAATCTGGCGGAATTCATTCTTCACCATTCTCACCAGCATCACGCCGCGGATACATTTCAAACCTCCACTCGTACTGCCCGAGCAGGCTCCGAAGAACATGCAGGCTGCCAGAATCACCCAGGTAACATGAGGCCAGAGAGCTGCATCATCGTTAAACAATCCGGTGGTGGTGATGAACGATACCACCTGGAAGACGGCGCTGCGGAAGGCATGCTCCACATCGTAGTTGCGCATGGCTATCAGCTCTACCATGATGAAAGCTGTAAAGGCGGTGACGAGGAACATATAGAACCTGAACTCCGAGTTCTTGAACAGATCCTTGATCTTGAACTTGATGACTGCTGCATAGAGCAGGGTGAAATTCACACCCGACAGGAAGCAGAAGAACGTACAGATGTATTCCAGTGCCGGAGAATGGAAGAACTCGGTACTGCTGTTGTGGGTGGAGAAACCACCCGTAGCCGTCGTGGTCATCGCATAGTTGAAACTGTCGAAGAGATTCATTCCCGCCACGTAGTAAGAGACGATGCAGGCGATGGTGAGCACGAGATAGATACTCCAGATCCATTTTGCCGAAGTGGAGAGCCGGGGATGCAGCTTGGTCTTGATAGGACCCGTAGCTTCGGCAGCAAACACCTTGGTCTGTCCTCCTACAAGCGATGGCAGCAGGGCGATGGTGAAGAACACGATTCCCAAACCGCCTATCCACTGGGTGAGCGATCGCCAGAAAAGCAATCCGTGCGGGAAGCACTCTACATCATCCAGGATGGTGGCACCCGTGGTGGTGAATCCCGACATCGTCTCGAAGTAGGCATCCGTAAAGTTATTGATGTAACCGCTGACTATGAAGGGCAGCGTACCGAAGAGACTGAAGATGATCCATGAGAGCGATACCACGAGGTAGGCGTCACGGCGCGACATCGAATTGTCTGCTCCATGTCCCTTCCATTTCAGGATGAGTCCGCCGCCGATGGTGGTCAGTGTGGCTACCACGAAAGCGAAGATGTCGTCCTGCTGGTAGTAGTATGCCACCAGCAGACTGACGAAGAGCAGGAATGCCTCGATGAAAAGCAACTGTCCCAGTATCTTGTATATCAACTTACTGTTTATCATTCCCTCTTGTCTTTATACCTTATTATATATATCATATCTGTCTTTATACCTTATTATATATATAGAATATACCTTATTATATATAGAGACTAAATGAAATATTTCTCAATTTTCTTCATATTGATGTTGTGGCAGAACACCATCACCGAGTCGCCCGCTTCTATCTGGGTGTTACCCGAAACCAGCATACCCTCGCCGTTTCTCACCAGGCCACCGATGGTAACACCGATAGGCATTCCCAGGTCTTTCACCGGTTTTTTGGTAACCTTGGAGTCTTCCTTGGCGATGAATTCTGCTACATCGGCGTTGGCGCTCATCAGGAATCTGACATTCATCACGTCGGCATCGAGCATCATCTGATAGATGTAGCTGGCAGCAATCATCTTCTTGTTGATAATGGTACCGATATCCAGACTTTCTGCCATGCTCACGTAATCCACGTTTTCTACGGCAGCCACGGTCTTGCGCACACCCATTCTCTTGGCGGTGAGGCAGGCGAGGATATTGGTCTCCGCATTTCCCGTCAGAGCCACGAAAGCCTGGGTGCTTCTGATTCCTTCCTCTGTGAGGAGCGGGATGTCGCGGCCATCGCCGTGGATGATGAGGATATGATTGTCGTCGAGGATATCGTTGAGATATTCGCAGCGGTTCTCATCTTTCTCGATGATCTTGCACTCCATGTATTCCGGCATCTTCTTCACGGCTCTTACGGCAGTACGTCCGCCACCCATCACCATCACGTTCTTCACATCCACATAATGCTCCTTTCCCACAATCTTGCGGATGTAGGGAATGTAGTTGCGGGTGGTCATGAAGTAGGCGAGGTCGTAGAGCTTCAGCTCATCGTTACCACCCGGGATGATGGTATCGCTGCCTCGCTTGATGGCTACCACGTGGTAAGGATCGTTGGGACCGCTGATGTTCTTGAGGGGCTCGTTGAGAATCTCGCATCCCTCACGCAGCTTGATGCCGAGCATCACGAGGGCGCCGTCGTGCACATCCCAGCGCTGGCGCACCCAACTCATCTTCAGTCCGTTGTTGATATCCACGGCAGCCAGCATTTCCGGGTAAATCAGTAGACGAC
>URYG01000160.1 GCA_900551985.1 uncultured Prevotella sp. | reverse complement strand
AGTCTTTTCTAACATTGCATTTTTTACATGAGGATTTTGTCTCAGCAACCATCCATGATATATAGATGGTTGCCAAGCCCCTGTGTCCCTTATATAAATACATTATAAAGCCTTTAGACAGAGCTTATTATCCCGAACTGAGGTCATTTATAACTGTTTCATGATTTGAACTCCAACTTGCCGACATGCAGATTCACCTTGTCCAGATCCGGCAACTGCATATAGTTGCCATACTGGTCGGTCAGCACCTTGTCGTAGTTTCCCGGTACAGGCATCTGATGCCCTTCAAACTCCAGGGTGGTCAGCGGGAAGATGTCTTCCAGATGGCGTTCTACTACAAAAGGCACGCCAAAAGCATCCAGGTAGGCACCACCGGTCAGTCTGGCGATTCCCCTCATCACCGGAAAAATCAACCGTTCGTTCAGATGCACCCAACGCATCACCTTGCCCACGAGCACCTCATCCTGCAGATCCTTCCGCTTCAATATCTTATAGGTATGTCCGATGGTCTGCATCGACAGCCGCTGCAGCCATTTAGGATGCTTGTCGATAGGAAAGATATCTATATAGATGCCCCGCTCCTTGAAAATCCGGTCATAGCCGTTGTTTTCATCCAGCACCGAACGGCGGTCTCTCAACTTGGCATACTGGAAGAAATAGTTTTCATCCGTCTGTCTGCATTGCAGTGCCATCGTCTCGTCCAGTTCACGGGGCAGAATCTCTATCATCTTCAGATAATCCTCCCGAAGCATCTGCACATCCATGTCATCATCCCAAGGAATGAAACCCTGATGGCGGGCTGCACCTATCAGCGTACCGCCGATCAGCCAGTAACGGATGTGATGGCGCTTGCAGATGGCATCAAAAGCCAGCAGCAGCTCTACCATCCTCTGCTGATGCTTCCACAGCAGAGAACCTTCGGGATTGAACCGGGCTCTCAGCTCCTCATTACTATATTGTCTTGTCTGATTTTCCATCATATTCTTCTATTTTTTCTTTAATACAAAACGGATACACTCGTCCAATATCGCAACCCGGGCCACCTTCATGACCACGAAATACAATACGGCTGCCATCACGACCCTTGCCAGGAGCAGACATACCAGATTGGAAATACCCGCTGTTGCCAGATAGGTGAGGCTCATCACACCCAGAGCCGCCAGCAGGAACGGACAGGTATCTTTCAGGAAGTCGAGCGGACGGTAACTGATATAGCGGTAAGCCAGCGCATACCATACAAACATCCAGACGATGGTCAAAGCCACATAGACTGACACCATGAGATGGATGCCGTAAGGCCAGAGAAGCAGCATCAGCACGAGCTGGGTGACGCTCAGCGATACCGTACACCAGAAATAGGCTCCGGATTTTCCCTTGCTGATCACCACATTGGAAAACAGCGTATATAGCGGCATCACCGAACCGCCCACACACAGCATTCGCAATATCCCTGCACTCGACTGCCATTTCTCAGTCAGCGTGATGATGATAAACTCATTGGAAACGAGTCCCAGTCCGAACAGCAGAGGGAAAGAAAGGAAGCAGATAAACCTGACCATCTTTCTGAAAGCCATCAGCTGGCGCTCCTTGTCGTCAGAGAGATTCACCAAAGTAGGCTGAATCACCGGATTCAGCATTCCCTGAAGCAGGAGATAGCACTTGGAATTCCACTGATATGCCTGGTTGTAGCTACCCGTAATGGCATTGGTATAGAAACGTCCCAGCAGGATATTCATCACATTGTCGTTGATTTTGGTGGCGATGGTTGTAGCTGCAATCTTGAAGCTGAACGGGAACATCGTCCTCACGGGCGTGAAATCTATCTTCAGAGAAGGTCGCCAGGTGGAATAATGCCATACCAGCAGGGTGTTCATTCCCACATAAACTACTCCCTGGGCAGCCAGAGACCAATAAGCAAAGCCATTCCACGCCATCAGAACACCCACCGTACTCGACAGCAGCACAGCCGAGATACTCGCCTTCGCCTGCTGCTTCACCATCATATTCTTGAAGAGGAATGCAGCCTGCGCCGTACCCAGACTGGAAAAAAGGATATTGATGAAAGCCAACCTGCATAAGGAAACCAACCGATCATCATGATAGAAATCGGCAATAAAAGGCGCACAGAGGAAAAGAATGACATAAAGAGAAGTACCAACAATGATGTTAAACCAGAACACGGAGTTATAATCATTGGCTGTAGGGGCTTTCAGATTACCTATAGCAGAAGCGAATCCACTATTCTGCAGGGCAATAGCTATCAATGGGAACACATTGATCATTGCCATCATGCCATAGTCTTCCTTCGACAACAGTCTGCCCAGGACGATGCCGAACACCAAACCGATAACCTGCATCGCCCCATTGTTCATGGCTCCCCAGAAGAGCCCCTTTGCTGTTTTTTCCTTTAATGTTTCTGCCATTTAAATCTATTTTTTTCTTGCTAAAATCATACGAACTAGCGCTTGAAGAGACTTCTCACCACAAACCAGGTATGCACCAGAACCGTGGTGACAATGCCATAGTTGCTGCGCATCACCTCGAAACGCTCCTTGAGCGAAGCCTTGTGGTTCTGCACCGACATACCGCCATCCAGATAGTTGGTGATGACAGCATTAACATTGCGCAACGGAAGATGGCGCTGCTGAGCCGCCTTCATGATGCGGATGCACCAATCCACATCCGCCGAAAGGCGATAATGCAGATTGTAATGGATTTGGCGGGCAATATCCGTACGGGCATAAAACGACTGATGACAGACGAGCATACCCCACTTGAACGAGCGCCAGTTCAGCTTCCTGGGAGGCGAGAGTCGGCGATGGCGCAGGAACCTTCCTTCGTCATTTACGATATCGGTATCTCCATAAAGCACGCCCGGCAGGTTCTCGCCCTCGCCTACGCATCCCTCTACATACTCCAGGGTATCGTCAGAAGGAAACACATCTCCCGCATTCAGAAACACGAGATAGTCGCCCGTGGCACGGTCGATGCCCTTGTTCATGGCGTCATAGAGCCCCTTGTCTGGTTCCGAATACACCACGATTTCGTGGGCATTCTCTCCAGCCTTTGCCCTGTTCTGGTATGCTCTTACCATAGCCAGGGTCTTGTCCTTCGAAACACCATCTATGATCAGGTGCTCGATGTTGCAGTAAGTCTGCTTATTGACACTATCCAACGTACGCTGCAACACACTCTCAGCATTGTAGGTACAGGTTACGACAGTAAACTTAATCATATCCGGTAGTTTTTAAAGGCCATCGCCTGATTATACACCTCAACATATTTCAGCGCCACCGCATGCTGCGAATAGTTATGCATCACCTTCTGCAGGCACGCCTTCTTCAGATTCTCCCGGTCGGCTTCTTCCAGCACCCAGTGGATGCCAGCCGCCAGATCCTTGGCATCGCGATAGTTTGCCACATATCCGTTCTTCTGATGATCGATCATCTCCGGTATGCCGCCCACCTTGAATCCAACACTCGGCACGCCGCAAGCCATCGCCTCCATGATGGTATTCGGCAGATTCTCCGACAGGGAAGGAAGCACGAAGACATCGGCAGCATTGTAAATATCAGCGATGCGCTTGTCATCGCTCACATAACCGAGCGAAACAATCGGGAACGAAAGCTTGCCTTCGAACTCCTCGCTGTGTCCTCCCAGGATTGCTACGCAGGTATTCTCCCTCATCTCGGGATGCTGCTCAGCCATCAGCCGGCACGCCTCTATCAGATAATCCATGCCCTTATAGGGATTGGTGGCTCTCTGGGCGATAAAGAGGATGATGCGCTTGTCCTTCGGCAACTGCGTGCGGAGACGGGATTCCAGCTTGTCCTGTGGACAATAGACATGGGTGTCTATCGGATTGGGAATCGTCTCGATGCGATGACCCGCCAGGAGTCCGCTCAACCGGGCTTCCGCTGCCAGCCATCTGCTGCAGGTAACAAAGGAAAGAGCCCCGCTGTTATACACCTTCTGTTTCTTCTTCCATATCTTCGCCGACAGATCGTTCTTTCCCCCGTTTCCCGGCAGATACTTGCAGTTGCCGCAGCCATTGTTGTAATGATGGCAGCCCAGGGTGAGATGACAGATGGATGATGCCGGCCAGATGTCGTGCATAGTCCATACCACTGGTTTTCCGCTGCTGATGATCTTCCGGATGGTCTTCAGCGAAAGCATACCCTGGTTGATCCAGTGCAGATGGATGATGTCAGCCTCCTTGAACTCTGGCAGGGAAGTGATGTCGTATCCCGCATTGGCGATATCGAGTGCAAAGAGATTCTTCTTGGAAAAATGAAGGCGGCAGAAGATGCACCAGCGCTCCCACAGGAAATTCCACTGCATCCTGAGCGAGCGTGGCAATCCTACCACGGTAATATCATCGGTCACCTTATCGCGCACCAGCATCTTAGCCTTAACACCATTGTTGTTAAGGGCATCCATCAGGCGGTTGGCAGCTACAGCAGCTCCACCCGCCTTCTCACTTGTATTTACTATGAGTACTCTCATGATTATCCTTTTAATTCTGCTTGCAAAGATAATGTAAAAATTTGAGTTAGCGAAGAAAAAGAAAGACTTTTAATAAAATAAAACATGCCACAACTCTCAACGAGCTGTGGCATGCACTATGTTTAACTTAAAAATTCTAATCAAAATAGTCTCACGACCTTCTCAATTATCTGTTAAACAATCTACCTTAAAACCTAATAACTAAAAACCTAAATCTATTACTACTAACCTAAACAATCTATTAACCTTTTGACGCTGCAAAGATAGTACTTTTTCTACGAATCTCCAAATATTTCGGCAAAAAAAGTATTATTTTTGAGTTTTTTTGATGTAAATCAACGAATTATTAGAAAATTCGTCAAAAATCTACAAGATTTTAACTCTCATTAAGCCTTTTCTATCAATACTGTAGCGTAAGCTGAGATACCTTCCATTCTTCCGGTAAAGCCCAACTTCTCTGTGGTTGTAGCCTTGATGGAGATCTGATCCTCCTCTACACCCATCACTTTTGCCAGGCATTCCTTCATGGCAGGAACATGCGGATTGAGCTTCGGACGCTCTGCACAGACCGTTGCATCGATGTTGCCCAGGGTATATCCCTTGGTGGCAATCAGGTCCATCGTCTTCTTGAGCAGAATCTTGGAATCCACATTCAGGGTCTCTGCTGCCGTATCTGGGAAATGATAACCGATATCACGCATATTGGCTGCACCCAGCAGGGCATCGCAAATGGCGTGAATCAACACGTCGGCATCACTGTGGCCGAGCAAACCCAACTCATAATCTATCTTGATACCACCCATCCACAAGTCGCGGTTCTCTACCAGCTTGTGAACATCGTATCCGAATCCTACACGTATATTCATAATCTTATTCTTTATGATTAAAGTTATTAATATGTTTATCTATCGCTTGAACAGGTCTTTCAGCCCGTCCATATCAAACGCCAGCGTAAAGCGCAGGGTCTGGTCGAGCGGATTGCTCTTGGCGGTGGCTACCACATAGGAAGCATCGAGCGAGAAGACATTCATCTTGAAGCCGGCTCCCACCGTGAAGTACTTGCGGTTGCCCTTGCTCTGACTCTCGTGATGATAACCGGCACGAAGGGCAAACTTGTCGTTATACACATACTCGGCACCTACGCCATAGTTGATTTCCTCCAGCTCTTCCTTGAATCCGCCAGGGGCATCGCTGAAGCTCTTGAAGATACCGCTGATGCCCGAAATATCGTTGTATTCGCGATGCACACGGTCTTCATACTCCGAGTTGTCCTCTCCCTCATTCTGAGCAGGAACCGTCGGCACGAGATACTTGCTGGCATCTGCGGCGATGGTAAAGCGGTTGTACTCGTCGATAGGAATCATCAGTGAGGCACCCAAACGCAGATTGGTAGGCAGGAACTCGCCATACTCCTGACCACTGAAGGTTATCTTGCTACCGATATTCGAAATGTTCAGACCTACGCCCAACTGGCACTCACGCGGTCCGATGTTGACATAGTTCTGATAATAGGCTGCGATATCCGCCGCAAAAGCCGAGGCTGGCGAATTTTCCTCCTGATAGTCGAAGCGCAGGTCGGAATAGATCCAGCGGATGGCTGCCGCCAGGGAAAATTTCTCGCTGAGCATCAGAGAGTAAGCCACATCGATCGACATCTCATAGGGGTTGATGGTCATCGCATTGTCGTTTTCTTCCGGATCAGAAAGAAACACCTCACCCATGTTGAAGTAACGGAGCGAAGCGGATACGGCACTGTAATCGCCTATGCGGTAATAGCCCGAGAGATAGGCGAGATTCATGTCGTTGACCAGCGAGCGGAGCCATGGAGTGAAGTTCAGCGCCACGCCCGCCCTGGAGATGTTGAAAGGATACTTTGCCGGATTCCAATACTGCGAGTTGACATCCGGATCGGTTGCCGCACCCACATCACCCAGACCTCCGCCGCGGGCATCGGGCGCTATGGTCTGAGAGATGACGGCATAGTTTACCGGATTGAAAAGACTCTCCTTGGTATCTCCCTCTCCGTTCTGCGCCGATGCCGTCAGCGCCAATACCGAGAGGAAACCGGTTGCGAATATCTTGACGATTCTATTCATACTACATTATTTTATATGATGATATTTTCTATTTTATAATGATCAGTTTCCGGGTCTTGGAGGCATAGCTGCTGCCATCCGATGAAACCTTGACCCGATACAGATAGATGCCCGTACCCAGAGGGCGACCGCCATCTACCGACAGATCCCACTTCACGGTATAGACCTCCGAAGCCGGCACTCCGCTCTCGGCATGGCGCCAAAGCTGTCTGCCCGAAGCATCATAGAGTTCGATCACCACATCCATCCGGCTCTCCGTCCTATCGTGAGAAACGATGAAGGTGGTGGTACTGCGGGCAGGATTCTCCGTCACGCCCACATCGAAGAGCGATGGAGCCAGACCGCTTACCACATTGAAGTGGAGAGTGGTGGTAGAACTGTTGTTCTGGATATCCCACGCCGTGAAGGTAAGCTGATGCCTGCCTGGCGCAAGTTCCGGAATGCTGTAGCAGGTGGAACCGCTGGTATAGGTTCCGAAATCATACGAGAAATAATCGTTGAGATTGTAGGTCTTCGACAGATCTCCGTCTATCACCAGCTTCAGGTCATGGCCGAGTCCGCTTCCTGCGGCATTGATTCCGTCCTTGTCTGATATCCTTGCCACGAAATACGGGGTGGTGTTCACATTGCCGCCATCCACGAAGGTAGGCGAGTTCAGATAGCAGAATACCGACGGACCGATGGAGTCGTTTCCTGCCACCACGCTGCCGCCCACCTTGAACTGTGCGCTTTCTCCATTCGCCCGCAGCGCCTTGTCGTTGCTGACGGCATAGAAATTCATCAGTCCGGTATCACCCGAATAATTGATATCCTTGGGTACGGCAAAGCTGAAGGCGAACTTTCCGCCGGATACGCTGTCAGCACCCTGATAGAGCGTCTTCTGCCGGTCGTAATACTGGAAGGCTGTGGAGGCTCCATCGGCTGTAGCATCATTCAGCTTGCAGGTAACCAGTTCCCTGGAATCCCTTACCGTAGCCGTCACTACCCCCTGGAAATCCACATCCGTCTCC
>URYG01000159.1 GCA_900551985.1 uncultured Prevotella sp. | reverse complement strand
TATTTTCTTGAAAGAGTCCTTAATTCTCAATAGTGGCCGAAAAATCTCTTTATTTTGAGATGGTAATTGATGGCTAAGCTTAAATATGGCGATGTGCCTTGCTCCAATAGGGAATAGTAGGTGTTTTGATAATGAATAGTGGGTGTCTTTGTTATGAATGCTGGGATAAAGGATAGTAACCAGAAGGATGAGGGATAGATGTTGGCAGGAGAAAAGGGGTGAGTTATCGGCTGGACGACAAAGTTCGTCTATATGGATGACTCGGGTCATCTATATGGCTCACTACCGTCATCTATATGGATGACCCGGGTCATCCGATACAAAGAAGCCTTTTCTATTCCTTTTGTGATAGTTGCTTTCTCCCTTAGACTAAGTTGCTTTCTCCTTATATGAATAGTCCTATCTACTGATTATTATTGTTGTTTCAGAGAATTTTCCTTTCACACTTAAGCAACTGATTATAAGTATATTCTGATGATTGTGAAAGGAGAATGAAATTTTAATTGTTATTTTTGAGAAGCTATTTCTGAAGGTAACTTTATGTTGAAACCCTCATTTTCATTATCATCATCCCTACATTTTTCCCAAAAACCTTGGAAGTTACGAGGAAAAGTCGTATCTTTGCAGAAGAAAAGCTGCACTCGGCAAATTGAAAGCAAGCTTTCTTTGCGCTCGTTTGCATTTTCTTTGCGGCAAATTAGAAATAACATTAAAGTAAAGCAATATGGATGTAGCTATAAATAATATAACAACAACTATAACTGTTCCGCAAGTTGACTTCAACTTATTAAAGGAACTGGCAAAGAAGTTTGGCTGGGTTATTCAAACCGAAAAGAAAAGTGGAATTGAAGAAGCCCTAGAAGATGTAAAAGCTGGTAGAGTATATCATGCAAAAGATGCTCACGACTTAATCAAACAGTGTTTAGAATGAAATACTCTATTGACTTTACAAACAAATTTAAAAAGTCTCTGCGAAAAGGAGTGAAACGTGGTCTTGATCCAGTTCTCATTGAAAAAGCAGTAGAAAAACTAGCCAATGAGGGTAAATTGCCACCATCATATAAATCGCATAAACTTCACGGAAACCTAGAAGGGATATGGGAATGTCACATAACCCCTGATTGGTTGATGCTGTGGGAACAAAACGATAAAAAACTAACCTTGTTGTTTCTCAACAATGGAACCCATAGCGATTTGTTTTGACTATAATGTATTATTGTTGGCAAAATGCATATAAAAACATTGTATAACAATTACTCCAACTGCCATTGTTCGACAAACACACGGAGGCAGAGTGTATGGATATATTTGATTGTTGGATTTATATAGTGAAGAATATGAACATGTTTGAGCAGATGCCATTCAGCGAGAAGTATCCAGTCTTCCGCAAGTTGGCAGAGATAGGCGACCTCCGCAAGCTTTCCCGCGAGGAACTTGAGCTTTATGACGAGGACATCAAGAATATGCGTGATATATATGCCACCAGAAAGTTTGACGAGAAGAGAGGTATGGAAATAGGTATGGCGAAAGGTATGGAAAAAGAAAAGCTAGCCACAGCTCACCGCCTTCTATCAATGGGCCTTCCAGATGAGCAAGTATCAACTGTCACCGAACTTTCGCTGGAGGAAATCCAGAAATTGAACAAAAAAAATTAGGCATGGGAAACTTCCAAGGTTATCCTTCTTTGTTGAGACAAATCAAGCATCGTGTTTCTTTTGCCCAACAAAAAGCCATATACGCAGCAAACGAGGAGTTGCTCCGTATGAATTGGGACATCGGTGAAATGCTTACTAAAAGCCAAGAGGCTGATAACAAGACTATCGGCCTGCTTCTCTGCAAGACCAAAGACAGAATAAAAGCAGAATATGCGCTTCGTGATATACAAAAGCCAATTGGTGTATCCGACTATGAATTAGGTCAAGCTCTGCCGAAAGATTTTCGCAGTAGCCTTCCTTCCATTGAAGAAATCGAAAAGGGACTCAACGAATGGAATCAAGAATAATATTCAATAGGCGACTCTCCCAATCCGAGAGCCGCCTATTTTTTCTTTGCCAACGAATAGCAATATTGCGTCCACGACCTTATAAAACGTAAGATTAGTAATAGTAAATAACTTTACAGGTAAAGTATGGGTAAAAATATCTCTTAAGGAAAGATTTTATTTCCCTTAAGGAAAAAAATATTTTCCCTTAAGGAAAAAAATAAATATCCTTAAGGGAAAATTTTCAATCTCTTCTTTCCCCATTTTACGGGAGTTTCTCCTCGTTCGTCTCTTTCTTGAATATTATTTACATAGCGTGATATAAAGTTACACTTACAATCATTGCGCTTTTTACGCAACGCAAATTACGCAATAAAAAACGAGACAGCCAAATGTTTTTTAGTTTTTTAATAAAATCAGTTGATGTAAGTATTTATATCCATATTTTGCCTATTGATCAGTGGATAATCTAGAAGCGAAAAAATGACTTCAACATACATCACTCCCCTATTTCATAAATAAAAAACTGCTGTTGTACGACAAAAACACCTATAGTTGTACGACTATAAAGTTACAGTCGTACGACTATATAGGCTATAGTTGTACAACCATAGAGCTATAGTCGTACAACTATAGGGGTTATAGTCGTACAACTATAGAATTCTCAAAAACCGCCTTTGAAGAACAAAATCCTAACTACCTGATTTTCAGCATATTCACATCGCATCTCATATTTTCAATATTCATAAACAAATAAGAATCAGATGAAAATACGAAAATCTCAGCGAAGGAAAGATAAAGAAAAATCGCCAAAGATGCAAACGTTTGCGCATTTCTTTTGCTCAATTTACACCAGTTGGAGAAACAACTCACCGATTTTCATCGTAACTTTGCAACAGTTATCAAAGCAACAACTCTAACTGAATAAATATGAAGAAAATCTACTTAACACTCGTTGCTCTTCTAGCAACCATCAATATGTTCGCACAAGGTTGGCCTGCCAACTATAGTGGCGTGATGCTGCAGGGATTCTACTGGGATTCCTTCAGCGAATCCAAATGGACCAAGCTCGAAGCACAGGCTCCGGAACTGGGACAGTACTTCAACCTCGTATGGATTCCACAGAGTGCCTACTGCGGCAACAAGTCAATGGGTTACGACGACCTCTACTGGTTTTCCAACTACGAAAGTTCTTTCGGAAGTGAAAGCGAACTCCGCTCTCTCATCAAGAGCTTCAAGAATAACGGCATCGGAACCATCGCCGACGTAGTGATCAACCATCGCAAGAACGTATCCACCTGGTTTGATTTCCCTGTAGAAACCTACAAGGGAGTAACCTACGAGATGAAATCTACCGATATCTGCGCCAACGATGATGGCGGCGATACCAAGAAAGAGGCAGATAAGCAGGGCGTAAAACTCAGCAGCAACAATGATACCGGAACAGACTGGAGCGGAATGCGCGACCTCGACCACAGCAGCGAGAATGTGCAGACCATCGTAAAGGCTTACCTTGATATGCTCCTCAATGACTTCGGCTATGCCGGATTCCGCTATGATATGGTAAAAGGATACAGTGGCAAGTTTACAGGCATCTACAATACCGCTACCAAGCCTACCTATTCTGTAGGAGAATATTTGGATGGTGATGTCAGCAAGGTGAAGAACTGGCTCGAAAGCACCAAGGTGAACGAACAGATTACCAGTGCTGCCTTCGACTTCCCGATCCGTTACGTGGTGCGCGATGCTATCAGTGGCAAATGGTCAAACGTAAAGACAGATGGTCTGGCTAACGACAACAGCTATAAGCAGTATGCCATCACCTTCGTAGAAAATCACGATACAGAATACCGCTCATCCAGCGAACAGCAGGACCCTATCCGCAAGGATACCCTGGCAGCCAATGCATACATCCTGGCTTCTTGCGGTACCCCATGCGTATTCTACAAGCACTGGATTGACTGCAAGCAGGATATCAAGGCGATGATCAATGCCCGTCAGATGGCAGGCATCACCAATACAAGCAATACCACCTTCAATGCCTACAAGGGCGATGGATATAATGGCATACTAACCACTGGCACAAAGACTTCGCTCCTCGCCATCGTGGGGCCTAACGCCAACAAGTTTGAAGTGTCTAACGCATACGCTGAAATTCTCAACGGCTATCACTATCGCTATTTCATGTCCAAGAAGGCAAACGTGGCTTGGGTAAATCTGGCATCAGGCGAATACGAGGGCGCACAGAAGGCAAAACTCATAGCAGTGAGCAACGAGGATAATGCACAGCTGGTTTATACTACTGATGGTACCGAACCTACTGCCAGCAGCAAGAAGGCAGAGAGTGGCGAGGAGATCGAACTCCCTATCGGAGAGACAACCCTCAAGGTAGGTTTGCTGGTAGATGGAGCAGTAAGCAGCGTGATTACCCGCACTTATCAGATTACCAAACCAGTAGACTTTGAGCCATACGATATCACCGTATATGCCAACGCAGACCAGGTAGGATGGAAAGATGGCTTCAACTTCTGGGCTTGGTGCGAGAAACCAGATGAGAATCTGACCGTCTCTAAGACATGGCCTGGCGATAAGGTTACCCAGTGCAAGGAGATCGAAGGCAAGAAATGGTATTATCAGACTTACAAGATCAAGAGCAAGGACTATAAGGTTTCATTCGTATTCAGTACAGGTAGCGGAACTCCACAGACCGTAGATTTTACGGATATCAACAAGGATACCTACCTGGAGGTTCTGAATGAGAAGAATAATGAAGGTCACTATAAGATCAAGGATGTAACTGCCGATATGCCAACAACAGGCATCACCGATGCACCTACCATCGACAAGGAAACAAGCACCAACAATGCCTGGTACACCCTGGATGGTATGAAGATGAATCAGAAGCCACAGCAAACAGGTATCTATATTCATCAGGGCAAGAAGATCGTTATCAAATAAAATCGTTCTACACATTACTAAAATATTATAAGATATAGGTTTCAAAAAGGTTTAGATTTATTGAAAAAAAGGTTTAAGATTGTTGATGAAAGATGTAGGTTTTAGTTTGAGTAAGGTTTAAGATTGTATTGTAAGGTATAGGTTTAGTTCGAATAAGGTTTAAGATTGTTGATAACAAGGTTTAGATTATTTAAAAACTAGATTTAGGTTTTCAGGGTAAATTTCAAAAAAGAAACGCCTGGCGTAGCAATTCTAAAAAAGCTACACCGGGCGTTATTTTATATCAGCCAGCCCCCGTTCCAGAAAGCCAGCCCCCGTTCCAGGCGATTCCATCGCCTGTCCACGTCCTCTTCCTTATCCTTATCTCTGTCTCTGATCAGCTCCCCACATCAGCTTCTCTCTCAGCGTGGAGAAATATCGCTGGTTGCGCTGCTTCACAATCTTGATGGAGTGCGGAGCCTTGCGGATAATCAGGCGGGTCTGCTCGGTCATGCGTTCGCTTCTGCCATCAATCGCCACGAGATAATTGTGGCTGCGGCTCTCCACATCCAGCACGATCTCTGCCGTATCATTGATCACGATAGGACGGATGTTCAAGCTATGAGGCGCCACAGGAGTAAGACAGAGACTGCCACTCTGCGGAATGATGATAGGTCCGCCATTAGAGAGATTATAAGCTGTTGAACCCGTAGGCGTGGTCACGATAAGACCATCCGCCTGATAGGTAACCAGGAACTCGCCGTCCACCTGGGTTCGGATGGAAATCATCGAAGCATCATCACGCTTCAGCACGGCGATGTCATTCAGGGCAAAAGGATAGCCCGCCAGAATGCCGCCCTCTGCCTTCACCTCGATGATGGCATGCTCCTCTATCTTGCATTCGCCGGCATAGAGACTATCCAGCGCAGAATCTATCTCGCTAGGCAGCACATCGGCAAGGAATCCCAATCGGCCCATATTCACGCCGAGGATAGGCGTTCCCTTGGCTCCCACACGGCTCGCAGCCTTCAGGAAGGTACCGTCACCACCCATCGAAATAACATAATCTACATCAAAATTGTAATCCTCGAATACACCTGCAGCCTGCACATCAAGGTGCTCCACCTTGGTAAGAAAGTCGTAGAAGAGACTTTCGATATACACTTCTGCCTCTCTTTTCTCCAGATAAGAGAGGATTCGCATGATGGAAGCACTCTTCTTGGCCTGATATTCATTGCCAAATATAGCAAATTTCAAATGTTGTTGTGCCATTATTTTGTTATTTCAATTATTATTCTTACATTTGCAGTTGCAAAAATAGCATTAATTATTGAATTACGCAATAAAAAAGATAAAATTATGGCTAAGGTATATGAATTTCTTGCCAACGGATTCGAGGAAATCGAAGGTTTGGCTCCTGTTGACATCCTGCGCAGAGGTGGCGTGGATATCAAGACTGTAAGTATCACCGGAACTGAGTGGGTAGAGACTTCCCACGGCATCACCATCAAGGCTGACCTCAAGTTTGAGGATATCCCAAGCTTCGAGGATGCCGATATGCTCCTCCTGCCTGGAGGAATGCCTGGCAGCAGTCATCTCAACGAGCACGAGGGTGTACGCCAGGCTCTCATCGCCCAGCACAAGGCAGGCAAGCGAATCGGTGCCATCTGCGCTGCCCCTATGGTTCTGGCAAGCACCGGTATCCTAGATGGCAAGAAGGCAACCTGCTATCCTGGCTTCGAGCAGTATTTCAGCGCAAGCACCGAATACACAGCTACCCTCTTCCAGGAGGATGGCAACGTGATAACAGGCGAAGGTCCTGCTGCCACCCTTCCATACGCCTATAAGATATTGAGCTACTTCGCAGGCGATGGCATCACGGGCGAATTGCAGAAGGGCATGATGTACACCCACCTGATGGAAAGCAAGTAAAAAGCCCCCGTCCCAGGCGATTCCATCGCCTGTCCCCCCTCAGTTAGAACCCCAAAAACAAGAAAATATGGATTATGTAATCATAGTAGCCGGAGGCAAGGGCCTCCGCATGGGAAGCGAGATTCCCAAGCAGTTTCTGCCTGTAGCAGGCAAGCCTATCCTGATGCGCACCATCGAGCGCTTCCACGAGTTCAGCCCAGAGTTGAACATCATCCTGGTGCTCCCGGAAAGCCAGCAGGAATACTGGCACCAGCTCTGCGAGGAGCATCATTTCTGCATCAAGCACCAGATAGCCAATGGCGGCGATACTCGCTTCCAGTCATCCAAGAACGGACTGGCGCTCATCCCAGACAATGAGGATGGCGTTGTGGGCATCCACGATGGCGTGCGCCCTTTCGTATCTACAGAAGTAATCGATGAATGCTACGAGACGGCACGCGAGGAATATGCAGCCATCCCGGTATATGCCGTTACCGATACCCTGCGCTACATCGATCAGCACGGAGGCGGAAAGAATGTGCTCCGCAGCGACTACCGTGTGGTTCAGACCCCTCAAACCTTCGACATCGGTCTAGCCAAACAGGCATTCAACCAGGAGTACAAGGAGCAGTTCACCGATGATGCATCGGTAGTAGAGAGCCTCGGCTGCCAGGTGGCAATGGTAGATGGCAATCGTGAGAACATCAAGATTACCACTCCCTTCGACATCAAGATTGCCGAAGCCCTCCTGAATCAATAGCCCTGCCTGCCCCTGCCCCGTAGAAGGGCTGCATTCCCATCTCAGAAATCT
>URYG01000158.1 GCA_900551985.1 uncultured Prevotella sp. | reverse complement strand
CTCAATTTCTCCTTCGAAAACGAAGGAGGCAGGCCCCGTCATATAGACATGGTCGTCTGCCTCGCTGTATTCTATTTCCAGCGTTCCGCCATCCATTACGATACTGCTCTTTCTACCGGCACGCTTGGTCAGGGCTGCGGCCACAGCTGTGGCACAAGCTCCTGTACCACAAGCCATCGTGATACCGCTTCCCCTTTCCCAAACTCGTGTCCTTATAATGTCAGTGTCTGTAATTTGTGCGAACTCGATGTTGCATCGTTGAGGAAAGGCTTCGTCTCTTTCTAGAATCTTGCCATAGTGGGCGATGTCGATGGTGTCGATATCATCCACGAAGGTTACGAAATGCGGATTACCCATACAGACGTAGGTGCCTTCGAAGATTCTGCCATCGGCTTCGAGTACCGAAGGTCCTCTGAATTGCTGTGGATTTTCCAGTCTCGGCTTCAGCATATCAACTGTCACCGAATCTACAACCTTCTTATTATCCTGAAGATGCAATCTCAATATCTTGATACCCGATAGCGTTTCCAGTCGGATGGTTTCCTTTCGGGTCAATCCTTTTTCATAAAGATACTTTCCGATGCATCGGCTTGCATTGCCGCACATCATCGCCTCTGAACCATCGGCATTGAAGATGCGCATCGAATAGTCGGCTCTTCTGCCATCCTGTGGCTTTCCGATGAGAACCAGTCCGTCGCTTCCGATGCCTGTATGATAAGCACTCCAAGCTATGGCTGCCTTTTCGGGGTCTGGGATGTTGTACAGCTGGGTGTTTACATAAATGTAGTCATTGCCCGCCCCATGCATCTTGGTGAAATGAACTGTTTCTTTCATATTGCGTTGTCCTTTAAGTTTGAATACTCTTCTTTTATCTCTCACGTCTTGCCTCTTTCGAAGCTTGACTTTTTGGTAGTCTTTCGAATGTTTCGATGACTATTTGTTTGATTTCGGTTGCAAAGGTACGACTTTTTGTTGGAATAGACAAGAAAAAACATACAGGAAATGAAGATAAATTTTAGCCTTCTTTCAATTTATAATGAAGAAAAGCTTGATTACTTACAAATTGTAAGGAGAATACAATATGACTGGATAAATTTAAAATAATTGAGAAAAAGTAGAAACGAAATGTTTTAGATTACTTTAAAATACTGACAAAATGTATTAATTTTGCAGTCGAAAACGAACATAATGTAAAGGATGACTTGGTTTGAGTGACAATCAAAGATGGTCCGTTTCCAATGGAGACAATCAATAAAAGTAGTAACACATTATTAATTATTAAGGATTATGAAGAAGATTGAGGCAATTATCCGCAAGTCTAGATTCGAGGATGTCAAGAAGGCACTTTTGGCTGCCGACATCGAGTGGTTCTCTTATTATAATGTAAGAGGTGAGGGAAAGATGCGCCAGGCTCGCATTTATCGTGGTGTGATGTACGATACCAGCAGCATCGAACGTGTTCTTTTGAATATTGTGGTTCGCGATAAGAATGTGGAGCCAACCATTGCTGCCATCCAGGGAGCAGCACAGACTGGAGAAGTGGGAGATGGCCGAATCTTCGTGATTCCTGTACTGGATACCGTCAGAATCAGAACCGGCGAACGAGGTGATATCGCATTGTATAATGCTGAGAAAGAGGAATAGAGAGACTTTTATATAATATTGTATTCTAATTTAACTATAATAAGTATGAGCAGTTTATTATTGATGACACTTGATACGGGTAACACAGCGTGGATGATCATGGCAACCATCTTGGTGCTCTTGATGTCAATCCCAGGTATTGCACTTTTTTACGGCGGTTTGGTGCGTCAGAAGAATATCCTCAGCATCCTGATGCAGACGGTATTTATTGTGGCAGTAGTCAGTTTGATATGGGTAGCCTTCGGATATTCCTGGGCTTTCTCTACAGAATATGCGGATAGCGGCAACCCTTTGGCTTGCATCATCGGAGGTTTCGATAAGTGCTTCCTTCACGGCATCGGCTTGGATGCCATCATGCCAACGGGCATTCCTGAACTCACTTTCGTGATGTTCCAGTGCATGTTTGCCCTCATTACTCCAGCCTTGATTCTTGGTGCATTCGCCGAGCGTGTCAAGTTCAGTGGTTATGTTCTTTTCACCATTCTCTGGGTCATCATCGCCTATCTCCCTATGGCCCACTGGGTATGGGGCGGCGGTTTCCTGCAGGAGATGGGAGCCATCGACTTTGCGGGTGGTACCGTGGTACATATCAATGCCGGTGTAGCCGCTTTGGTCATGGCACTCTGTGTCGGCAAGCGTGATGATTATCGTGCAGGTCATCCTATCACTCCTCACAACATCACCTTCGTGTTTATGGGTATGTCATTCCTCTGGTTGGGATGGTTCGGATTCAATGCCGGTAGCGGTCTGGCTGCTGATGGTCTGGCTGCCAATGCCTTCCTGGTAACTCATATCGCCACCGCTGCAGCAGCCACTACCTGGATGCTCATCGACTGGATTGTGAACAAGAAGCCAACCACGGTAGGTGCTTGTACAGGTGCTGTAGCCGGATTGGTAGCCATTACTCCTGCAGCAGGTAGTACCGATATTTTGGGTGCTTTCTGCATCGGAATCATTTCCACCATCGTCTGCTTCTTCATGGTAGCAGTAGTGAAGGAGAAGTTCAAGTATGATGATGCCCTCGATGCCTTTGGTGTGCATGGTATGGGTGGTATCCTGGGATCTGTCCTCACCGGTGTCTTCGCTACAAGATACGTAACTGGAGCCGAGGGTGTACAGGGTGCTCTCTATGGCGACTGGCATCAGCTCTGGGTTCAGGTGGTAGCCACCGTGGTAAGTATCATCTATAGCATCGTAGTTACATATATTATCTTCAAGGTAGTAGATAAGACAGTAGGTGTACGTGTTGACAAGCGAGTAGAGGAGGAAGGTCTCGACATCTACGAGCATGGTGAGAGTGCTTATAGCAACTAATTGCGAAATTCGATTATCAGCATAAAATTTAGGTCAATGGTGTTTCATTTTGAGGAATGAAACACCATTTTTTCATGATAAATCCTCAACTTGCACAATGAAATAGCCACAACTTGCACAATGAAAATGCCTCAACTTGCACAATAGAATTGACTCAACTTGCACAATAGAATTGCCACAACTTGCACAATAGAATTGCCACAACTTGCACAATGAAAATTCCACAACTTGCATAATTTAACGTTTAAAATGCTAGTATTCAATAACTTTTGATTATCTTTGCAGCGGTGTTAAAAAAATATGATTATGAAGAAATATAAGGCAAGAATAGCAGATAAAATGTTAAGTCGAAGACTTTTGGGCAGTGGTGCCGTTTTGATACAAGGACCCAAGTGGTGTGGAAAGACGACAACCGCAGAACAGCAAGCAAAAAGTGTTGTATATATGGATGATCCTGAATACATGGAGCAGAATGTAGAACTTGCAAATCTTTCTCCAAAAAAGTTGCTTTCAGGAGAAGTGCCTCGTCTTATTGATGAATGGCAATTAGCCCCTCAACTTTGGGATGCTGCCCGTTTTGAAGTTGACCATAGGGACGAACTGGGACAATTCATCTTTACAGGTTCTGCAGTCCCTGTTGATACAAGCAAAATTCACCATTCTGGGACTGGTCGATTTGCATGGCTGACAATGAGGACAATGAGTCTTTCTGAATCTGGCAATTCTACAAACGAAGTCAGTCTAGAAGAATTGTTTGCCAATCCCGTAGCAGATGTTTTTGCAACTAATCCTCTCAATATTGATTCTTTGGCATGGTTGATATGTAGAGGTGGTTGGCCAAAGGCAACGATGGTTAGTAAGGAGGTAGCACTTGATATGGCATATAGATATTATGAAGCCGTGGTGCACTCTGACATTTCTCGCGTAGATAATGTAAGCCGTGATCCGGAAAGAGCAAAAAGAATATTGCGTTCTCTAGCAAGAAACCAATGTGCTCAGGTAACGGTAAACACCATCTGTGCTGATTTGGAGAATAATGATGTTGCTGCCACCAATCGCAATACGGTGGCATCCTATATAGAAGCATTGAAGAAAATCTTCGTATTGGAAGATTCCTTGGCATGGAATCCAAATTTGCGAAGTAAAACGGCTATTCGCACTTCGGATACCCGATATTTTTCAGATCCTTCTATTGGTGTTGCGGCTTTAGGTATAGGTCCGAATGATTTGGTGAATGACCTCAGTACGATGGGGTTGTTCTTTGAATCAATGTGTATCAGAGACTTGCGTGTTTATGCCGATGCTATTGATGGAACGGTATATCATTATCGTGATGGTAATGGTTTGGAGTGTGATGCCGTAGTTCATTTGCGTAATGGAAATTATGGACTGATAGAAGTTAAATTGGGTGGTGAAAAGAACATCGAAGAAGGAGCAAAGAATCTAAAACTCTTGGCTTCTAAAATCGATGATACGAAAATGAAATCCCCATCTTTCCTCATGGTTCTAACGGGTACGTCTCGTTATGCTGTTCGTAGACCTGATGGTGTGTACGTTGTGCCAATTGGTTGTTTGAAAGATTAATCAAAATTTTTATACTCTAGCACCTTGACTGTATGTTTTGTACGGTCAAGGTGTTTTTCTTGTATGCTCGGCATGAGCTTATTCTAATGGGTGCAAGTCCCTAGCAAGCTCTAATACCGTTAGGCGTTCCGACGGATTTGAAATCCGTCATTAAAAAATGTTCGACCGATGACACCGGGGATTTGTTATCCCCACCATTTTCCCTATTGATTCCTATATATTTTTTTCCTATGGATTCCTATATATAATAATGTGTAATCCCCCGTTTCTCCTTAAATCTTCTTGTTCTTCCTATATCCAAGTGCTTTTTTATGTTAAATCTTTATGTTGTTTGGTGACAATATCGGATATTCTTATTATATTTGTCAACAAATTAAAGAACTGACAATTATGACTAATAACTCATTTTCAATAAGATTACGGGAAGCGCGCCTGATGATGGGGCTCAGTATGGATAAACTCGTTGAACGAACCAACGGAGCCATCACCAAACAGAGCATCTCCCGATATGAGAAAGGCATCATGCGCCCTAAGCGTGATGCCCTGCAAGCCATAGCCAAAGCCCTCAATATCAGCGAGGAATATTTCGAAGGAACCAATCTCAAGATAGATATGCCGATGCTCCGCACCACCTCCAATGGTAAGTTATCCGAAGACGAGTTGCAAGCCCTGGAAGCAAAGCTTTCGTTTTGGGCAGAGCAGTATCTTGCCAAGGAGCGTTTGATATATTGTCAGTCTAGCTCTCATGAAGAGAAATATTTTAAAAACATTCTTTTTAAGAATCCTATCAAAGGAACTAAGGTTTCCACCCTAGAGGATGCAATCCATGCTGCCGACCTTTTGAGAAAACGATGGCATAGTGGTGATGGACCGATTTCTAGCGTTCTTCGATTATTAGAGCGAAAAGGCATTAAGATTTTATCAACAGAATTGCCTGATAACGTATGGGGTATGAGTACATGGGCAGATAAGAGGCATCCCCTGATTGTTCTCGATATGCGTCCGGAGAAAACAACAATAGAACGTCTCCGTTTTACGGCAGCGCATGAGTTAGCTCATCTGCTTCTTACCTTTCCTGCAAGTGCAGAGTTAGACGTAGAGAAGCGCTGTAATAAGTTTGCTGGCTTTTTCCTCTTTACCAAGCAGGCTTTAATCGAGGAAATGGGAAGTGAAAAGCGAGATGAACTTATGCTTGAAGAAATGATAGACCTCAGGGAAGTATATGGCATATCGATAGCAGCCCAAGTACATGCAGCCTGGGATATCCGCATGATTTCCCGTGAACACTACGACTGGTGGTTTGATGAAAAAATCAAGAAGAACAGGCTGGAAGTTGGTTGGGGTAAATATGAATTTCCTGAGACAATAGGAAGAGAGAGGAGAATGGAAGCTAGAACAAGAAAATTATAAAAGTAAAAATGAAAATGGCAGAATTAATATCACATATATATCAAGATAATGTAGGGCGTTGGATTATACAATCTAATGAGGAACATTCTGTTGGTGTAGCTAGGCTTGCTGCTCGTTTCGCTGGTGAATTTGGTATGAGTGAATGGGGCAAAGTTTTGGGGCAGTTTCATGACAAGGGTAAGGAATCACATGCTTTTCAGCAACATATTAAAAAAGAGAGTGGATACGAGCCTGATATTAAAGTTTGTGGTAATTATAACCATGCTTTTATTGGTGGTGTTTTGGCACGAAGACTTTATGGTAAATCTGCTGATATTTTCTTTGTTAATCAAATTGTGTCTCATCATACAGGCTTACATGATTATGATGAGATAGAAGGAATTCTTAATCAGGATATTCCAGCAGAAGTTAATGTCAATATAGGAAAGGAAAAATTAAATGTACCTGCTTTCAAGATTCAAACTAATGATTTTCATCATTTAGCTCGTATGATGTTTTCATGTTTGGTGGATGCTGACTTTCTTGATACTGAAGCTTTTATGGATAAAGAATCTTCTGTATTAAGACGGAATAAAGCTACGTTACATGATTTGCTGTCTTTACTCGAAAAAAAACTGAAGGATTTGAAAGCTAAAGCAGATAATTCTGATGTTAATGCTATAAGAAATCAAGTCCAGCAGCAATGTATTAAAATGGCGGATACAAAAATAGGTTTTTATAGTTTGACGGTACCAACTGGTGGAGGAAAAACATTGTCTTCTTTAGTATGGGCAATGAAGCATGCTATCAGAAATGGTCAGAAAAGAATTATTATAGCCATTCCATATACAAGTATCATTGTTCAGACGGCGTCAGTTCTACGGAGCATTTTTGGAGAAGAGAATGTTTTGGAGCATCATAGTAATGTGGATCCTGAGCATATTAAAGACGAAAGACTTCAGGAGAAAATGAAGTTGGCGACAGAAAATTGGGACTATCCAATAATTGTAACGACTAATGTGCAATTATTTGAATCTATGTTTAGCAATAAGCCATCTGTTTGTAGGAAGCTTCACAATATAGTCAATAGTGTCGTAATCTTAGATGAGGTACAGACGCTTCCTATGGACTATCTTCAGCCTGTTGTGGATTCATTGAAAACGTATCATAAACTATTCAATGTTTCTTTCTTGTTCACTACGGCAAGTCAACCCGTGTTAAGTGGGCTTATAGAAGGATGTAATCCGAAAGCTGCATTCAGAGGAATTGAACATATTACAGAAATCATTCCTAGTGAGTTTAAGTTGCATGACAAGTTACGAAGGGTAAAGTTAAGTATCAATAACGAAGGAAGAACGTATGATGAGGTTGCTGAGATGTTGAGCAAGCATAAAAGAGTGCTTTGTATTGTAAATACTCGTCGTGATGCTAGAGAACTCTATACACGTCTGCCGCAAGAGGGTATTGCATTACATCTTTCAAAGATGATGTGTCCGGCACATATTAGCGAGACGTTAGAAACACTCAAAAAAGCTCTAAAGGACGATACTAATGAAGTTATCCGTGTTGTCTCCACGCAATTGATTGAAGCTGGAGTTGATTTGGATTTTCCTGTTGTATATAGGCAAGAAGCTGGACTTGACTCTGTATTGCAAGCTGCAGGTCGATGTAATCGAGAAGGAAAGAATGGCTTACCCTCTTTTTTCTCACTAAGGACACCCAT
>URYG01000157.1 GCA_900551985.1 uncultured Prevotella sp. | reverse complement strand
AGAGATGAATATCCTCTTGATGGGTCCAATCGTCATTGCCATTATCCTGTTGCTTCCTATTGCCATACCTTTATTATACAATAGTCAGTTTCTAGGTGTCTTGGGTATGACTCAGATTGCGGCTGTTGGGTTATTATGGAAGGCATTTTATCTGCCGCTGGAGTATATACCTTTGTCTAGGGGTGAGGCTCGGATATTTCTGGTTCAGGAATGCTGTTGCGTATTATTGCTCATCGTTTGCGAAGTCATCGGCTATCTATGGTCTGGTTTGAATGGTTTGGGTGCAGGTATCGTTGTTGCCTATGTCCTGGAGTCGGTAGGAGTCTTTGTTTTCTGTCATGTTCATTATGCTTATCGCCTGAGTTTCCAGGCTGGCAAGCATCTGATGGTTCATCTTCTGAATCTGCTGCTGATAGGAGGTGTAGTATGGATGTGGGATGCAGGTTCTTGGAGCTATTGGCTGCTGGGACTTTTCCTATTCCTGGCTTCTCTGGCGTATAGTCTTTCCAAAATTCACCATTCATTGAAGCTGTAGTAGGGGTGGGGCTTGCTCAGACATATATATTATTATTTATAAATAATATTACAAGTCTAAGAAACTCAAAATAATCTTTAAGGAGAAATATTTCTTCCCTTAAGGAAAAATATATTTTTCCTTAAGGATATTTTTATTTTTCCTTAAGGGAAAATTTTGCGTCTCTACTTTCCTTATTTTTCGGGCATTTAAGTATAAAGATTAGAATATAGAATTTTTCTTACACGATATGGGATTACTGCATTTCAATCCAATATGTGGTTACTGCATTTCAATCTAATATGGGATTACTTCATTTCAATCTAATATGTGGTTACTTCATTTCAATCTAATATGGGATTGAAATCCTTCCGTCTAGTTTTTATGAAAATGAAAAATCCCTGTAACTTATAGCAAGTTACAGGGACCATTTATACTTATTGCTTTGTTATCTCAAAGAAATTACTTCTTGTTGATAGCGAGGTCGATAGCTACAGCGATAGCAACAGTAGCACCTACCATAGGGTTGTTACCCATACCGAGGAAGCCCATCATCTCTACGTGAGCAGGAACTGAAGAAGAACCTGCGAACTGAGCGTCTGAGTGCATACGACCCATAGTATCAGTCATACCGTAAGAAGCAGGACCTGCAGCCATGTTATCTGGGTGCAATGTACGACCTGTACCACCACCAGAAGCAACTGAGAAGTATGGCTTACCAGCTGCGATACGCTCCTTCTTGTATGTACCAGCTACTGGGTGCTGGAAACGTGTAGGGTTTGTAGAGTTACCAGTGATAGATACATCTACATCCTCGCTCCAGTTGATAGCAACACCCTCGCGAACATCGTCAGCGCCGTAGCAGTTAACCTTAGCACGTGGACCGTCGCTGTAAGCGATGCGGTTAACAACCTTCAACTCACCTGTGTAGTAATCAAACTTTGTCTGAACGTATGTGAAACCGTTGATGCGGCTGATGATCTGAGCAGCATCCTTACCAAGACCGTTCAAGATAACGCGCAATGGGTTCTTGCGAACCTTGTTAGCCATCTCAGCAATCTTGATAGCACCCTCAGCAGCAGCGAAAGACTCGTGACCAGCCAAGAAAGCGAAGCACTGAGTCTCCTCACGGAGCAAACGAGCAGCCAAGTTACCGTGACCGAGACCAACCTTACGGTCGTCAGCTACAGAACCAGGGATGCAGAAAGCCTGCAAACCGATACCGATAGCCTCAGCTGCATCAGCAGCAGTCTTAGCACCGTTCTTGATAGCGATAGCAGCACCAGCTACATACGCCCACTTAGCGTTCTCGAAGCAGATACGCTGAGTATCTTCACACATCTGATAAGGGTCAACACCTGCGTCCTCGCAGATTTGATTAGCCTCTTCCAAGCTCTTGATACCGTTAGCATTAAGAGCAGCAAGAACCTGCTTCTCGCGACGTTCCTGACTTTCGTAACTTACTTTTCTAATCATATCTGTATCTCCTTATTATTCTTTACGTGGATCAATTGCTTTAACAACACCCTGCTCAGCAGTTGTACGACCGTAGCTACCTGTGAACTTCTTGACAGCCTCGTTAGCGTCCATACCGTTCTTGATAGCCTCCATCATCTTGCCGAGGTGAACATACTCGTAACCACAAACCTGGCTGTCCTTATCCAAGAACTGCTTTGTGATGTAACCCTCTGTCAACTCGAGGTAACGTGTACCCTTAGCTACAGTACCATAGAGAGTACCAGTCTGTGAACGAAGACCCTTACCCAAGTCCTCAAGACCTGCACCGATAACGAGACCGCCCTCAGAGAAAGCGCTCTGGCTACGACCGTAAACAATCTGGAGGAAGAGCTCGCGCATTGCTGTATTGATAGCATCGCAAACGAGGTCAGTGTTCAAAGCCTCAAGGATAGTCTTGCCTGGAAGAATCTCAGAAGCCATAGCAGCTGAGTGAGTCATACCAGTACAACCGATAGTCTCAACGAGAGCCTCCTGAATAACGCCTTCCTTGATGTTCAAAGAGAGCTTACAAGCACCCTGCTGAGGAGCACACCAACCCACACCGTGAGTATAACCAGAGATATCCTTGATCTCTTTTGCCTGAATCCATTTTCCCTCTTCAGGAATTGGAGCTGGTCCGTGGTTAGGACCCTTAGCGACAACGCACATGTTGTCTACTTCTTTAGAATAGATCATATTCGCTAAATTTTATATTAATGAATATATAAAAGTATAAATTCTTCTTCTTAAATTCATATTGTTTTGCTGAAACATCGGCGTTAAACCTCAATTCCGACCACAAAAGTACAAAAAATATCTGTAAAATACCCAAAAATGAGTATTCTTTTTAACTCTTTAACCTAATATTTAGATTTTTTCTTGGGTTTGTCCCTATTTTAATGTATCTTTGCAAACTGAAAATAGCAATTTTGAAGATTATGATTGAAGTTAAGATACAGGACGCCGTGCTTCAGCAGGCAGCGGAGGCAGGCATGGATGAATTTGTGAAGGCTTTCGTGGATGCAATCCGCGAGGCGATTGGTGGCGAACTCACTGCTGAGACCATGGCTGAGCTCAATAGCGACCAGATTACGCTCCTGGCATGGGATACCCTGCACGAGGAGATGATGGATGGCGGTATGATCCAGCTCATCCATAACGGCTATGGTGCCTTCCTCTGGAAGAATCCTACCGACAAGGCGTTCCGTAACTGGGGGCTCGTGGAGCTTTCAAAGCTTATCAAGAAAAGTCATTTCCTCTATAAGAGTCATCACGAGGATATCGAGGGGGATATGAGCGATGAGGATTTCATGGCGCTTTATGAGAAATTCCCTGAGTTTGATGATTTCGATGATGAATTCGTGGAGAACGAAGAGGAGTGGACCAGCAAGGTGGCTTTCTATATTGATGAACATATCGAAAACTTCGTCACTATTATATAATATTAAGGTATTAGGATTATGAATAAGAAAGATCAGGAACTCCGTAAGAAGAGTCCTATACAGATACGCAACAAGAAGGCATCGTTCGAGTACTTCTTTGTTGATACTTATACCGCTGGTATCGTACTTACCGGTACAGAGATCAAGTCAATCCGTGGCGGTAAGGCATCCCTGGTAGATTGCTATTGCGATTTCTATCAGGGTGAACTTTGGGTAAAGGGTATGAATATCTCGCCTTATTTCTATGGCTCTTTCGCCAATCATGAGGCTCGCCGCGACCGCAAGCTCCTTCTCACCAAGCGCGAATTGCGCCGATTGGAAGAGGATAGCAAGCAGCCGGGCTTCACCATCGTGCCTACACTTGTCTTCATCGACGACAATGGACGTGCCAAGGTGGATATCGCCCTCTGCAAGGGTAAGAAGGAGTATGACAAGCGTCAGACTCTGAAGGAAAAAGAGGATAGAAGAGAGATGGATAGAGCTATCAAGCACTTTTAATACTTTGAACGTTGAGATTTGAACTTTGAACTTTATGAAATGCATCTTATAATGATGTTTCATTTCGGGCAGTTCTCTTCTCGATGTTTAAATTCTCTTCATTATTTAAGTTTTTAGGATAATATGGCAAATCATAAAGTTCAAAGTTCAAAGTTCAAAGCTCAATGTGAAAAGAAGATTCTGATTCTGGATGGTGCCATGGGTACCGAGATTCAGAAGTATAATTTAACCGAGGATGACTTCCGTGGCGAGCGTTTCCGTGATGTACCGGGAATGATGAAGGGCAACAACGACATGCTCAACATCACTCGCCCTGATGTTATCTCAGATATTTACCGACGTTACCTGGAGGCGGGCGCCGACATCATTACGGCGAACACCTTCTCGTGTCAGCGCATCTCACAGGCTGATTATCACCTGGAAGACTGTGCTAGGGAGATGGCTTTCGAGGGCACCCGCTTGGCGCGTATCGAATGCGATAAGTTTTCTACACCCGATAAACCACGCTTCGTAGCAGGAGATGTGGGACCTACCAACAAGACTTGTTCCATGAGTCCGGACGTCAGTGATCCTGCCGCCCGGGAGATTACGTACGATGAACTTTTCACCGATGTCTGCGAACAGGTGGATGGTCTCATCGAAGGTGGTGCGGATGTGATTTTGATTGAGACCATCTTCGATACGCTCAACTGTAAGGCGATGATCGATGCTGCCATCACTATGATGAAGAAGCATGGGGTAGAACTGCCTATTATGATTAGTCTTACGGTGAGTGATCTGGCTGGCAGAACACTGAGCGGTCAGACCGTGGATGCTTTCCTGGCTTCGCTCTCTCCTTATCCTATTTTCTCGGTTGGTATGAACTGTGCCTTCGGTGCTCCTCAGATGAAGCCATTCATCGAGCATCTGGCAAAGGTTGCACCTTATTATATTAGTGCACATCCTAACGCCGGATTGCCTAACGAGATGGGACAATATGACGAGACGGCAGAGTCTATGGCTCCGCAGATAGCTGAGTTTATCGATGAGGGCATCGTCAATATCATCGGCGGCTGCTGTGGAACCAGTCCAGAATTCATCGCTCACTATGCTCGAAGTGCCGAGGGTAAGAAACCGCATCAGGTAGTAGAGAAACCTAAGTATATGTGGCTCTCGGGCTTGGACTTGCTGCAGGTGGATGACTCCGTTCATCTGCCTGTAGATGCCAGCCGATTCGTTAACGTAGGCGAACGCTGTAACGTGGCTGGTAGTAGGAAGTTCCTGCGATTGATTAATGAAAAAGGTTATGAGGAAGCCATCGGTATTGCCCGCAAGCAGGTGGCAGATGGTGCAGCCGTGGTGGACGTGAATATGGACGACGGACTGTTGGATGCCAAGGCGGAAATGGTGAACTTCCTCAATATGATAGCGGCAGAACCTGAGATTGCCAAGGTGCCTGTGATGATTGACTCCTCGAAGTGGGATGTGATTCTTGCCGGACTGAAGTGCTGTCAGGGTAAGTGTATCGTGAATTCCATCTCCCTGAAGGAGGGTGAAGAGGTTTTCCTCTCTCATGCACGTGATGTGATGCGCTATGGTGCCGCCGTAGTGGTGATGTGCTTCGATGAAGTGGGACAGGCTACTACCTATGAGCGACGTATCGAGATTGCCGAGCGTGCTTATCGCCTTCTGGTAGATAAACTGGGGATGAATCCGCTCGATATCATCTTCGACCCGAATGTGCTTGCTATCGCTACGGGTATGGAGGAGCACGACAATTATGCCGTGGAATTCATCCGTGCCACCGAGTGGATTCATCAGAATCTGCCTGGAGCACATGTCAGTGGTGGAGTCAGCAACCTCTCGTTCTCGTTCCGTGGCAATACGTATATCCGCGAAGCGATTCATTGTGTATTCCTGCATCATGCCCAGAAGGTGGGTATGGACTTTGGTATCGTAAATGCCAAGGCAAGAATGGATTATAATAAAATTCCTAAAGAACAGCTCGAACTCATCGAGGATGTGGTGTTGAACAGAAGAAAGGGTGCTGCCGATGATCTCATCGAACTGGCAGCCGAAATCAAGGCGAAGGCAGATGCTGCCAAGGCTGCAGCCAAAGCGGGCGGTGCGCCAGCTCCGAAACCTGCTGCACCAGAGTGGCGTAAGCAGGAAGTGGAGGAAAGATTGAAGTATGCCCTGCAGAAGGGTATCACCGAGTTCCTGCAGCCTGATATAGATGAGGCATTGCAGAAGTATCCGCATGCCGTGAACGTCATCGAGGGACCGCTGATGGATGGTATGAATCTGGTGGGTGAGCTCTTCGGTAAGGGCGAGATGTTCTTGCCGCAGGTGGTGAAGACGGCACGAACAATGAAGGCTGCCGTTTCCATCCTCCAGCCGCATATCGAAGCAGAGAAGCAGGGTGGAAGTACTTCTGCCGGAAAGATTCTGATGGCAACCGTGAAGGGAGATGTGCATGATATCGGTAAGAATATCGTGTGCGTGGTGATGTCGTGCAACAACTATGATATCATCGACCTGGGCGTGATGGTACCTGCCGAGCAGATTGTGAAGAAGGCGATAGAAGAGAAGGTGGATGCCATCGGCTTGAGCGGCTTGATTACTCCATCGCTGGAAGAGATGGTTCACACTGCCCAGGAAATGCAGAAGGCGGGCTTGCGCATTCCGATTATGGTGGGAGGCGCAACTACCAGTGAATTGCATGTGGCGCTGAAGATTGCCCCTGTGTATGATGGACCGGTTATCTGGGTGAAGGATGCTTCGCTGAATGCCGGTATCTGTGCCCGATTCCTCAATGAGACGGAATGCCCTAAGTTTATAGCTGAACTCGATGAGCGATACGAACGTCTGCGAAATGAGTATCACGAACAGCAGGCGAAGATTGCATCGCTGGAGGAAGCCAGAAAGAACAAATTAGATTTGTTTTAAATCGGATAAAAAAGGTATTAGTAAAAAGGATAATATGATCAAGACGGTTATTTTTGATATGGGTGGTGTCGTGATCACCCTCGACGAGAATGAGGCAGGCAAACGCTTTGTTGAGTTAGGTATGAAGGAGTTTGCCGAGAAAATGGATCCTTACAAGCAGTCGGGCTTGAATGGCGACCTCGAAGAAGGAAAGCTTTCTGAGGAGGAGTATCGCCACCTGGTGAGCGAGAAGGTGGGTCGAGAGGTGAGCTTTGAGGAGTTGCAGCATTGCTGGCTGGGCTACATGAAGGAGGTGCCAGCCCGCAAGTTGATGACCATCAGAAACCTCAAGAAGCAGGGGTATCGCGTGGTTTTGCTCAGCAATACCAACCCATACGTATCGGCTTGGACGGATAGTGAGGACTTCTCTGGCGACGGTCACCCTATCGGTGATTATTTCGATGCCATGTATCGCAGCTATGAGGTGAAGTATATGAAGCCAGACGAGAATTTCTTCCGTTACGTGATGGCGCAGGAAAAGGCGCTGCCGGAGGAATGTCTCTTTATTGATGATGGCGCCCGCAACTGCTGTGCGGCTTCTGAGGTAGGACTCTTTACCTATTGTCCGCAGAACGGAGAAGACTGGTGCGATAAAATCTACGATTATTTGAAGTAATGATTTATGGTGATTATTTGCAGCCCAACTGCAAATAATTGCCATTTTATTTTGCATTCTGCAAGAAATAATGTACTTTTGCAGTCGCAAATATTAAAATTACAAGACAATGGTTAAGAAAAAGAGATGGCA
>URYG01000156.1 GCA_900551985.1 uncultured Prevotella sp. | reverse complement strand
GTGCGTGGGGCTTATTTGTGAACTTGAATGTAGAATATTAAACACTTGAATATAATATATTTAAACAATGCATACGAAAGAAGAAAAGTTAGCGGCGTTCAGCCGCTTGCTGGATGTACAGGACCGTTTGCGCCTGCAGTGTCCATGGGATAAGAAGCAGACATTCGAGAGTCTTCGTCCGAATACCATCGAGGAGACTTTCGAGCTTTGTGACGCCTTGATGAAGCGCGATTACAAGGATATCAAGAAGGAGCTGGGCGATGTGCTGGAGCACGTGATGTTCTATAGCATCATCGGCAGGGAAGACGGCGAGTTCGATATCTGCGATGTCTGCAATCAGGAAGCAGACAAGCTGATGTTCCGCCATCCTTTCATCAACTGGAAGGAAGAGGGCGAATGGACGGTAGCGAATCCTGATATGTATATCAATGATGAGGGACAGGTGGTATATAAGGAGTCTGAAGTGGAAGATGAGAAGGCAGAAACAGCCAATGCCGAAGAAACCCTGGCTCTTGGTGCCAGCAAACCCAAGAATGCTGCCTCTGTAGAGAAAACCTGGGAGCAGATCAAGCAGCAGGAGAAAGATGGCAACGAGCGTGTTCTGAGCGGTGTGCCAAATTCCCTGCCATCTCTCATCAAGGCATATCGCATTCAGGACAAGGCACGAAACGTGGGCTTCGACTGGAAGGAGAAGGAGGATGTATGGGATAAGGTACACGAAGAACTGGAAGAACTCAAGGCTGAACTTGCCAAGGGAGATAAAGAAAACTCTACCCAGGAGCTTGGCGATTTCCTCTTCTCCGTGATCAATGCTGCCCGTCTCTATAAGCTCAATCCTGACAATGCGCTGGAGAAGACAAACCAGAAGTTTATCCGCCGTTTCAACTATGTAGAAGATCATTCGCTCAAGCAGGGTAAGAATCTGAAAGACATGAGTTTGGAAGAAATGGATAAACTGTGGAATGAAGCCAAGAAACAGGAAAGACAAGATAAATAGGACGTTTTATAACAAGCAAAACTATAAGGATTATGAAAAGATTAGTTTATATGATGATGGCTTTGGTGGTACTCTTTGCTGCCAATAGCTGCAAGGATAAGAAAACCGCACAGGTAATCAGTCCTACAGATTCCCTCGATCTGGAGGAGGTTGCCGATGATTCAACCATCTACGGTGTATGTGGTGAGGGAACTTCCATGCACAATCTGGAGCTGATTTCTGATGAGGGAGATACGCTCTCTGTCTTCATTGATGATGAGCAGCCAGACATCGTGCAGGGTGGTTTGCTGGCAGGCGACCGCATCGCTCTTATCGGTTACAAGGCACAGGATGGAGAGATGATGGCACAGAAAATCATCAATCTTACTTCGCTTTTGGGCAAGTGGACTTCGCTCGACAAGAACTTCGACTTGCTGGAAGGCGGAGAGGTAAAGAACAACGTGAAGGCAGAGACCAACCCTTGGACATCATGGAAAATCCTGAACGGAAAGCTCCTGCTCAATAAGGATACCTTTGCCATCGATAAACTGGGCTCTGACAGTTTGATGCTCGAGAATACTCAGGGCATCTATGTCTTCAAGCGCCAGGAGTAAATTGTCATTCTAATTTTAGATTAAGTTGGAACCATTTAAGATACATATACTGGGGTGTGGCAGTGCGCTGCCAACCCTGAAACACAATGCTTCCTCGCAGCTCATAGAGATGCGGGGAAAATGCTATATGATAGATTGTGGAGAGGGAGCACAGATGCAGTTCCGTCGCTCTCATATCCATTTCTCCAAGCTGAACGCCATCTTCATCACCCACATGCATGGAGATCATTGCTTTGGCTTGATGGGCTTGCTTTCTACGCTCGGAATGCTCGGACGTACGTCTAAGTTAAGAGTTTATGCTCCAAAGGATTATGCTCCTCTGTTTAAACAACAGGTAGAATTCTTTATGCAGACGATGGAATACGAGATGGAGATGATTCCGGGGGATACGGAGAAGCTGCAGATTATCTATGAAGACCATTCGCTCACGGTGGAGACGGTGCCTCTGAAACATCGTCTGCCATGCTGCGGCTATATCTTCAGAGAGAAACCTACGCTGCCTCACATCAAGAGAGATATGATAGATTACTACGGCATCCCGATCAGTCAGATCAACAACATCAAGAATGGGGCTGACTGGATCAACGAAGATGGCGAGGTGATTCCGAATGCCCGTCTGGTGACTCCTGCCGACCCGCCTCGCAGTTATGCCTATATGAGTGATACCCGATATATTCCGAATCTCTGGGAAAAGGTGAAGGGGGTAACGGTGCTTTATCACGAAAGTACCTATACTTCGGAACAGGAAGACCGGGCTAAGATCTACAACCATAGTACGGCAAAGCAGGCTGCGATGGTAGCAAAGGCTGCCGGGGTAGGCAAGTTGCTCCTGGGACATTATAGTGCGAGATATAATGATGAGACGGTTCTGCTGAAAGAAGCTAAGGAGATTTTCGAGGAAAGCTATCTCACCAATGAGGGAATGGTTATCTCGGTATAAAAACAACCTTGCATCAAAAAAAGTTCGTTTTTTGGTGCAAGGTTTTGTGTTGATATTCGTTTAATACATAAAAGATAGAGAAAATTGGATTCTGAAAAACTACTTTTGGACGACATAAAAGGCGGCAGTCGGGCGGCGATGCACCGGCTCTACGACCGCTACGTAGGATATGCCATGGCGGTAGCGCTGAGGTATGTCCCTTTACGTGATGATGCGGAGGATGTTGTGCAGGATAGTTTTGTGAAGCTTTTCTCTGGTATTGCCAACTTCGAGTATAGGGGCGAAGGTTCGCTGAAGGCATGGTTTCTTCGGATTGTGGCAAATGAGGCTATCAGCTTTACCCGAAAGCAGAGTCGCATCACTTTCGTGGATGAAGTTCCGGAAGATGTGAGTGACGATGAACCGGAGGTAGAACGGGTGCCGCCTGACGTATTGACGAAGATGATCGGTGAATTGCCCGAGGGCTATCGACTGGTGCTGAACATGTTTGTGTTTGAACAAAGGAGCCATAAGGAGATTGCTGATCTGCTGGGCATCAAGGAGAGTACCTCTGCCTCGCAATATCTAAGAGCCAAGAAGTTTCTGGCAAAGAAAATAAATGAATATTTAAATAATATAAACGAGAAAGAATATGAGTAATCAAGATTGGACAAGCAAACTTCAAGACCAGTTGGCAGACTATCAGGAGTCTGTCAGCCACGACTTGTGGGCAGGCATTGAACAATCGCTTGCTCAGAATAATATAGAATCTGTTTCGTCGAATCCGCAGAAGATAGATTCTGATAGTTCAGAATCTGCAGATTTACACGTTGGTTCAGAGGCTAAAAAGAATGCCAGGATTGTCTATTTCAAGCGATGGTCTGCGGCAGCAGCTGTGGCATTATTGGGAATAGGTGGAAGCTATGTTTATCTGCACCAGGAGGATGTAGAAAAGGGTAATTTGCAATTGGCTTCCCACGTTGTTTCACCATCCCACGCTGTTTCGCCATCCCACGCTGTCTCAGCGGATTTGCAATCCGCTGCTTCCTCAGTAGCTGTAAACCAAGGCTCTCCATCCCACATTGTTTCAGCGGATTTGCAATCCGCTGCATCCCAAAGCAAGATGGTTAATACTCTTGAGGAAGAATCTGAGAATGAAATCTCTTTGCTTGCAGAGAATTCAGATCCGGCAGAACCTGTATCTGAGGATAAGGCTACTGATGGCTCTACCGATCATAAGACCTTGACCCGCTCTTACGATCATAAGGTCTTAACCCGCTCTACCGATAACCATGCGGCAGCGTATGCTTCTCAATCTTATCATTTTGAAAAAGATAAGGAGATTGCCGGTTGGTCGATGCAACTCTATGCCGAAAACCTGACGCCAAGTCTGGGAGGGGTTAATTCAGATGCGTCTGGAGGCTATAATGATTTTAGCTATGGAACGATGGCAGAGCCGATGCCTGGAGTCATCCCTGATCCAGCGGCTGGAGGCATATATGGAGAAGAATATCTCTTGGCATCCTATAAGGCGATTCAAAGAAAACAGCAGGGGAATGCCAAGCATCATGCTCCGGTTTCCGTAGGTTTGCAGGTAGCCTTTGGCATTGCACCTCGTCTGTCTTTGAGCACGGGTATGGTATATACACGCACTTCTTCAGATTTTTACCCATACGCACCAAGTAGTAGCTACAATGTTCATCAGGTGCTTCATTATGTAGGTATTCCGGTGGGATTGAATTATGAATTCTGGCAGAGTGGAGGCTTCCATGCTTACGTGATGGCTGGTGCTGAGGCTGATTACAATGTGAAGAATGATACTGATGAAGAGGGAGTAAAGAAAGAGAATGCCAAGCGAGACAGAGTGCAGTTCTCTGGAAAGGCTTCGCTCGGTGCGCAGTATGACATCACGCCAAAGGTGGGTCTGTATATCGAACCGGGTGCTAAATATTATTTCGATAACGGAAGCCATGTGGAAAATACCTTCAAGGATAAGAAGTTGAATTTCAATCTCCAGTTTGGTTTGAGATTCAATCTATAGTATAAAAAACAGAACTTTCGCACATACGAAAGTTCTGTTTTTTTTAATTCTATTTCTTCAAAAGCCTCTCACTCATGTTGAGCGCAGCCTTTCTACCATCTCCCATAGCAAGGATCACGGTAGCGCCACCTCTTACGATGTCGCCGCCAGCGTAGATTTCCTCAATAGAACTCTGCATCTGGTCATTTACGGCAATTGTATTCTTTCTGCCAAGTTCCAAACCCTCGATACTCTGAGGAACGAGTGGGTTAGGGCTTACACCAACGGCTACGATTACCTGGTCGCACTCCAAAGTGATGGTTTCGCCTGTTGCTTCCGGACGGCGACGGCCGCTGGCATCTGGCTCACCGAGCTGCATCACATCCAAGACTACAGCCTTTACTGCGCCCTTCTCATCTGCTTCATATTCCTTTGGATTATGTAAGGTCATGAAGTTGATGCCTTCTTCCTTGGCATGCTTCACCTCCTCAAGTCGGGCAGGCATTTCTGCCTCCGAACGGCGATAAACCAATGTAACTTCGGCGCCGAGTCGCTTGGCGGTGCGGCAGCTATCCATTGCAGTGTTTCCGCCACCAACTACCACCACCTTCTTGCCCAGGTTGATAGGGGTATCGGTATGAGGATTGGCTGCATCCATCAGGTTCACACGGGTAAGATACTCGTTGGATGACATGATGTTCAAGGCGTTCTCGCCAGGGATATTCATGAAGTTAGGAAGTCCGGCTCCCGAGCCAACGAAGAATCCCTTGAATCCCTGCTCTTCCAAATCCTTCACGGAGATAGTCTTGCCCACGATGCAGTCGGTAATGAACTTCACGCCCATCTTCTGGAGATTCTCTATCTCCACATCCACGATGGCATTTGGCAATCGGAATTCAGGAATACCATATTTCAATACACCGCCTATCTCGTGCAGAGCCTCGAATACGGTGACGTCGAATCCCTTCTTCGCCATATCGCCGGCAAAGCTCAAGCCGGAAGGACCTGAACCAACTACTGCCACCTTGATGCCGTTTGCCTCATCGCATTCAGGGACAGAGATGTTGCCGCTCTGACGCTCGTAGTCGGCTGCGAAACGCTCCAGGTAACCGATGGCAACGGCTGGCTCGTTCATCTTGAGATGTACGCACTTGCTCTCGCACTGTTTCTCCTGTGGACAAACTCTACCGCAAACGGCTGGGAGAGCAGAGGTGTTTTTCAGAACCTTGGCTGCAGCCAGGAACTGACCTCGCTCGATGTTCTTGATGAAGGATGGAATGTTGATGCTCACTGGGCAACCCTCCATACAGGTAGGCTTCGGACAGTCGAGGCAGCGCTTCGCCTCTGTCAAAGCCATCTCCTTGGTCAAACCGATGTTTACTTCCTCGGTGCGGGTAGTTGCACGATAAACCGGGTCTAGTTCTGGCATCTTCACGCGCTCGATAGCGGTGCGCTCCTTTGCTTTCATCGATGCACGTAACTCCTTGCGCCACGCAGCGTTACGGTCGGTCAGTTCTTCTATTGGTGCATCGGTAGGAGCTACGTCCATCGTTACGTCTGTAGTCTCCTTCTTCTTCTCTGCATCCACTGTAGCCAGATGCTCCTCGAAGTGCTCCATCTCCTCGCGCTCTACATCCTTGAAAGTGCCCATGCGCTTGAACATCTCATCCCAATCTACCTGGGCGCCATCAAACTCAGGACCGTCGATGCAGACAAACTTGGTCTTGCCACCGATAGTGAGACGACAGGCACCGCACATACCGGTACCATCCACCATGATGGTGTTGAGCGATACATCAGTAGAGAGATTGTATTTCTGGGTAAGGAGGCAGCAGAACTTCATCATGATAGGAGGACCGATGGCGAACACCTTATCTATATGTTCCTGATTGATGAGTTTCTCGATACCTACGGTTACTACGCCTTTCTCACCGTAGCTTCCGTCATCGGTCATGATGATGAGTTCATCGCTGGATGCACGCACTTCGTCTTCCATGATGACGAGGTCCTTGCTTCTACCCGCGATAACGCTGAGCACTCGGTTGCCTGCAGCCTTCAGAGCCTTGATGATAGGGAGCATTGGAGCTACGCCTACGCCACCACCTGCACAGATCACGGTACCGAAGTTCTCGATGTGGGTAGGGTTTCCGAGTGGTCCCACCACATCGTGAATCTCATCGCCCTCGTTCAAGGCGCAGAGCTTGGTAGAAGAAAGTCCTACCTTCTGTACCACCAGGGTGATGGTGCCTTGCTCGATATCGGCATCGGCGATGGTCAGCGGCATACGCTCGCTGTTGTTATCTACACGGATGATGACGAAGTTGCCAGCCTTGCGGCTCTTGGCGATGAGTGGAGCTTCTACATCGAAACGAAATACCTTTTCTGAGTATTGTATTTTCTTGATAATCTTGTTCATGGGCTATTTAATTTTTATGTTGAATACTATCTGTGATTCTATTTCTTATTAGTTGTCTTGATGTTTGCTCATGGTATATAAAACGCAAAAGGATAACTGCGGCCGCCTTTTGGGTAGCCGAAGTTATCCTCGTACAATATGTTTTATTTTAATTTTATCGAATGAATCGAAGTTCTATCGAATTAATCGATTCTTTTCGAATTAATCGAAGTTCTTGTCGTCGAGCATCTCGAATCCGCAGTAAGGAACCAATACCTTAGGAACGCGGATACCCTCTGGAGTCTGGTTGTTCTCCAGGATGGTTGCTACGATACGTGGCAAAGCAAGAGCAGAACCATTCAAGGTGTGGCAAAGCTCAATCTTCTTGTCCTCTGCATGGCGATAGCGACAGTGGAGACGGTTAGCCTGGTAGCTCTCGAAGTTAGATACTGATGAAACCTCCAACCAGCGACCCTGTGCTGCACTCCATGTCTCGAAGTCGTAGCAGATAGAAGAGGTGAAACTCATATCACCACCGCAGAGACGGAGGATGTGGTATGGCAACTCCAACTTCTTCAAGAGACCCTCTACGTGGTCGAGCATCTCGTTCAAGCTCTCGTATGAGTGACCTGGCTTATCGATGCGTACGATCTCCACCTTGTCAAACTGGTGCAGGCGGTTCAAGCCACGAACGTCCTTGCCATAGCTACCAGCCTGTAACCAACATCTTCCGCGATGTTATCCTCGACGAGA
>URYG01000155.1 GCA_900551985.1 uncultured Prevotella sp. | reverse complement strand
GATAACCAGTAAACTTTCCTCATTCTTCTCTCAAACACTTTTTATATGTACTTTCCTCCCCCAAAACTCACCGTTTCTCGGATCAGAAGTCATCGTTTTCTTCATGGGAACGTATCGTTTGGATGGAAATCCCTGCTTTTTTTACAAATTCATGCTAAAAAAATAACACGGACAAATTGAATTTGTCCGGACAAATTGTCCGGAGACTTATAAATCTTTGATTATTTGATAGTTACAAGCCACCGGACAAACAAGCCGGACAAATTCAATTTGTCCGTGTTTTATTTTTCAGCCGAAATTAACCACTTCCAGATAGGAATGACTTCTATAGTTACGCCATCATCCTCGATGATTTCTTCTTCATCGTATGTTATGATGATGGCTTTCCTGATAGGATAAACCTTATTTAGGGCGATGAGTGCTGCTACTTCCCGCTTTCGGGTATCCATATCTTCAAGACTGAAGGAAGCCTGTATCGCCAGTCCTTCTTCTGGAACGTAGAAATCCACTTCTATGTTCTGGTTGTAATAATACAGTTTCGGCATCTCATAGTTTCTGTTGTATTTCTTATGCAGGGTGATGGCGCATAGATTTTCCAACAGAGGCGACTTTGAGTCAGTAAGAAAGATGCTCAGCAAACCATTATCAGTAAAATAATGCTTCTTGGCTGTTTCCTTTTCTGCAAATTTAGAGGCATAGTTGTCTAACGTAAATAAGAGACAAGCCTCTTTGGTGTATCGGATGTAGTCGATCATGGAGGCCGTATTGGTAGAAACGCCGGCACTCTTTACCATGTTGGCAAGTCTGTTGTAGGCTGTTGGTTGCATGATATTATCGGCAAGCCGCTTGATGGCAAGTCGTAAAGCATGATCGTTCTTGATATTGTTTCTCTGCACCACATCGCCTAACACGATTTTCTCATAGAGTCCATTCAGCCAATGGCGTTTGTTCTTATAAAGAAGAAGTTCCGGAAAACCTCCCCATTTGAAGTATTCCGAAAAGAGTTGCTGCACTATATTTTTTTGCTTGCCATACTGCCAGTTCTCTTCGAGTGTAACGCCTTTGGCAACCAGATATTCTTTGAAAGAGAAAGGAAAAACCTTTTCATCAAAGTAGCGGGCTCCCAGAGTTGTGGCGATGTCACGGCTCAGCATCTTGGCATTGGAACCCGTGATGAATACCCTGTATTTCTGATTGGCAAGACGGCGTGCAAAGTGCTCCCATCCCTCGATATTCTGAATTTCATCGAAGAATAGGATAGGTTTATAGGAGTACATGGTATTGTATGCCTGCAGAATCAGGTCGAAGTCTTCCACTTTCATTCCGTAGAGGCGTTCGTCGTCAAAGTTGATATAGACGAATTCCTTGATGTCGTGCCCTTCGGCAAGGAATTGTTTGGCACGCTGATAGAGCAGATAAGACTTTCCTGCCTGGCGGATACCTACAAGCACATATCTGCCCTGCTCCTCAAAGTCGAAAGGTCTTTGATAGAGTTCAATCTCCTGTATTTCGTTTTGTCCCTCCTTGATGAGAGTCTTGAAAACTTCTTTTTGCATGGTTCTATCTATTTGATTTCCGTGCAAATATACGACTTTTATTTTTTGCTACCAAATAAATTATGCTAAATTTGTTTATTGCCAATAAATAAATCTGCGGCTTTTTATTTACTGGCAATAAATAAATCTGCTATTTTTTGTTTATTGCCAATAAACAAATCGAATATAAGTTCTATCATCGAAGCTCTTATTGCCCTCTACGATGCCCTTGGTGGCGATAAAGGAACGGATGTTCTGAGGGTCGTTGGCGATTTGCTCAGCCAATGCCGCCTCGCTCGCTGCCAAGGTTGGTTTCAGGAAAGGATAGCCATCGCTAGCCAATACTACTTCATTAGGCGATGAAACAGGCTTCGTTTGCTCTTGAAAGTATGTTTCAATGCTACTTGAAGCAGGCTTCGTTTTTAACGCTACAACCTTCACTCCCTCCCGATAGATAGGAAATCCATCGATAACCGTATAGGTCTGGTTCTGTCCGGAAAGCATCGCCTCGATAAGCAAAGGCTCTATCTGCTTTCTTGCCTCAGCAGGCGAAAGGCCCTGTTCTATCAGCTCTACCCTCTTCCTGGCAATCTTCTCCTCATAAGGCTTGCCGTTCTCATAGAGCTTTCCATCGATGATAGCCTGGCAATCGCCCACCATCCAGACCTCATTCCTTGTCCGGCTATAAAGGATAGCCGAGGCTGTAAGACGCTCTTCTGGATGCTCCTTCAAACGCTCTTCTACCCCAAGCTTTTCATACACCTTATTATATATATACGCCGAAACGCCCTGGCAGAAATCATCTACCGAGGCATCCGCCTTCAGCTCCTCCCGGATATATTCCGAGATAAGCATCATAGCGTATCTTCCGTTCTTCATATCGGGATTGAGATGCTTCGGCGTCTTGCTCGTACTGCCATCAATCACAGCGAAGAAATCATCGGTTACGACCATTCCATCCTCACAAGCCTCCTGGCTCTTCTTTCCCACTATCTTGCTTTCTATTATCTTCATATTCAATGTCTTTATTCGTTTAGCACCCCAAAGATAACGTTTTTTATCGGAATAAAGTACATCCTTTAAGGAAGTTTTTCATAAAAGCCTTGCTATTCCCAAAGATTACCCCTATCTTTGCAACAGAAAAGTTGTACCCGAAATGTAAAACATCGCCGAGAAATAAAGTAATAAATTAAAGTATTTATGGAAAAGTATTTGTTTTTATGGATATTCATATTAGTACTTTGCTTTTTGATCATATCAAATAAAAGGCTAATATCCAAGTTGCGAGTTCCACAGAAAGTACCCAAACTCTTCTATGGATTATTGTTTACGCTAATAGCAGGAGCTTTGACTCTCCTATGCTTAGCTATTTTATATATGAGATAAAGAATCTTCTTTTAAAGTAAACACAAAAGAGGGTGTGTCATAAGTCCATGACGCACCCTTTTTATTGTGTTATGCTATTACTATCTGAGAAACATCAGACTTTTGCTTGCAGAGAAACATCAAACCTTTGCTTTCTTTAATCTGATAATCATCTGAATGAAGCTTGGAATCACGATGCAGAGCGAGAAGCCTACGGCATAATACATGGTCTTCTCATCGCCATGGAAGAGGTCGATGAGTTTGCCATCGCTCTGAGGCATGATATTGGACAGGACATACGCCATCGTATTGTTCACCCAGTGGAGCAGGATGCCCGGAACAAGACTCCCGGTGCGATAATACATCCATCCCAGAATCAAGCCCATCAGAAGGGCATTGATAAACTGCGCCTGGTTGCAATGAACCGCTCCGAAGATAGCTGCCGAAATCATAATGGCTACCCAATGATTCTTCTTGCTCATGATGCCCAGCAGGGTGCGGAGGATGGCTCCACGGAACACCACCTCCTCGGCAAATGGTGCCAGGACGCCGATAGCCACATAACCCCAAGGCTCCTTCATGAGCGATGCGAATATCTGCTCGGTATTCTCGTCCATCTCGATGCCTATCTGCTCATAGATGAACTCCAGCGGGATGATGGTGCCCAAGGCGAATAATGCCACCCAGAGAAGCGTGCCCCAAGGCTTGGAAAGCAGATAACCGCGGGTAAGCGGAGTCCACTTCGTCTTCAGGAAGATGACGAGGGTGATGATACTGCTGAACGCCGAGACAAGTGCCGTAAGAATGGCGTTGCCACCCGTACTGACAGCCTGAAGCGTTGCCTGATAACCTTCACCCTTGATGCCTGCCCAGATTCCAGCACCGGCATACATCATGATGATCTGTACTACTATAAATATAATAATGTAGAGGACGATATCCGTCAAACCTCTCTTTAAATTAATCTTTGCCATTTTCTATCTCCTTATTAAAAAATTCCATAACCGTCTTTTCATCCTCCTTCAACTGCTCTGCCAGTTCCTCAGGCGAATCAAACTTCTGCTCGCCCCGTATCCGCTTCATGAAGCCTACGAGGAGGAGCTGGTCGTAGATGTCGCCATCGAAATTGAAGATATGCGTTTCCAGCGTTATCTGCTTACCATTGAAGGTAGGACGGTTGCCCACGTTCATCATTCCCCGCTTCCATACCACCGTATTCTCCAGTCTTACCTTTACGGCATAGACACCAGGGGCAGGAATCATCTGTCCGAAGTGCGAGATGTCGAGATTGGCTGTAGGGAAACCGAGCTTTCTGCCTTCGTGGAATCCGTTCACCACCTTTCCGATGATGGTATAAGGGAAGCCGAGGCATCGGGCAGCCATCTCCACTTCTCCCTCTTTCAGGAAAGAGCGGATTACGGAAGAAGAGATGTTGATGCCGTCTATCTGGAAGGCTTCGTTCCTGATTACCTCGATGCCCATCTCCTTGCCGTAGCGCACGTAATCCTCGAAAGTCTCCTCGCGGTTGTGACCGAAGCGATGGTCGTAGCCGATGAAGAGTTTCCTTACGTTGAGATGGTCGTGGAGCACCTGCTGCATGAACTCCCTTGCCGACATGGCAGCCATCGCCTTGTCGAAATGCAGCACCACGGCGTTATCCACTTCCGTCTTCGAAAGCAGCAGCAGTTTGGAGTCGAGCGTGCTCAGCATCTCTGGCTGGTAATCCGCCTGCAATACCTTGCGGGGATGCGCATCGAAGGTGATGACGGTGGATTGCAAGCCATCCTTTCGTGCCGTCTCTACGAGATGATGAATCAGGAACTGATGTCCCCGATGCACCCCGTCGAAGAAACCGATGGTTGCCACACAAGGCGGCAACTGCACGGTATCGTTATAATGTATTGTATTCATTCTATCTTTATCGTTCATATCCGAAGAAGAATCCCCTGTGGGTTATCTTCTCTTTGCTATCATTCTCTTAAAAGCTCTCCACAGTTCGCCCACCCAAAGCACAACGGAGGTGGAACCGATGATGAGCAGCCACTCGTGGAGCGACAATGGTGTGGTGCGGAACATTTCGCCACCGAAGGTTACGATAATCCACTGACCCACCAAGACCAGTACAAGCACCAGCATCATTCCCTTATCCTTCAGGAAATGGCGGAAGGCGGTGTGATGACTCATCAGCGCCTTGGCATTGAAGAGGTTCCAGAACTGGATCATCACGAAGGTGGTGAAGAACATGGTGAGTTCGTGCACATCTACTCCACCCTTGCCTCTGCGCTCGCAGTAAACCAGCAGGGCAAACATCACGAGGAAGAAGACGATGCCGCAGAACAGGATGCCGAAACCGATGCTCTTGTTGATGATGAAATCGGATGCCTTGCGTGGCTTATCGTTCATCACCTCATGAGATGGAGGCAATGAGGCGAGCGCCAGGGCTGCGAAAGTATCCATGATAAGGTTCACCCAGAGAATCTGAGTAACCGTCAGAGGCATTTCGGTTCCGATGACCGAACCGCCAAGCACCAGCAGGAGGGCTGCCACATTTACTACCAACTGGAAGAAGAGGAAGCGCTGCAGGTTGCGGTAGAGCGAACGTCCCCACATCACGGCGTTGGCGATAGACTTGAAGGAATCATCGAGCAAAGTCATATCCGAGGCCTCCTTAGCCACGGAAGTACCGGAACCCAAGGACAAACCCACATGGGCATAGTGAAGTGCCGGAGCATCGTTGGTACCATCACCTGTTACGGCAACCACCTCGCCACGCTTCTGGAGCATAGCCACCAGTCGCTGCTTATCGGTAGGACGGGCACGGCTCATCACGCGGATATCCTTCGCCCGTTCGTAAGCCTCATCATCAGAAAGAGCCTCCCACTGTTCGCCCGTAATCATCTGCTGGTCGAGCGAAGTCATGGAGCCATCAGCTCCGATATTCTCAGGTTCATCCTCGAAGACACCTATCTGCTTGCCTATCTCCAAGGCAGTGGCGGCAGTATCACCCGTAACCACCTTCACCTCGATACCCGCATGGCGGCACTCCTGCACGGCAGCAGGAACATCCGGACGGATAGGGTCGGCAATGGCTGCAATGGCCTGCAACTGAAGGTCGTTGGCATCGAGAAGCGCTACCACTTCGGCAGTAGAAGGTCTGGAAGTTCTCATGATAGAAGCTTCTATCTTCTTATAGGCGAACGCCAGGGTTCTCATTGCCTTATGCTGCCACTCATCGAGTTCTTCGGCAGTCTGTCTTTGCATTCTATCCTCGATGATGCATTTCTTCATCACGATTTCCGGCGCACCCTTCACGAAGAGATAGGTTTCGCCATCAACTTCTGCCAAGGTTGCCATCATCTTTCTCTCGGTAGAGAAAGGCAACTGCTTGAGCACGTTCACCTGCTTGCGGAGCTCTTCATAATCCTTGCCCTGAGCATCGAGCCAGAGCAGGAGAGCCGACTCGGTAGGGTTTCCGATAGGCTTGCCGTCATTCAACTCGGCTGTAGAGTTGAGGGCGATGGCAGTATCGAGCAGCGCCTCATCGCCCTGCTTGAGTTCCAGGGCGCTCACCTGCATCTTGTTCTGGGTAAGCGTACCGGTTTTATCGGTACAGATCACGGTAACGGCACCCATGGTTTCGCAGGCATGGAGCTTGCGCACCAGATTGTTCGACTTCAGCATTCTTCGCATGTTGAGCGCCAAGGAAAGGGTAATCGCCATCGGCAATCCCTCAGGCACCGCCATCACAATCAGGGTAACAGCCATCATGAAATAGTTGAGCACGATTTCTGCCATATAGAAATAATCCTTACCGCCCCATGCCGGATTGGTGAGGATATCGTGAATCAGGAAGATGAAGAAGGCTGCCACGGATACCACGGAGCCCACCTTGGAAATCATCTTTGCCAACTTATCGAGCTGCATATGAAGCGGTGTCTCCACCGAAGTCTGTTCGGTAGATTTCTTCGCCACCTTACCAATCTCGGTAGCATCGCCCACGGCAGTAACCACGAACTCGCCCCTGCCATTCATCACCATGGTAGAACGGAGGATGACGTTGCGAGGATAGGCTCCATCGCCACCACCTTCCAGAGATTTCTCGGCAACCGGTTCGCCCGTAAGGGCAGATTCATTAATCTGCAAGTCGTTGCAGACGATGAGTTCTCCATCGGCAGGCACCTCGTCGCCCACTTCCACGAGCACCACATCACCCACCACCACATCGTGGCGTGGAATCTCCATCACCTTACCATTGCGGCGCACCTTAACCGGCTGCTCTTCGCTGAGCGCCGTAAGCAGATTAAACTTCTTGGCCGCATCGCGCTCAAAGTAGAAGCCCACAGTGGTAGCAAGGAAAACTGCCACGAAGATACCGATGGTCTCCATGAAATTCTTTTCGATGAAAGCGAGGATAAGGGAAACGAAAGCCGCAACGAGGAGTATCTGGATAATCGGATCGCGATACTTATCCAAATACAGTTTCCATAATGAGGTACGTTGAGGAGGGGTGAGCACGTTTTTGCCATGCTGTTCCCTACTCTGTTTTACTTGTTCGTCGGTAAGACCGATTCTTTTGTTTTTGTCTATGTCCATTTCTGAATAGAAATACTTTTTCTTTTTGTACGATTCATAAGTACATACGCATGTGTGCGCACATAATTTGGTGCAAAGATACGGTATTTTTCTGATTCAAAGAAAATTTTTAAGATTTTATTTGGTTATTTGCCTAAAATCTAGTATCTTTGCACTCGAATTTGATAAAAATTCAATGGACTTGTAGCTCAGTTGGTTAGAGCAACAGACTCATAATCTGGAGGTCCTAGGT
>URYG01000154.1 GCA_900551985.1 uncultured Prevotella sp. | reverse complement strand
CGGCAGCAACTCCTGCCGATGCCTGCCGCACGGATGTTTGTATCGCAGCTCCTATCGTAGAGCAGCTTCAGCCCGAGGATGATGTGAGCATTATTACGATTTATGGTGGTCGCTTCCTGGTTTACCGTTATCAGGGACCGTATGAGAATCTGGCAGAAGTAAACGCCAAGGTTTATGGTGAACTCCTTCCGGCATCTGGCGAGAAGGTGAAGTTGGGAAGCGGAGTGCTGGAGCCTTGTCAGATGTTCGAGCGTTACCTGAACGACCCGGAGACAACTGCTCCGGAGGAATTGCTGACAGAAATTTGGATTCCGATAGAGTAGAAATCATGAAGAAAAAGAATATTCCTTGCGCAGATTGTTGTATGCGCCGTAAGTATGAGGCGAATCCTCGTTCGCTTGTTTCCCGTTTCTGGCATTGGCACACTCGCTTCTGCCCCGGCTGGAAGGCTTTTATGAAGAGCCTTTCTGAGGAGGAGCGGGAGGAAATGAGGATAAAGTATGATTTGAGGCATAATAGAAAAAATTCCTCCAAAAGGAGTGAGTTTCTCAGATTTTATTTGTATTTTTGCTATGTCATTCAGAGTTTTATTTGTTTTTATATGCAACACTAAGATAAGTGAAATTTCTGACATGACAAAATCCTGAGCAACTTATTGTTGCTCAGGTGCTTATAAAAAATATTAAATTATAGTGTTGCGGAAATTAGGAAAAAAAGAAAATGTTATGAAGAAAGAGATAGACCCAAGAGAAACTTCCAGGGCGGCGGCATTCGAATTATGGATGTCGTCGCCGATGCCGATGGTAACCCTGACCAAGACATTCGATGTTTCCCGAATTTTGAAGATAAGCAGAAGGAGGGGATTGAAATTCAATATGATCTTGTGCTGGGCGATAGGTTGTGCTGCATCGAGAACCAGGGAGTTTTATCTTCTTCCGGAAAAAGAATCTTCTAAAGAAATTTCTGATGAGGAAGATTCCCCGGAAAAAGAATCCGGCTCATCCTGGCGATTGATGCTATACGATTCTATCGCCATTAACGTAATCGTGGAAAATAAGAAGGGCGGAATCAATTCCTGCGATATTCCTTATTCTGATGATATTCAGAAGTTTAATGAAGATTATCTTCGTCTTACTTCTGAGGCTGCTGCTGAATGCAAATCATCTTCTCTAGAAGATGCGATGGTGGTGGGAACGTCGGCGATGATAGGAACGGAGCTTGACAGCATCGTGAATCAATACACGGATTTATTCTGCAACCCTATGCTGATGTGGGGAAGTTATCGCCATGGTTTCTTTCGAACCACGCTCCCCATCTCCTTCCAGTTTCATCATGTTCAGATGGATGGTGGCGAGGCTGCAAGATTTATGAAGTTATTGCAAACCATCATCAGGTTCTTGCAATAACTCCACGTCTTAATCTGAATTCCATCGGGCTCACCCCGTGTTTCCGCTTGAATGCCGTGCAGAAATGACTCTGGTAATCGTAGCCCAATTTGATACCGATGTCGGCAATCGGCAGACTTGTGTCGAGGAGATAATGAACCGCTAAATCCATGCGGAAATCGAAGAGATACTGGAATACCGTGGTTCCAAACTCCTGCTTGAAGGCTTTCTTCAGGGTGCATTCGTTGGTGCCCACCATTGCCGCCAATTCGTGAAGCGAAGGCATTTCCTGATAGTGGGTGAGGATGATGCTCTGGGCATCGTGTATCTTGTCGCGGAGGCTGATACTGAGGGTTTGGGCGCTTGGCAAGAGACTGGCGGGCAGGAGAAATCCCGAGAGGCAGTCGGTAATCTTCGATTCCAGATATTTGGAGGCTTGGTTGCCTAGCAGGCGGGAACGCTGGATGTCTCGTGCCGCCTTGATGACTGCTGCTATGGCGGGCTGGTTGTACTTGATGATGGTCTGGGTGTTGAAGGTAGGGCTGGTTAGAGGAGAGAGCTGATCAAAAGCCTCCGGGTTGCGTTCGATCAACTCTTCTATGAATTGCTGCGGGATGACCACATTGAAGATTTCGAATTGGGTGCCCTGGTTCAAGTGCGTGTTGGCACCACCTTCTCCGCTTAGAAAACAGAGGCTTGCGTCGCCTGTTTTCCACATCATTTCCTTTTTTGCACCACGACCGCCGTACACTTCTTTCATGCTGCCGCCAAGGGTTGGCATGGAGAAGAGCAGGGCTGGCCGAACCTCGTGCTGTGCGATAAACTTGGTGTTGTTCGCCTTGCCAAAATAGTGTTGGTTCATGATGCCAAACTTCTGGTAATGCCACTCCTTGAGCGAAACTTCCATGGCATCCGATTCGATGTGGTTGCTCCGTTCCATCCCATGGTTGTCGATGAAGGTAAGGCCGTTTTGCCTTACTTCTCCTTCTACCTTTCCATCTCTTATAATCTGACAGTCGATCATTGGCTTTACTTTTTGTTGTTTTTTAATGCTTCGAAATTGCAATTAAGCAAGAATCTCGTTACAAATGTACGATTTTTTAAGAAAATATACAAGTTTATTTCCAGATTTATAACCTTTTTTCGAAAAAAAAGTCTCTGCTGGGGCAAAGTCATAGAGATTCTGCTTAACAGAGACTTCGTTTTTTTCTATATTTAAACCGAGAAAGTTTTCCTATTTTCCTCCCATTCGTCCCACGGCTTCCTGGGCGGAGTTCTCGCCACGGTATTGCTTCTTGGCCTGGTTGAAGCGATAGGTGAGGCGGAGCTGCACGCTTCGGGTGTCTTCCCACTTCTGCTGCTGGAACCGCACGTTGCCGTAGGTGCCATCGGTTTTTTGGCGCTTGGTGTTGAAGATGTCGTTTACGTTCAGACTCAGCGAGAGCTTGTCTTTCAGGAAACTCTTGTAGAGCTGGAAATCGAAGTTGTGCACGCTGTTGATGGTGAGGAAATCATAGGTGCCGCTGCTTCGGTAGGAGAACGAGAGGTTCAGATACCAGCCCTTAGGCAGATGGAAGCCGTTGTAGAGGCTGAAGATGTAGTACGGGTCGTGGAAACTTTTCTCCTTGCCCATGCTGATGGCATTTATGAAGCCCTGCTGGATGCCTGCCTGTACTTGTGGCTCGTAGAAACCCCAGCGATGGCGGTAGCCCAGGAAGCTGCCCCAGTTCCAGCAATGGTCGATGTTGGTCCAGGTGATGTAGCCCGTTTGCGGGTCATCGGAATAGGGTTCGATGATGCTGGTGATGTAATTCTTCACGTAGGTGTAGCTAGCCTGGAGGAAGAGGTCGCCATAGCTTGCCTGGTATTGGAAGTCGTGGCGCTGGGATGGCTCCAGCTCGCTGTTTCCAACCTGTCTCATGTAGCGGTTCGCGTAAACCGTGCCCGTGTTCAGTTCCTGGAAGGATGGGCGGGTTTCGGAAGAGCGGTAGCTCAGGGATTGGGAGAATCTGCCCGCCTGATGAGAGAGCAGGAGGGAAGGGTAGAGGTTATCGTATGTGCGATGAAGCGGCTCGGTGGAGGCTGTTTCTGGCGTTCCAGTTCCAGTTGTTCCAGTTTCTGAACTTCCAATTCCAGTTCTTCCAGTTTCATCTTTCAGATAATCCAAGCGGCTGTCTACGTGTTCGTATCTCAATCCTACTCTTAATGAGAAGGGCTTGAAATCTATCGAATACTCGGCGAAGACGGCAGCATGATTCTCCTTGGTGATGCTGTGGGTAGAGGTTCCCTTATCAGCTGGGGTGTAATCGGCGCGCGATTCGCTCTTCACGTAGTTATACTCGGCACCCATCATCCAGGTTTGCTTGTCGTTGATGGTGTAGTTGGCACGGGCCTTTGCTCCCCAGATGGTTCCATCGCTTTGAGGGAGGAGTGTGAACTTGTTTCTGGCTTCTTCCTCGCTAGCTCCATTCGCCAGATCCCTTTCTGAAACCTCATCCACGAATTGGCCCTGCTCTGTGTGCAGCTTCACGAAGTCGCCGAAGAAGTTCAGCTTCCATTTTTCTCCGTAATGGCCCTGGTAGAAGGCGTTCACGTGGTGCTGCCAGTCGTAATAGAGGAACTTGTTGTCGCCCGTTACGTTATCATCTACGTGATCGTTGGTCATCGCATAGCTCGTCATCTTGAAAGGCATCGGCTGATGAATGTTGTAGCCATCGTATTTCACTCCGATGGTTTGCTTTTCAGTCAGGGCGAGGTCGGCTCCGGTGCTCCAGTAGAAGTGGTCGTAGTAGCTGTGCTTGCAATCGAGGGTGGAGGAGGCAATGTAGGTGGTGGCGTTATCGCCAGCGTTGCTGCCTGTATTACTGCCGCTTACGTAATTCGTGGCGATGTCCTGTTCTTTCCATATCCCCTGCCAGTTGGCGTAACTAAGCTTGGCGTAGTACGTCATCTTGCCGCGGGTGTAGGTAAGGTCGAGGTCATGGTTGTTGCTCACGAAGGAGTCGAAGAGGATGCCGGAGTTCTCCACGATGGCGAGTCCTTGCAGGTTCTTCTTGGTGGTAATGAGCAGCACGCAGCCCACGTTGTTGCCGTATTCGGCTCCGGGATGATGAATCACCTTCACCTCTTTTATCTGTGTAACGGGCAGGTTTTCTACTATGCTGTAATCCTGCACCTTTCTGTCGTTGATGTAGATTTCGGGTGCGCCGCCGATAAATGCCTGCGGTTTGCCATCCTTGGTTTTAAACATTCCGGGGAGTTTGGCAAGTACTTCCGTAGCATTCGGCTCCTTCTCGAGAGAAGTTCCCGAGATGCGCGCCACGATTCCACCGTTTTTCTGGCGGAATTGTGAGCGGTTTCCTTTAATGGTTACGGCTGAGAGCTGTTTTTCCCATTGAATGCTGTCCTGGCGAAGCTTTTCCTTTATCGCCTGGATGCTATCAGTAGAAATGTTCTCTGCAGTAGAAATGCTCTCTGTAGAAATACTCTCTGCTGTAGTGGCCTTTGTCTGTTGAGCGTTTGCCGTCATCTGATTTCCCAGGATGAGCAAGCCGCTTATAATCAATTCATGTTTCATAATCTTCTATCTTATTTTAATGTAAATATGTCGCAAAAAAATGCGAATGATGCTGCAAAATTACGGAGAAGACATGAAAGCGATTTTAATATAACGGAATTTTTTCCGGATAAGCTTCGTTTTTTCTAGAGATAAGTCTTGCCGTTTCATCAGAATTCATTATCTTTGCAGCAGAAAATATAGCAGCAGAAATTATGAACATAGAATCAGTTAGAGAGTATTGCCTCTCACTCCCCCTCGTTACCGAGGCTTTCCCTTTTGATGAGCGGACCTTGGTGTTTCGCGTCTTAGACAAGATTTTTGCTTGTGTTGATTTGGAGCGCCCGGAATGGGTTACGATGAAATGTAATGCCGATTACGCCCTTGAACTGCGGGAGGTTTATCCCGAGATAGAAGGAGCCTGGCATTGGAATAAGAAGTATTGGAACCAGGTGAATCTCTATGGTTCATTGGAAGATGATTTCATCCAGTCCCTGCTTCGCCACAGCTATTCCGAGGTGGTGAAGAAACTCAAGAAACAGGAGCGGATGGAGCATCCGGAAATGATGGAGGTGAAGGAATAGGGAGAAAGAAAAAATAAGAAGGCTCTGAATTAGCAATAAGAAATGCTGATTCAGAGTCTTCTTATTAATTTATAATTCCTAGCTTTTTGAGTCTAGAGTAAATCGCTCCTCTTGAACGCTCCATGATTTCTGCTATTTCCTTTATCTTTTTTCCTTCATTGTAAAATTTTATCAGAATATCATCTGCTTCTTTTTCCCAAGGTAGATAGGCGTTTCCGTGTTCTTTTCTTTTTTCTTCGACAGAATACGCTTTCTTATGTGTTGGTTTTGTTGAAGTTTTATCCAGAATTCTGTATTCCCAATCCTCAATAGTCCTTGTCTCTGTGCTGAAGCTGATGCCAATCTTTACGAGCTTTCTTTCATCAGCCTCGAAAGGAACCATGTAGCCTTTTTCGTCTATCTGGGCGAGGGCTTCCTTGGCAGGCTTGTTGATCTTTATCTCGAAGACGAAGATGGCGTGGGGCGAGAACATCACGGCATCGGCCCTGCCCCTGCAACTCTTCACCTGCGTGAGAACGGCTATGTTCATCATCGAAAGCATGATGTAGAATACGGTTTCGTAATAATACTCGTTTTTCTGCATGTCTGCCAATACATCCTTTCCGCCTTCCGGGTAAGGAATGGAAGCGAAGTAGGATTTCATCAGCGTCATCGCCTTATCGATGTTTCCATACACCAATGCCTGGTAGAATCTTGCCGCAAAGCCCAGCGAAGTGCCGTCGCTTAGATTCGTGTAGAGCGGCAGCAGGTTTTCCATCAAGCCGGCTCTTACTTCCTTGTTTGGAATGCCGAGAAAGTAGCCTTTGGTGAGAGGGTCGTAGTCCTTGATGGTAAGGTAACCGCTCTGATAGAGCAATGGCAGAGCATCCGTCATCTTCTCCGTAGGACGGTCGAACGAAGACGAGAAGGCGAAGACATTATCCAGCTCCGTTACGTCTGTCTTGAATCTCTGCATCTGATTGATGAGATAGGTAGAAGTGCCCGATGCAAACCAGTAGTCCTCTATCTCTCCCGATGCCAAGGCTCGCATCAGACTGAACGGATTGAAGATGTCGGGGCAGTTTCTTGTGAAATGATAGCCGTCGTAATTCTCCTGAAGCATCCGTGCCATCTCTTCCTTGCTCACCCCATTGTGCTCCGCCATCAGTTCGATGTCCTGGCTTAGGGTGGTGGTGAGTTCCTCCTTGGTAATGCCGCAGATGGCAGCAAATTCTGGGTCCATGGAGATATTGGTCAGGTTGTTGATGGCGCTGAAGATGCTGAGCTGCGAGAACTTGGTGATACCTGTGATGAAGGTGAATCTGATGTATTCATCATTAGCCTTGATTGGGGCATAAAATTCCTGTATGACGGTTCTGATTTCTGCTAGCCTGTCCTCGTTGTGGAGCACATCAAGAAGCGGCGCATCATATTCGTCTATGATAATGATGACCGGCTTTCCTGTTTGCTCTTTTGCCGAAATAATCAGGTTCTTGAATCTGTCTCCGGGAGTTTCGCTTTCAGGATTCTTACCCCAGATACTTTCATATTCGGAAAGTTTGTAATTGAATTTAGATTGCAAATCTTTGAGATTGCAATTCTTGAATGTGGACATGTCGAAGTGCAGGACAGGGTATTCTGTCCAGTCCTTTTCCAAACCTTCGATGGCAAGCCCCTTGAACAGGTCTTTCTCGCCAGCAAAATAGGAATGGAGGGTTGTGCTCAGCAAGGATTTTCCGAACCGACGGGGACGACTGAGAAATACGTACTTGTACTTCTTGGTCAACTTGTATATCAAGTCAGTTTTATCCACATACACGCATCCTCTCTTGATGATGTCGCTGAATGTCTGTATTCCCACAGGATAAATTCTTTCTACCATAGTCTTTGCATTTTTATTCTTTGTGGCAAAGTTACGAAAAGTTTTTGAAATGGAAGCGATTTTGAAAAGAAAAAATGTGGGTCGGGGATGAAAAAGTAGAGGCTTTTGGCGGAATAGGGAAAATTATTCATTTTTTCTGTAGTTTAGGTAATACGGGTTTTCGAGATTCTTTGTATCTTTGCACCCAGAAATAATAATTATAACTATAAGAAAATGTATATTGAGAAAATAAAGTCGCCAGCCGACTTGAAGGAGCTGGATTTGGAGGCGCTGCAGATGGTGGCAGATGAGACAAGACAGGCTGTGTTGAACCGTGTAAGCAAGCATGGCGGTCATGTGGGACCGAACCTCGGATTCGTGGA
>URYG01000153.1 GCA_900551985.1 uncultured Prevotella sp. | reverse complement strand
ACTTCCTTGGTAAGGAAGAGGTCCTGAGTTCAACTCTCAGTTACAGCTCTACTTCTATTCTTAAACCGAGAATCAGAAGAAAAACAGAATAAACAATTTATATATAAAATACAAAGCTATGGCTAAAGAAACATTTGTGCGCACCAAACCGCACGTAAACATTGGTACGATTGGTCACGTAGACCATGGTAAGACCACTCTTACTGCTGCCATCTCAAAGACTCTTTTCGACAAGGGTTTCGGTAGCAAGGAAGTTAAGTCTTTCGACCAGATCGATAACGCTCCTGAGGAGAAAGAGCGTGGTATCACCATCAACTCTGCTCACATCGAGTACGAAACAGCTAACCGTCACTACGCTCACGTAGACTGCCCGGGTCACGCCGACTATGTAAAGAACATGGTAACTGGTGCTGCTCAGATGGACGGTGCTATCCTTGTTGTTGCTGCTACTGACGGTCCTATGCCTCAGACACGTGAGCACGTCCTCCTCGCTCGTCAGGTGAACGTTCCCCGCATGGTCGTTTTCTTGAACAAGTGCGATATGGTAGAGGACGAGGAGATGCTCGAGCTCGTAGAGATGGAGGTTCGCGAGATCCTCGACCAGTACGGCTATGAGGAGGATACTCCTATCATCCGTGGTTCTGCTCTTGGTGCACTCAATGGTGTAGAGAAGTGGGTAGACAAGGTAATGGAGCTCATGGACGCTGTTGATACTTGGATTCAGGAGCCTCCCCGTGACCTCGACAAGCCTTTCTTGATGCCTATTGAGGACGTATTCTCAATCACAGGTCGTGGTACTGTTGCTACTGGTCGTATCGAGACTGGTCGCGTTAAGGTAGGCGACGAGACTGAGCTCCTTGGCCTCGGTGAGGACAAGAAGTGTGTCGTAACTGGTGTTGAGATGTTCCGTAAGATCCTCGAAGAGGGTGAAGCTGGCGATAACGTTGGTCTGCTCCTCCGTGGTATCGACAAGAACGAGATCAAGCGCGGTATGGTACTCTGCCACCCGGGTCAGATCAAGCCTCACAAGCACTTCAAGGCTTCTATCTACGTTTTGAAGAAGGAAGAGGGTGGTCGTCACACTCCGTTCGGCAACAAGTATCGTCCTCAGTTCTACCTCCGTACTATGGACTGCACCGGTGAGATCAAGCTTCCTGAGGGAGTTGAGATGGTAATGCCTGGTGATAACGTAGAGATCGAGGTTGAGCTTATCTACGCTGTAGCTCTCAACGAGGGCCTCCGTTTCGCTATCCGTGAGGGTGGCCGTACAGTAGGTTCAGGTCAGATCACAAAGATCATCGAGGACTAATCACAGCCTAAGGCTGACCTTCGCAAGAAGGTTGTCTAAAATAAAAATAGTTCCTGTCGCTGCATAGCGCAGGAACTATCCTACGGGAATAGCTCAGTTGGTAGAGCACTGGTCTCCAAAACCAGGTGTCGGGAGTTCGAGCCTCTCTTCCCGTGCAAAAAAGAAGATAATATGTTTAAAAAGTTAGTAAATTATTGCAAGGCTTGTTACGACGAACTTGCGCATAAAACTACTTGGCCAAAGTATGCTGAACTAAACCACAGCGCAGTGATTGTATTATCTGCTTCCCTTGTCATTGCCGTGGTGGTTTTCGCAATGGACTCCCTGTTTAAGTGGGTCATGACAATGGTATACCCAGGTTAATCGTTCAAGAAAATGGCTCAGACAGAAAAAAAATGGTACGTGCTGCGTGCTTCCAGCGGAAAAGAAGCTAAAGTTAAGGAGTATCTTGACGCTGAGATTAAGCACGATCCGTTACTCGAAAAACATGTTTCCCAGGTGGTACTGCCGCTCGAGAAGCACGTTTCTTTGCGTAATGGCAAGAAGGTGGTTAAGGAGAAGATTTCTCTCCCTGGCTACGTATTCGTAGAAGCAGCGCTCGTTGGTGACGTGGCTCACAAGTTGCGCTTCTCACCTAATGTGCTTGGCTTTCTTGGCGGTTTGGATAACCCGTCGCCTGTCCCACAATCCGAAATCAATCGCATGCTCGGTAGCTGCGAAGAGACAGAGGTCGTCGATACTGTAGACGTTCCCTACATGGTGGGCGAGACAGTAAAGGTGGCAGACGGTCCATTCTCCGGCTTCAGTGGCGTCATCGAAGAGGTGAGTGCCGAGAAGCGCAAACTTAAGGTGATGGTCAAAATCTTCGGACGTAAGACTCCGTTGGAACTCGGTTTTATGCAAGTCGAAAAGGAAGGCTGATGCATTGTTACGAACGCATCGGAATTCTTTTATAATAATCAATTAAATATTAACAGACAAAATGGCTAAAGAAGTTGCTGGATTAATCAAATTACAGATTAAAGGTGGCGCTGCGAATCCTTCACCTCCAGTAGGACCTGCTCTTGGTTCTAAGGGTATCAACATTATGGGATTCTGCAAGGAGTTCAACGCCAGAACCCAGGATAAGGCAGGCAAGATCATTCCTGTTGTTATCACCTACTACACCGATAAATCATTCAGCTTCGAACTGAAGACTCCTCCCGCAGCAGTACAGCTCAAGGAGGCAGCCAAGGTAAAGAGTGGCTCAGCCCAGCCTAACCGCCAGAAAGTTGGTAAAGTAACTTGGGAGCAGGTAAAAGCAATCGCTGAGGACAAACTGAAGGATTTGAACTGCTTTACAGTTGAATCAGGCATGAGACTGGTTGCTGGAACAGCAAGAAGTATGGGTATTACTGTAGAGGGAGACTTCCCTGAGAATGTTTAATAACTTCAATTCGAAAAAATGAAACTGACAAAAAATCAAAAATCAGTAGCTGACAAGGTTGAAGCAGGGAAGGCATACACACTGAAAGAGGCTTCAGAGCTGGTAAAGGAAATCACCACTACCAAGTTCGACGCTTCTATTGATATTGATGTACGCTTGGGCGTTGACCCGCGTAAGGCAAACCAGATGGTTCGTGGCGTCGTTTCGCTGCCTGCCGGAACTGGTAAGGTTACACGCGTGCTCGCTCTCTGTACTCCCGATCAGGAAGCTGCTGCTAAGGAAGCAGGTGCCGACTATGTTGGTCTTGACGAGTATATCGAGAAGATCAAGGGTGGTTGGACTGACGTAGACGTAATCATCACAATGCCTTCTTGCATGGGTAAGATTGGTCCTATCGGCCGTATCCTCGGTCCTCGTGGACTTATGCCTAACCCCAAGAGCGGTACCGTAACAATGGACGTTGCTAAGGCAGTTAAGGAAGTAAAGCAGGGTAAGATTGACTTTAAGGTTGACAAGGCTGGTATCATCCACACGTCAATCGGTAAGGTGAACTTCACTCCGGAGCAGATCTATCAGAATGCCAAGGAGTTCATCGCTACAATCATTAAGCTCAAGCCTGCTGCTGCTAAAGGTACATACATCAAGAGTATCTTTATTTCGAGCACTATGAGTAAGGGTATCAAGGTTGATCCGAAATCAGTTGAGTAACTCTAAAAGTTTTGTAAAATGAAGAAAGAAATCAAAGATACTATTATTGCTGAGCTCGGTGAGAAGCTGAAGGAATATCCTCACTTCTATCTCGTCGACCTTGCTGGACTCAACGCTGAGGCAACAAGCAACCTTCGTCGCAAGTGCTTCAAGAACGAGATCAAGATGACGGTTGTGAAGAACAACCTTCTTCGTGAGGCTTTCCAGGCAAGCGAGATCGATTTCGAGCCCATGTACGGAGCTCTTAAGGGCACAACCGCTGTTATGTTCTGTCATACAGCCAACGTTCCCGCTAAGCTTCTTAAGGAATACAAGAAAGAGGGCGTTCCCGCACTCAAGGCTGCTTATGCTGAGGAGACCATCTTCGGTGCTGACCAGCTCGAGGCACTTGTAGCTCTCAAGAGCAAGAACGAGGTTATTGCCGACATCGTGGCATTGCTGCAGTCTCCGGCAAAGAACGTTATCTCTGCTCTTCAGTCAGGCGCAAACACTATTCACGGTGTGCTTAAGACTTTGGGCGAGCGTCCTGAGTAATTCAACTCCAAGTCACAAAACATTAACATTAAAAACAATTAAAATTTAAATAAAATGGCAGATATCAAAGCTATTGCTGAAGAATTGGTAAATCTTACAGTAAAGGAAGTAAATGAGTTGGCAACAGTCCTCAAGGAGGAGTACGGAATTGAGCCCGCAGCTGCAGCTGTAGCTGTAGCAGCTGGTCCCGCTGCAGGCGGTGAGGCCGCTGAGGAGAAGTCTTCTTTCGACGTTATCCTCGCTGAGGTTGGTGGCGCTAAGCTCCAGGTAGTAAAGGCAGTTAAGGAAGCTTGCGGTCTTGGCTTGAAGGAAGCTAAGGACCTCGTAGACGGCGCTCCTGCTAAGATCAAGGAAGGTCTCTCTAAGGAGGAGGCTGAGAACTTGAAGAAGGCTATCGAGGAGTCTGGTGCTAAGGTAGAGCTCAAGTAATAAAACATTACGTTGACTACTCGGACGTCTGTGGTTGACGAGTCGCGTAATGCGTTTACGCACATTATATTTATCAACCACAACGTTTCTTGAAAACTTATATGGTTAGGATCTTCCAAGTAGGCGGGTCCTAACCTTTTTGTGTCTTTTCACATTCACTGATTTTTTTACTCACCCTTTAAATACTTCTGATGGCTTCAAAAATTGTTGATAACAGAGTAAATTTTGCCAGCGTCCATAATCCGTTGCCATATCCGGATTTCCTCGATGTGCAGCTCAAGTCCTTTAAGGATTTCCTTCAGTTAGACACTCCGCCTGAAGAACGCAAGAATGACGGCTTGTATAAGGTGTTCTCAGAGAACTTCCCTATCACCGACACACGTAACAATTTCGTTCTTGAGTTCTTGGATTACTATATCGACCCGCCGCGCTACTCCATTGACGAGTGCCTTGAGCGTGGTCTGACATATAGCGTACCTTTGAAGGCTAAGATGAAACTCTACTGTACGGATCCCGACCACGAGGACTTCGGCACATTCATCCAGGATGTCTTCCTTGGCACTATCCCCTACATGACGAGCAACGGCACTTTCGTTATCAATGGTGCTGAGCGCGTCGTAGTATCACAGCTTCACCGTTCGCCGGGCGTATTCTTCGGACAGGGCGTACACGCCAACGGAACTGTGCTCTATTCTGCACGTATCATTCCGTTCAAGGGCTCTTGGATTGAGTTCGCCACCGACATCAACAACGTCATGTACGCATACATTGACCGTAAGAAGAAGTTGCCGGTAACTACGCTTCTCCGTGCCATGGGCTACGAGCAGGATAAGGACATCCTCCAGATCTTCGACCTTGCCGAGGAGGTAAAGGTGAACAAGAAGAACCTGAAGGCTTGCATCGGCCGCAAGCTCGCTGCACGTGTCTTGAAGTCTTGGAACGAGGATTTCGTTGACGAGGATACGGGCGAGGTTGTTTCAATCGAGCGTAACGAGGTGGTAATGGAGCGTGAGACAGAGCTTACTGAGGACAACATCGAGGATATCCTCGAGGCAGAGCCCACATCAGTGCTCCTCCACAAGGACGCAGACGCTGCTTCCAAGTATTCCATCATCTTCAACACTCTCGGCAAGGACCCGTCGAACTCTGAGAAGGAGGCTGTGCTCTATATCTACCGCCAGCTCCGCAATGCCGATCCTGCCGATGACGCTTCAGCACGTGAAGTGTTCCAGAACCTCTTCTTCTCTGACAAGCGTTACGACCTCGGCGAGGTTGGACGTTACCGTATCAACAAGAAGCTCGGTCTCGACACCGATTCAGAGGTTCGCGTCCTCACAAAGGACGACATCATAGAGATTATCAAGTATCTCATCCAGCTTGTTAACTCGAACGCCACTGTTGACGATATCGACCACCTTTCTAACCGTCGTGTCCGCACAGTAGGCGAGCAGCTCTCCAACCAGTTCTCTATCGGTCTGGCACGTATGAGCCGCACCATCCGCGAGCGTATGAATGTCCGCGACAATGAGGTGTTCCAGCCTACTGATCTTATCAACGCTAAGACCATTTCCAGCGTTGTAAGCTCGTTCTTCGGCACCAACCCTCTGTCACAGTTCATGGACCAAACCAACCCGCTCGCCGAGGTTACGCACAAGCGTCGTCTCTCAGCCCTTGGTCCTGGCGGTCTCTCTCGTGAGCGCGCAGGTTTCGAGGTTCGAGACGTTCACTATACACACTATGGTCGCCTTTGTCCTATTGAGAGCCCTGAGGGTCCGAACATCGGTCTTATATCTTCTCTCTGTGTATACGCCACCATCAATGAGCTTGGCTTCATCGCCACTCCGTACCGTAAGGTTCACGATTCATTGGTTGACCTCGACAACAAGAACGTTGTCTACCTCACCGCTGAGGAGGAGGAAGGCCACATCATCGGTCAGGGTAACGCTCCGCTCCGCGAGGACGGTTCGTTCATCCGCGACAATGTTAAGTGCCGCCAGAACGCTGAGTTCCCGGTTGTGCCGCCTTCAGAAGTTGACCTTATGGACGTATCGCCGCAGCAGATTGCTTCAGTATCTGCCGGTCTTATCCCGTTCCTCGAGCATGACGACGGTCACCGTGCGCTCATGGGATGTAACATGATGCGCCAGGCAGTACCTTTGCTCCACAACGACGCTCCTATCGTGGGCACCGGTCTGGAGAAGCAGGTGTGCGAGGACTCACGCACTATGGTTACAGCCGAGGGCGAGGGTGTTATCGAGTATGTAGATGCAACGACCATCCGCATCCTCTACGACCGCACCGACGACGAGGAATTTGTAAGCTTCGAGCCGGCACTCAAGGAATATCGCATTCCTAAGTTCCGCCGCACCAACCAGAACATGACCATCGACCTCCGTCCTATCTGCAACAAGGGACAGCGAGTGAAGAAGGGCGACATCCTCACCGAGGGATATGCAACAGAGAACGGCGAGCTTGCACTCGGACGTAACCTCCTCGTGGCATACATGCCTTGGAAGGGATATAACTATGAGGACGCCATCGTGCTTTCAGAGCGCATGGTTCGTGACGATGTCCTCACATCAGTACACGTCGACGAGTACTCACTTGACGTCCGCGAGACAAAGCGTGGCGTAGAGGAGTTCACAAGCGACATCCCCAACGTCAGCGAGGAAGCCACAAAGGACCTCGACGACAACGGTATCGTTCGTATCGGTGCACGCATCGAGCCGGGCGACATCATGATTGGTAAGATCTCGCCGAAGGGTGAGAGCGACCCGTCACCGGAGGAGAAGCTGCTCCGCGCCATCTTCGGCGACAAGGCAGGCGACGTCAAGGATTCTTCTCTCAAGGCCAACCCGTCACTCAGCGGCGTTGTCATCGACAAGAAGCTCTTCGCACGTGCCATCAAGACACGCGAGTCGAAGAAGCAGGACAAGGTGATACTCGCCAAGATCGACGAGGAGTATGAGGCAAAGAACGACGACCTCAAGGACATCCTTGTTGACAAGCTCCTTACCCTTATGGAGGACAAGACCTCTATGGGCATCAAGGACTACTCAGGTGCTGAGATCATCAACAAGGGCGCTAAGGTTACTGCCACAATGCTCAAGAACCTTGAGTATGACGGCATCCAGTCGAACGGATGGACAGACGACGAGCACACCAATACGCTCATCTCTAAGCTCATCATGAACTACATCCGCAAGTATAAGCTCCTCGACGCTGAGCTGAAGCGTAAGAAGTTCGCCATCACCATCGGCGACGAGCTGCCTTCAGGCATCCTGCGTATGGCTAAGGTATACGTAGCCAAGAAGCGTAAGATCGGTGTAGGTGATAAGCTCGCCGGTCGTCACGGTAACAAGG
>URYG01000152.1 GCA_900551985.1 uncultured Prevotella sp. | reverse complement strand
GAGAAGTTGTTCAGCTGTGAGTTGAACAGGGTTAGGGGATTTGCGTAAGGTTCGTATGGCTATCAAATCGAAAGGAACTGGTAAAAGTGGCGGTGTCCGTATTATAACAGTTGTGTTAGCTGATATAGAGGATGGTCTCGGTTTGCTTTATATTTATGATAAATCGGAGCGGAGTACTTTAAAGGGGAAAGAATTGACAGATTTGTTGAAAAAGAATGGCTTAGTTTGATATGCTATTTAAGGAAGGAGTAAAATATGAAGGAAAAGAAGTTGGAAGTATTCACTCTTCCTATAGAGGAGTTTGAAGAGAAATATCCTGTCAGCTATTCCATAGTTGTACCTGGTATCCCAAAGGGACATGTTGCAAAGGTGGTTTCTGCACGCCCTTGCTAGATTTCTATAATTCTGAAGGATAAAACAATTGAATGAAGAATCCCTGTTGCCGATGCTTGCCAAGTAGCATCAGCAACAGGGAGTCTTCGTATTACTCCTCGTCCTTGTTCAGCTCATCGCCCATACGATACTTAATGTCGTAGTTGATAATGAAGTCGAGCTCATCTTCTGTAAAGCCATAATGCTTCGCCAAAAGCTTATCGATCTCGTCGATGATGGGCTTGGAAAATTTAGGGATAAATGATTTATATCTACTTGTATTTCCTTGAAATTTTCTCTCAGACCATACTGAATTCTCTTTTAAATCATTCATTAACTTCTTACCTATTTCTTTAAATGCACGTTCATTAAAGATTTCTTTTACAATAGGTAATGAAAGTAAATCTGATGGATTATTGTTCCTTACATCAGAGTTTATTTGATACCACCACCAGTATAAGTCTGACCACCACAAACAGATAGAAGCATATTCTTTTAATTCATTTTCAAAAGAAATGGTTTCTTCTTTGCTTGATGTAGTCTCAACTCCATTTAAAAATAATGTAGGTTGGAAATCCGTAAAGATCTTCCAGTAAAGACCGCCTGTTCGTTTGTAATAAACTTTATATTGAGTATTAGTATTCATTACATATTCTCCTATCTTGTGCAAATCAAAAGTCTTTTCAAAAATTCTATTCTCTATAGATGCTCCTATTTTAGGAATTATGGTGTTGCTTTTATTTACAGGTACGGATGTATAGTACAAGTAATTAAATATGTATGGACGTACTTCTGCATTCCATCTCTTGTAAAAAGAAGAGTAATTGGCTGTACCATTCGTAGAGATTACTATTGTCAAACTTAAATTAGCAGATTTGTTTCCATCAAATAATTTTGATGGTCGCCAACTCCAATTCGAAAAATATGTACCATGTCCTAATAATAAATCTTGTAAAGGTTTCATTCGTTTTGAACAAGTTACACTGATAGGAATGATAAAGCCAAATTTACCTTTTCCTTTTTTCAAATTAAAGGCTCTTTCTGTACAATTTGCAAAAAGGTTTCCACAACTTGTAGTTTTGTAGTTTCGTATTTTGTACTTTTTGCAAGCTGTATGTTCCACATACGGCGGATTGCCAATGATAACATCAAAGCCACCATTGCTATGCATGATATGATAATACTCCGCCAGCCAATGGAAAGGCTGGTGGCTGGAGAGCCATTCTTCATACGAGATACTGGCATCTGATACCATTGAAGAAAAAAGCTTATGATTCAGCAAGTCATTAAGTCCTGAAAGCTTTGCCTTGAGCTGCATTTTAGACTCCTTAAACTCGCTTGCCTCTTCCTGCGAAGTAAGCTGAAGGTCCTTGAACTGCTCGTAGGCACGAGCCACAACCTCCATCTCTAATTCTACCTTATCCTTGAACTCCTGTTTGGCAAACATGTCGCCATAATTCAAATCATCATCCAATTCTTTCTCTGTAGCATATCCCACCAAAGTGTTGCCGCAACGAATGTTGAAGTCGATATCCGGCAACGGATCCAGACCAAGATTATCGAGTCTTGGATTTACTTCCACTACCGCCACCATTTTCAGGAACAGGCGCAGCTTGGCAATCTCTACTGCCTCTTCCATGATATCAACGCCATAGAGGTTGCGGAGAATGATACTCTTATAGATAAAGTACTGAATATTACTGCGATACTTCTTGCTAATCTCTTCAAGTTCAGCTACGAATAACTTCTCGTTCTTCTGGTGGAACTCCTCCATGCGGGTAATGCAGATTTCATACAACGGTTCCAGGATGTTCATGGCTGCAAACAGGAAGGCGCCACTGCCGCAGGTAGGATCTAGGATAGAGACGTGCTGCATCGCATGATAGAAATGCTCTACCAAAAGATGGTCTTCTGTATGTAACAATAAATCGTATGTGAACTGACGAATATCCAGATTATAGGTGATGAAATCGTTGATTTCGTGAATCTCGCCAGCAGTAATCTTCTGCAGCAAATCATCGCAGCGCTGGAATCGCTCAATGGTTTCTCGCCATATCTCCGTAGGCAGATTGAATGGCTCTGGAGTGCGCTCGTTCCAATGACTTCTGCGCTCCAGGAGTTGAGGTTGGGTGGTATCCACGCCTTCTGCTATCTCGCCCGGGATGAGAGAGAGCCAATCTGCAGTATATCCGTGCTTCACGGCATCATAGATGTATTTGTCGCCGCTCTGCTGGAGGGTTTGCCAAATGTAACCCTTTTCCTTGAAATCCTTCTCAGAGGTGGTCTTCTTAACGCTGTCGAAAAGGAAGGGCAGGATGCAGTTCTTGCCTATGTATTCCGTGATGTCTTCCTTGGTGTAGTAGGCTCCCATCTGGGCACGGTCGTTGATGTATTGCTCAAAAATGTAGCCCAGCACGTCGGGGTTGATGTCTTTTCCAGATGCCGTGATGCGGGTATCCAGATGCCAGCGCCATTTATCGAAGAAATCGAAGAGGTGAAGGAATGCCTCGTCGTCGATGTCAATATCCTTAAACATCTTTTCGATGTCGTGAAAATCGAACATGCCTCCGTTCAGATAGGGTATGCGACCATATTTGCTGAGAAATGCCTCGTTACGCTGATGCCCATTCAGCCCTTCATGGAATAGGTGTATCAGGAAACCCTTGTAGAATGACTGGAAGAATTCGTTCTCGCCACGCTCTCGCTGCACCATGCTGAGCTTGTCGCGCAGATAGTTCTCGTTCATATCCAGGAAACCCTTCTTCTGGATAAAGTAGCAGAACATCAGGCGGTTAAGCATCACGGATGCATACCATTGCTTCTCCTTGTTCTTTTTGTCGTCGGCTATCTCGTCGTTGATGCCTGTGATATATTTCACAAACTGGGTATGCTCTTTCTTGAATCCTGCGTAGAAATCCTTGGTTATCTTCTCGGAATTCACCATGAAGGCTCCCTGGATGCGCTGCTTCACATCCATGATGGTGGTGTCTTCGTTAAAATCGAAGCTCAGGTCGGGAATCTTGGTGTAAAGAAACTCTGCCTGGGCTACGCTGGTATACTCGATGGTTACGATGTCGCGCTTTTCCACTTTGTTTACCGGGGCAACCCACTGGTGGTGGAAGCCCTGCTGCTCTATGTAGATGCAGATGTAGTCGTGGGCTTGCTGGCGCAGTTTGATGTCTATCTTCTTGCAGGTAGAGGCTGTCGGTATCTTCTCTACCAGGCATGTAAGTATCTGGAAACCATTGCGCTCGGCAATGGCCTCCATCTCGTAATCTATGTCATCGACATGGGGCACTAGGATATCGGTCATGCCCTTGGGGTTGTTCCATCCCATTTCTGTGACGAACAGTTCCTGGAAACTGGCTTCCTGTATATATTGGTTGAATTCTTTTCTTGTCATGTCTTGAATTATTTTGAATGAGATTCACTCCATCTCAAACCCATCGAACAGATGATTTTCGGCTCTTTGTTGGAGTTGGTATCTTCGTCGATGATGCAGAGCTGGCTGTTTTTGCGCATGTCGAGCACATACTCCACCAGGTCGTCGTTGCTTACGTTGTTCTGTCGCATCATTCTTCCCAGATTAAACTTGGCGGTTTCCTGGAGCGTATAGTTGTAGATGTCGTTGATGGCATATTTCAGCTCTTCCTTGTTCTCGTCGGAGAAGAAGAGATCTACAGGCTTTTCGTAATATCGCTCCAATCGCTGGATGATCTTGTAACGGGTACTGAATCTGCTGCCCAGAATGCCGCCCACATGCGTGTTCTCGTCGCCGATGTTGTCTATGGCTTTCTTCACCAGGTCGTAATGCTGGTCGGCTGGTTCTACATTAGGCTCGTCGGCATCGCATTCCATGGCCTGGAGAATGCGCTTCTGCGACTGGCTCACGATTTCGCCCTTGCTGTTGTACCAGGAGAGCACATCGAATCCGCTTCGCGTCTGGGCGTAGGTGATAACGCCATCGTTGAGCCTGTCGGTGGTTGCCTTGGTGGCATTGATCATGTTGCTCAGGTGGGGGATGATGCGTTTCAGTTCGGGTTTGGCATCGGTGGCATTCTTCCATATCTGGTATGCCTGTGAAGCCAGGTCCACATCATTGTCATCCACATCGTCGAGCGAGCCGCTCTTTTCGTTATACATATCTCGCAGGTTCTGCTCGTTGCCCTCGAAGAACACTTCGTCGCTTCCCACTACGTTAGCTGCCTCGTTGATGCGGTCGTTCAGGCGCTTGCGCAGGTTGATTACCTTTTCTACGCCTTCGGCAGGGAAGAAGGAATAGCAGTCGATGTGGTCGCTCTGCTGTCCGATACGGTCCACACGTCCGGCTCGCTGGATAAGTCGGATAATCGCCCATGGCAGGTCGTAGTTGATGATGATATGCGCATCCTGCAGGTTCTGACCTTCGCTCAGTACATCGGTGGCGATGAGGATTCGGCTCTGCTGGTCGGCAGGATAGCTCTTCTCGTTGCTCACAGGTGAGAAATGCTCCACGATGCTGGTGGTGTTCTTGCTGTCGCCCGTGGCGATGTCTATCTGCTCCACATTCTTCTTGCGGAGTTGGCGGCAGAGATACTTGGCGGTGTCGGAATACTGTGTGAAGAGCACAATCTTGTCTTTCGGATAGGTCTCTGTTACGAGCTTGTACAGTTCGTTGAGTTTCTGGTCTTCCTTTGTTTTCCATTGTCCGCAGAGCTGAATCATCTTGATGATGCATTGGCAATCCTTCTTGAGATTCTGCTTGAGTGTCCGCTTGAAGTACTTGCTGTTGAGCCAGTTTACATTATTCTTCTGCATCAGTAGTTCATAGTGTTTCTTGGCTTTCTGCTCGTAGTATTCCATTTCGGTAGGGATGATGAGGTCATCGCTGTTCTGGCTGTCATCACCCATATCAAACATTCCGTTGGCATCTTCATCTTCCACGAAATCATCGGGTAGGGAGTTCTCGTCGCCGATGGGCAGATTGAGCTTGTTGTCGATGGCATAGAGGAAGATGGCGTTGCGCAGAATGTGGCGCTTCAGGGTGAGCAGGAAGGCGAAACCGCTGCTGTCCATTCGCTTGAAGAAGGTGCTCTTGCAGAATCCCATGATGCGCTGACCTGCTTTCGAGAGGTTTTCGATGAGCTGTTTCTCGGCTCGGGATGCTTCTTCTGCCTTGGCTTCATTCAGATATCTGGTAAGTCCATAGCGTGGCAGCAGGAGTTCTTCCATCATCGCTACCATCTCTTCAGAATAGAGGCGGCTATACTGGTCGCCCTTTTGTGTCTTGAACTTCAGGGCTTTCGGTATGCGGTCGGGGAAGTACGACTTGCTTCCATCCAGGAACTGCAGGTATTTTCTGCCATTGCTTTCGTCCGTCTGGGCAAAGTTATCCTTAATGAAAGTGCGGGTGCGGCGAACCAGGAAGAGTTTCATCAGTTCGCTCCAATCATCAGTCTTATCGCTTTGTTCAAACGACTTGATGCTGCGGATGTGGATGTCGCTATGCTTGCGCTGAAACTCTCGCTCGCCTCCCAGACTTTGGATATAAGCTTCCGGGCGGATGCCAAGGTCCTGGTCGTCGTTCAGGAAAAGTTTCAGCTGGTTGACCAGGTCGGAGAAATCCTTGTTATATGGTGTAGCGGTAAGCAGCAGGGTTTTGCAATCCAGTTTATGAATCAATTCCTGGATGTTGTGATATCGCTTTCCGCTGCTGTTGCGCAGGTTGTGGCTTTCATCTACGATAATCAGTCGGTAGTTCCAGGTGTTCTCCACATCAATGGGTTTCTGCATCGAGACGATGTCTGCCTTGAGATCGTATTTCTGCTTGTATTTCGCCCACATGTCTTGCAGGTTGGCAGGACAGATGATGAGGGTGCTGCTAGCGTAGGTCATCTCGTAGATTTTGGCGATGGCGCAGGCGGTGATGGTCTTTCCCAAACCCACCACATCGCCTATCATGGCTCCGTTTCGCTTGTCGTTGTTAAGATGCTTGGCTGCAATCTTCACCGCATTCTGCTGGAAATCGAAAAGGGTGTTGCGGAATTCGGGCGGAAGCGTGAACTCCTTGATGCCTGAACGAGCCTCCTGACTGAGATGATACACCGTCTTGAGATAGATATAATAAGGTGGAATATCATCTTCGCCTGCCCAACTGTTGTCGATGGCATCTATCAGTTCGCTGGTGATGTCGATGCAGAACTTGTCGTTCCATCTTGCATCAAACCATTCTGATAGTTTCTCTGCACTGTCGCTATCGGCAAACTCTGCATTCAGCTCTCCCTGTCGGGTTAATCCGGAGTAGGTGAGATTACTGCTACCCATGATGGCCTGGATGGGGTTGAAGTTATCATCAGGACGATGTGCTAGATAGAGTTTGGCATGCAGGGGTTCTCGGAGATAGAGTTTGACGCATACTTTCTCTTCCTTCATCTGTGCGGAAAGTCGGCGGAGTGTCCATTCATCGTTCTTTGATGGTAGTCCCAGCAGGAGCTGCTTCTTGAAGTCTCGGGCAATGGCTATTCTGCATTTCTGCACATACTCGGCATCGGGCAGTTGCTTCTTGCCGGAATAGAGACTTCGCACGAGGTCTTCATCTGGTCGGTGCATGCCTATAAGGAGTCGGCAGGTGCGGAATATGCGGTCGTTCTGTTCATATACGAAATCACCGGATAGCTGATCAACCTCATTGACAATAAGGTTCCAGCCGCGCAGGTTGAAGTAACCCACGCAGAAATCAACGCGCTTTACGCCCACGTTGGAAATAATGCCCTGGAGCCCATCGGTGAACTTGGTTTCCAGGTTGTCATAGATACGAGCCATGTGATTGCTGTTTATAGGGTACAACAATCTCTAGCAGTTTCAATCTTTAGATTTGTTTGCATAATTGGTAGGAGCTTTAAATCTTGTTACTGAAATCTGTAAAATTTTCAAAATGTCTTTTCGAAGGAATAAAAAGAGCGTACCCTCTACCTTATCGTATTCCTAAACAAGGCTGCTCCTACCACAGATGGCCTAAAGTGTGAAATACAAAAGGAGAGGATACGCCATATCTAGGCGCATCCATTCTCACTTTCAGTTCACACTTATAGAATTTTGCTTTGGTAGGAGCTATTCTGTTTAGAACTTCCAGTCGAATCGATACGAATCTAATCGTTAACCCACGAAAATAGAGCAGGTTTGGCATTCGCCTCGCCATACTTGGGTACAAAGGTACTACAAAATCTTGGATTGACAAAAAAATAATCTCATTTTTCTTCCTTTTTCCTCTGCGTTTTCCAAATAAAAGTGTATTTTTCTGATGAACAGTTTAATTTATGCTATTTAATTATTAACTCATAGATCATTAGACGAGGGGGTAAATGAACAAGAAAAATCGCCCTGAAAGGTAGGGTGTTCAAAATCACAGAGGCTGACATCCCTGCCCTTGCCGA
>URYG01000151.1 GCA_900551985.1 uncultured Prevotella sp. | reverse complement strand
TTTTTCTTAGGTGGTTCTTGTGTTGACATCAACTTCTGCTTGATAAGACGACGATAGCTTGTATGCTTTGTGATAATCTGGTAAATCTCTCCCCAGTCAGGGAGACCACCGATACCACGGTCGTCAATAAACCAGTCAGCCTTGAGCTTACGTGAGAAATGGTTGTTGCTCTCTACGCTTTCTTCTGGGTAGTCTTTGTTGACTGCCCAGAATTCCACGCCGCGCTCTCTGCACCATTCTACGGCTTCATCCAGAAGCTTTCCTTCGCGCACACTCCAAAGAATGAGACGGTGATGGTCTTTGATGAGCATCTTGAGCGTCTCTGTGGCAAAAGGCAGCTCTGTACCAATTTTAGGGTACTCGTGAGTTACGATAGTACCATCAAAATCAACAGCAATTGTTGCCATATTTAAATTCCTTTCTCGTTTAATGATTTATAATTGTCGATTCTACTTCTTGATACTTGTATCGTTGGCATTGCCATAGTGGCTGTTGCTATAGTTACCGTAACTGCCATACTGACCGTATGAGCCATACTTGCCATAGTTGCCGTAATTGCCGTAATTGCCATACTTGCCGTATTTGCCATACTTACCCACACCATAGTAGAAGCTGTGCTTCTTCTTGGAGAGATCCACGCCGTTGAGTACCAGGCACATGTTAGGCAACTTCTTCTCGGCATTCAAACCGTTGATCATGCCGAAACTTGTCTTTGGAGTATAGTCTGCACGACAAACGTAGATACAGAGGTTTGCCAGTCTGCCGAGCTGCAAGCTATCGTTAACCAATCCTACCGGTGCTGTATCAAGCACGATGTAGTCGTAATGGTTCTTCAGTTCCTTGATGATGGCATCGAGGCTTGGACGGGTAATCAACTCACCTGGGTTAGGAGGTACAGGACCAGCCATCAGCAGGTCGAGGTTGCTGTTGACGCCCGAAGAGAGAATCTGCTTCTGGATATCCTCCCAAGTGTTGTTCTCGTGAACCATCAGGTTGGTGATACCAGTATGATGGTTGTCGATTTCGAACAACTCAGCCAGACGAGGCTTACGGATATCCAGACCTACTACAATAACCTTCTTGCCCAGCAGAGCCAGAGAGATGGCTACGTTAGAGGCAACGAATGTCTTACCCTCACCAGAGGTAGAAGAGGTAAACATCAGAACCTTTTCGTCCTTCTTCAGCATAAACTGGATGCTGGTACGCAATCCACGGAAGATTTCCTCCATCAGGTTGTTGACGTTCTGGTGAACCACGATATCTGCTCTTCCCTTGGAAACATCGCTGGCTACCGGGATGTCTGCGATAACCGGAATCTGAGTCAGCTTGATAACATCTGCATGGCCCTCGATCTTATACTTGAAGAACTCGATCAGGAAGAGGATACCTGCTGGGATGGCAAAACCCAATACCAATGCGATAAGCAGGATGATGGCAGCCTTAGGGCTGGTCTTTCCTACGAGTGATGGAGCATCGATGATCTTACCCTTGTCTGCTGTAGCAGCCAGAGAGATAGAGTTTTCCTCACGCTTCTGCAAGAGCATCAGGTAGAGTCCTGACTTTACTTCCTGCTGGCGGCCGATCTGTGTCAATACGCGCTCCTGCTCAGGAGAGTTGCCGATCTGGCTGTTATACTGGCTGGCCTGAGATGCGATGCTGTTACGCTGGATTTCCATACCCAGACGAGCCTGGCGCATGGCACGCTTGATAGACTTGGTCAACTCCTCCAACTGTGCGGTCAATGGAGTAACCGATGGTGACAGTTCGCTGGCAGAGTGCAATGCGTTGCTGCGCTCCAGGGCAATCTTGTTGTACTGATTGATGAGCTCTGTAGAACTTTCATCAGTCAAACCAACGTTAGATGGGATAGGCTTGTACTTGTTGCCTGGCTCATCCATGTATTTTCCGAGTTCCTTGAGCAGTTCTACCTGGGTGTTAGCTTCCTGCAACTTCTGGGTATAGGTATCTGCGTTGGCAATAGCAGCTGTAGCATTGAGCTTCATTTCTATCACCTTGTTGCGCTTCTTGTAGCTTTCCAACTGGTTTTCGGTAGTGCCCAGCTCAGAGTTGATCTTCTCCAGACGGTTGTTGATAAACTGTTCTGTACGATATGCTATTTCGTTCTTGTCGAGGTTAGCCTGTCGGTTATATACCTTAATAAGAGTATGCAGATAATCCAGGCCGCGCTGTGGGTCCTCGTCGTTCAGTACGAGTTCAGCGATGGTTGTAGTCTTTGAGGTCTGACTGACAGTCAGATTCTTCACATACTGCTCTGCTGCCATCTCTGGAGATACGATCACAGCCTTCAATACGTCGCCGTCTTCCATGTTGTAGCCCTTGTTGGCTGTCAGCAGGATGGCACCTACTCGTGTATTGATGGTTGCAGGCAGACCGTTGATGGTCTTCTCAAACTCAATAGGATCCTTTTCGTGGGTGAAGGCATCAATAGGCATGAAGTATTTACCAGTGACATGGAACTGCTTGCCGTCTTTCTCGATGCTTAATTTTACAGGAGCATTCAGCTTCTGCAGGTTCTTGGCATCCATGTCCACATTGATTTCCTGCTCCTTATAGACCAGTGGTGATCTGAAGATACCCTTGTGGTAGTAGTTTACGTAGGTTTTCATGTCAATGACAGCCTGACGTGCCATATCGCTAGCCGACAGGATTTCCATCTCGTTGTCAATACCGTTTGAGTTAGTCATGAAACCCAGGTTGGCTGCACTCTGAATCATGCTGCTGTTCATACCACCGCCTCGCTTGCTTTGGTCATCATCCTTGATGAGTACTTTTGTCGTTGTCTGGAACACAGGTTTTGCATACTGCAGGTAGAGATATCCCAAACCGAGACATAAGATGATGGATAGAATAAACCATTTCCAATTAAGGATAAGTGTGGTGTAGATCAATTGGAAGTCGATAGCCGACTTTTCCTCTTGGTTCTGCACGTTTTCCAATTCTAAATTCTTGTTTTCTTCCATTATTTTAATGTTATTATTTTGCGTTGAATTTGTATATGAATGAATTCTCAGGTACCAGTTTCTTATAAGTTCTTAGCGAGAGCCATCAGATACTGTCCGTATCCGTTCTTGAGCATCGGTTCTGCCAGTTTCTTCAGCTGTTCCTTGCCGATCCATCCCTGGTTGTAGGCTATCTCTTCCAGGCAGGCTATCTTCAGTCCCTGGCGCTTCTCTATCACCTCGATGAAGGTGCTGGCTTCTGAAAGACTGTCGTGAGTACCGGTGTCTAGCCAGGCAAAACCGCGCTGCAGGGTTCTTACCTTCAGGGTCTTCTCTGCCAGATAGTGCTGGTTCACTGTGGTAATCTCCAGCTCTCCACGCGCACTAGGCTTGATGTGCTTCGCCACTTCCACCACGCTGTTAGGGTAGAAGTAGAGACCCACCACGGCATAGTTACTCTTAGGCTGTGCCGGCTTCTCCTCGATGCTCAGGCAGTTGCCGTCCTTGTCAAACTCCGCCACGCCGTATCTTTCCGGATCGTTCACGTAGTAGCCGAATACGCTTGCCTGTCCCTCTTTGGCAGCCTTCACGCTCTCCTTCAGCAGTCCGGTGAATCCGGCTCCGTAGAAGATGTTGTCACCCAGCACGAGACATACATCATCCTTCCCTATGAATTTCTCGCCTATGATGAACGCCTGAGCCAGTCCGTCGGGCGAAGGCTGTTCAGCATACTCGAAGTGAACCCCCAGTTCGCTTCCGTCGCCCAGCAGTCTCTTGAATCCTGGCAGGTCGAAAGGAGTCGAGATAATCAGGATCTCCTTGATGCCTGCCAGCATCAGAACTGATACGGGATAATATATCATGGGTTTGTCAAAGATAGGAATCAGCTGCTTGCTGATGCCCTTGGTGATGGGGTACAGTCTGGTACCCGAACCACCTGCTAATACGATTCCTTTCATATCTTCTTCTTTATTTCTTTTCTTTTACGGTAAAAGTTCTTATTATACCTTTTTTATATGTTGCACATTCCGCAGGCAGTGCAGTCTCTGTGCGGAACTGAAAAAACGTCTTTAAAAACGTGGCAAAGTTACTAAAAAATATTGAGCGGTGAAAATAATCAGCCTAAAATCTTCATATAATATAGGAAAAATATACTTTAAGGGAAAAAAACTACCTCTTAATTTGGGTATTTTGCGATTTTATTGTATTTTTGCAGAACATTTAAGAACATTAATGAATAAATAAGATTAAGAATGGGAATATTTTCTAAACTATTCAGTCGTAAAGACGAAGATAAGAAAGTAGGTGGAATGGAAGACTACATGACCCTGGTCCGTGTATATTTCCAGGCTGCCTTGGCTTCACAATTAGGTATCACCAATCTGGCTATGCTTCCAGACCTCCGTGTCTTCAAGACCAGCCTCCATGTTCCTACCGTCAACAACCGTCTGGGCATTGGCGAGAAGGCACAGGTCAAGAAGATGATGAAGAACATCTATGATACCGACGATAACTTTTTCAAGGAGATTGATGCCAGCATCCGCAAGAACTGCCAGAAACTCCAGGATGTCAATACCTATCTCATCCAGTTCCAGAATTTCACCCAGGATCTGATGATGCTCATGGGCAACCTGATGAAGTTCAAGCTTCGTCTGCCAAGCTTCATGAAGAAGACCCTCTATAAGCTCACTGCACAGACTGTGGACGATATCTTCAACAAGAACGATTTCTCGGATGCCAGCGTGCTCAAGACCGTGGTAGGCTTGCGCCACTTCAACACCCGTCTGAAGTTCAGCCAGCAATGGGTTACCGATTTCACCTTCCAGGTACTGATGTTGGCAAAGAAGGAGCCACGTCCATCTGATGAAGAGGTGGAAAAGGCAAAGCAAAAGATGGGAAAGTAGCCAATATTCTCCCTAAAAGATAAAAAAAACAGGAGAATATTTGTTTTTTTCAAATTATTCTCTTAAATTTGTAGCCAAAAAATAAAAAGTCATGAGTGCTAGTGAGAAAACAATCAATACGTTTGCCACAAGAGTAAGGCAGATGATTCTCAAGTTTGAAGATATCAAGCATGAGAATGCAGAGCTGTATGCGATGGTGGATGAGCGCGATGCCAAGATCAAGGAATTGCAGGAGAAGTTGACTCAGGCAAAGCATGATTACGACAGTCTGAAGATGGCGAAGATGATGACGATTTCCGACTCCGACATGGAGACCACCCAGAAGCGCATCGCCAAGCTCATCAGAGATGTCAACAAGTGTATAACGCTACTGAGCGACAAGTAATAACTATTGGAGCGGAGGCAGATCAGATGGAAGATAAATTACAGATCAGATTACATGTATATGATACCGACCTCACGGTAAGAATACCGAGAGAGGATGAGGAGTATTATCGTAAGTCGGCTAAGTTGATCGATGAGATCGTCAATTCGTATGCTAAAATCTTCAAGGGGCGCAAGAGCGACAAGGAGATTTTGTATATGGCTCTCATCGACGTGGCTTTGAGATTCGAGAAGGAATCAGATAAAAATGATACCCAACCATATAATGATATTCTGGACAAGCTGACTGCGGAGATAGAAGATTCCTTGGCTAAGTAAGAATATTAATAATTATAATATATATATGGTAACAATAATAGCGGCCCTGGTAGCTCTCGTGTTGGGAGGTATCGTGGGGTATGTCATTTTCCGTTATGTCATTAAGGGAAAATATAATGAAATGATAGATGCTGCCAACAAAGAGGCAGAAGTAGTAAAGGAGAAAAAGCTTCTCGAAGTAAAGGAGAAGTTCCTCAATAAGAAAGCCGAGTTGGAGAAGGAGGTGCAGCAGCGCAACTCCCGCATCCAGCAGGGTGAAAACAAGCTCAAGCAGCGCGAAATCTCGCTCAACCAGCGCCAGGAAGACCTCGGTCGCCGCAAGCAGGAGGTAGAGCAGTATCAGCAGCGCATCGACAATGAGAAGAAGCTCCTCGCCGTGAAGCAGCAGGAACTCGAGAAGATGCAGAAGCAGGAGCAGGCTAAGCTCGAAGAGCTTTCCGGTCTCAGTGCCGAGGAGGCGAAGAGCCGCTTGGTAGAAAGCTTGAAGGATCAGGCTCGTCTTGATGCAGCCAGCTACATCAATGAGATCATGGATGATGCCAAGCTCAATGCCAACCAGCAGGCTAAGAAGATCGTAATCCAGACCATCCAGCGTGTGGCTACCGAGACTGCTATCGAGAACTCTGTCTCTGTATTCCATATCGATAATGATGAGGTCAAGGGACGCATCATCGGTCGTGAAGGCCGCAACATCCGTGCCCTCGAGGCTGCCACCGGAGTGGAAATCGTGGTAGATGATACTCCTGAGGCTATCGTTATCTCAGCCTTCGACCCTGTGCGCCGTGAGGTTTGCCGTCTGGCTCTCCATCAGTTGGTTTCTGATGGCCGTATCCACCCAGCCCGTATCGAGGAGGTGGTAGCCAAGGTGAAGAAGCAGTTGGATAATGAGATCATCGAGACCGGTAAGCGTACAGCCATCGACCTCGGTATCCATGGTCTGCATCCAGAGTTGATCCGTATCATCGGTAAGATGAAGTACCGTTCATCCTATGGTCAGAACCTCTTGCAGCATGCGCGCGAAACCGCCAATCTCTGTGCGGTGATGGCTTCTGAGCTGGGCTTGAACCCAAAGAAGGCAAAGCGTGCCGGTCTGTTGCACGATATCGGTAAGGTGCCAGACGAGGAGAGCGAGTTGCCACACGCACTCTATGGTGCCAAGATTGCCGAGAAGTACAAGGAGAAGGCAGATATCTGCAATGCCATCGGTGCTCACCACGACGAGATGGAGATGAACACATTGTTGGCTCCTATCGTTCAGGTATGTGATGCTATCTCTGGTGCTCGTCCTGGTGCCCGCCGTGAGATTGTAGAGGCATATATCAAGCGATTGAACGATCTTGAGGCTATCGCCATGAGCTATCCTGGCGTAACCAAGACCTATGCCATCCAGGCAGGTCGTGAGCTTCGTGTCATCGTGGGTGCCGACAAGATGAGCGATGAGCAGAGTATCAAGCTCTCTGATGAGATTGCAACCAAGATCCAGAACGAGATGACCTATCCGGGTCAGGTAAAGATTACCGTGATTCGTGAGACCCGCAGCGTGGCTTACGCCAAGTAATGCAGGGACAAAGGGTAGAGTCCGGTATCTGGAAATGACAGATAATTCTGTAAATAGATTACAATAAGGTATAGCCGCTGTTCTCGCAAGGGTTCAGCGGCTTTCTTATTTCTTTTGATTTCTTTTTCAAATTCTCTTTTCAATTACTCTTTCAATATGAACAAGTCAGAACAGCAGGTTTTCAAGCGGTTTAACAAGGGATGTGTAGATTATCGTCTTCTGGAGGATGGCGACAGGATTTTGATAGCACTCAGTGGCGGCAAGGATTCGCTGGAGCTGGTGCGAATGCTGGCGCAGCGTGCCCGCATCTACAAGCCCCATATCGAGGTAGAGGCAGCCCATATCATCATGGACAACATTCCCTACGAGACCGATCGCAGTTATCTCCAGGAGTTTTGCCGGGAGCAGGGCGTGCGTCTCCATATCCTTCATAGTTCCTTCGATGAATCCACCGATCCCCGCAAGACCCGTTGTTTCCTCTGTGCGTGGAACCGTCGAAAGACGCTTTTCGAGTTTGCGGTGAATAATGGTTTCAATAAGATAGCCCTGGGCCATCACATGGATGATATCCTCGTTACTTTCCTGATGAATATCACCTTCGAGGGTTCTGCCTCCACGATGCTTCCTAGCCTGCGGTTGAAGCATTATCCGCTCACCATCATCCGTCCCCTCTGTCTGGTTCATGAGAAGGATATCCGGAAGGTGGC
>URYG01000150.1 GCA_900551985.1 uncultured Prevotella sp. | reverse complement strand
TCTTTCTTCTCTAATTGGTCAGCAACTTGCTGACTAATTTCTCTGTATATGGTAGGTACATGCAATAAAAATTCTTCATGTATAGAAGATTCAGAATTTGCAGCAAGTTGCTGCAAATTTTTAATCTTTTGGCTATAAAATTGATAGAACTTTTTTTTGTATAACATAAATTCCACCGGGACGCCTAGCGGGACAGCGGACAGAATACATCCTATAAGTTACCGATTCCACTGATATATTGACTCGGTTATTTGTCTTTGTAATGTCCTTCTACATCTAATATTAGGACGGTTATGACATCATCATGAATTTCATAAATGATTCTGTCATGGGCTGTGATATGTCTCGAATACAAAATGGAGTTTCCACCAACTAAAGCCTCAGGATGACCGATACCTGTTCTTGGGTGATCTATAAGTTCATGATAGATCTTTTGGTATTTTTTGAATAGCTTTGGGTTGGATTTCTTCCATTTCTTGATGACATCTTCTGCACTCTTGGAAGTAATGATTGTATAAATCATAGACTCGCAAAATAATTGTCAATATCATCATGCGACTTCAATGTGATACATTGTCCACTATGAATTTCTTCTCTCGCCTTGTCAAGCTTTGCTTGCAAATCGGGAGTAATCACATTTTCATCCATGGTCTTGTTCTTACTCATAAAATCCATAAGAATGGATTCTACATAATTGTTAAGGCTACGATTGGTAGCCTTAGCACACTCCTTGAGCTCCTCAAGAAGCTCTGCTGGTAACCTAAATGAAGTAGGTACACGTAATGTTGATGTGCTCATATCCTTTGTTTTAAATTGTTATTTGGGGCAAAGGTAATAAAAAATAATGAGAATCGGAGGGAATCTTTGTTTTTTAACACTGATAATTGCGATTATTAACAGTGCCTACTCCGCCCCCATCCGGTAATTCTTAGGCGACAAACCGGTATGCTTCTTGAAGAAGGTGCCGAAGGATGAGGCATTCGGGAAACTTAACTCGCAGGCTATCTGCTGAATCGTCTTGTCCGTATTCTTCATCAGATAAATGCTGCGGCGGATGATTGCCTTGAAAATCAACTGCTGAACCGTCTTGCCACATACCGACTTCACTATCACCGAAAGATACTTCGGAGTGAGACAAAGCTGGTCGGCATAAAAGGCTACCGTACGCTCACGCATGAAGTTCTCCTCTATCAGCTTCACCAACATCTCGAATGTCTCTATCTTACGTCGCATCTCCTTACCTTCCTTCTGGAACGAAGCAGAAAAGATGCTGCAAAGACGATAGGTTACCGCCATCAGAAGCAACTTCTGCTCATGCAGACTGTAAGTGTCATGCTTCTCCTTCTGCTCCAAATCCAAAAGCATCCGGGCATAAGAGGTCAGCATCTCCTCATATCCCGTATGAGCCACCGTGCACGACTGGGGATAGAGCGTAGAATAAAGTCGCATGCTGACTACGGTATTCCCCAGCATGTGGAGAATCTGTTCCACACGATAAAAAAGCAACGTGTACCGGAAGTCTGCAGAGACTTCCTGCACATGAAACAGGATTCCGGGAGAGAGAAAAACGGTCTCTCCCATAGACGCAACAAAGGATGTTCCATCTACACAGAAACGGAACATCCCTTGATGACAAACTACTATTCCGACATAATCAGAATAGAAAGGCTGCATCAGTAAACGAGGAAAATCATTTGCCTCATATATGATTATATTGTCTGTTATCTCCATTTTGAAAATTGCTTTAACTGCGAAGATAACAAAAATATCAATCTCCTCTGATGATTGCCTTGATTATTTATGATATTTTAGCAGAATCCTGCCGTTTCCGGAAGAATCTGCTTTCCTGCCTTTACCTCCTTCCCAAGTTTTTCTCATTCACATTCTTCAGCAGATACTCGCGGGTCAATTCCTTAATATTCCGCTTGCGCCAAGGTATCACGAGCATCAGTCCGGCACATACCAGACAGCCGTAGAAGGTCCAGCCTGCCATCTCCTTGATTGTTACAAGCGTAGCCTGCACCTGCACCTTACCCTTCGCACTCATGGCAGCCATATTCTGCGCCTCGGTCTCCGTCTTGCCCTGGTATTTCATGCCTCTTACCGTCTGGTCGTAGGTACGTGCCGTCTCAATGCTGATGCGGTCGTAATCCTGTGCAAAACGGGTGACGTAATACTGCTGGCGATGCTGAAGCACATTGGTGTAGAGCGCCGAACCGATGCATGGGGCGATGACCATACGAACGGTGAGCATGATGCAGACCCAGGTGGACATGAAGCGGTAAGGCATGCGCTGGTTGGCTATCGTAGAGATGAGCGAATAGAGCAGCATCATTCCCGTAGAACGGATGATGATAGGCCATTTCATGCGCTCATACATGCCGTCGTTCTGTACCTCGAAATACATAAAGAGGGCGTAGCCTCCGATAAAAAGGAAGCCCAGACAGTACATCCACTTCAGATGAACATTCTTGGCTCTGGCGATGACCGCAAAAATCAAGCCCACGGTATATCCCACCATCACCCAGTTGCCCAGGGTGGCATTCTGCCAGTTGTCTATCTTCATTCCCACATTGGTGAAAACATTCACGAACATGGCGCTGGAGTTGCAGACCATCAGGAGGAAGAACAGCATGATGCCGTAATTGATAACCCTGAGCTGGAACACCTCCATGATAAAATAAGGTGAACGGCGGGTCTTCTCCAGATAGATGAACAGGGCGGTGAAGATGAGACAGACCACCGTAGAGTAACGGATGGTAGGATCATCAAACCAATCCAGCGTCTTGCCGAACACCATGACATAGGCAAACGAGCAGAGCATGATGCTGAACACCGTGACATTGCCGAACTTCGACATCGTGATCGGGAACTTCGGCATCGGATACTTATGATAAGGCATGGTGAAGAACACGATGATGATGCCCGCCAGCATGAATGCCATCATGAAATGATACACATACTGCCACTCGTAAGCATAGGCAAGCCAAGCCGTGAGCCAGGTGCCCAACTGTCCGATAATCATGAAGAAAAGATAGATGACCGGCTGGGACACCATTTTTTCCGAATCCACCGCATCCCAAGCCTCCTCGGTGGCAGGCTCGCAACCCGGTGTGATATTCTTCGTTGCCTCGATGCCGAAACCATACCGGATAAGAACAAAGAGATGCGCCATCAGAAGCGTCTGGCGAACAAAGCCCATCAGCAGACTGCACAAGCCGAGGATGAACAGCGAATCGGTCTGGGCGCAGACGAAACTGAGCAAAAAGAGAATGGAGAATCCCACGATACACATCATCTTCTCTCTTCGGATGCACACCAGTTCGTAGAAGAACGGCGAGAAAGCCGCCATTCCTATCGACGTGCAGAAGCCCGCAAAGGCGATGTATTCCGACTGGATGCCCAGTCCGCTCATCATTTCTCCGCTGTTGGCGGAATAGACACCACTCATCGTAATCATCGGCACGAAGAGGATGATCATGAAGATGATGCCCAGCGGTTTCGGCACCCAGTCATAGAACGGATAATTCTTATATTCTTCTTCCATATTCCATTACTTTGATTTTCTCTCCGCCTTCACAATCACCATCATACCTGCAGCCAGGCGGGCATTGTCTTCCTTGCTGAGGTTGGTGAAGTCGATTCTTACAGGCACACGCTGCTGAATCTTCACGAAGTTGCCTGCCGAATTATCGGTAGGAACAAGAGAATACTTGGAACCGGTAGCACCGGAGATAGCGGTAACGGTGCCCTCAAACTCCTTGTTGCTGATGGCATCCACCGTCATGCGTACCTTCTGACCCACATAGAGATTCTCTACCTGGGTTTCCTTATAGTTGGCAATGACCCACTTTTGGGCATTAGGAAGGATATAGGTGATGGTGGTACCTGCATTCACCATCTGTCCCTCTTCGATAGAGCGGCGACCCAACTTACCATCGCATGGTGCTACCACCACACAATAAGAGAGGTTCAGCTTCGCCATCTCAACCGCAGCCTCAGCACGCTCGATGGCAGCAGCCACATTCTGCTTGCGGGTAACCACCTCGTTTACGCCTTTAAAGGCAGCAGCCTGCTGTCGCTTTACCGACTCCAGTTTCTTCTTGGTAGCCGCATATTCCACTTCGAGCTGCTCCAGCTGGATAGGTGTTGCCGCCTTCTTCTCTACCAGGTTGCGATAGCGCTCGCAGTCTTTGGCGAGTTTGGCAAGGCGCACCTCTATCTCATCGATGGATGCTGAATAGACGGTAGCCGATGTCTGGGTGGTCTGCTGGGTAGCATCAATCACGTTGGCACCCGCCTTGGCATCCTTCAGTGCAGCCTCAGCCTCCATCAGTCGGATGCGATATTCACGGTCGTCGAGGATAAGAAGGGTATCACCCTTATGAACCTCCTCGTGTTCCTTGAAGCAAACCTTGGCGATGTAGCCCGATGCGCGGAGGTTGACAGGAGAGATATACTGCTCTACCTGGGCATCGTTGCTGGTTTCGTTGGCATTATAATCCAAGAAAAGGCAGACTATCTTCCAGAGTCCGAAGGCGAGGATGGCTACGCCGATGAGGCTGGCGATAATCTGGCGGATGCGCTGCTTCTTCAATTTCTTCTGCATTTCCTCGTGAGAAGACTGAGTGGTTGCAGCATTTTCCTCACGAGCGGTTTCTATCTTGTTGTTTTCGTTCTGTTCCATTGTTATATTCTGATTGATTGTTCTTATTATTACATGATTACTTTGTTATTTTACCTGATCCAACTGTCCGGTGAGTTTCAGGAGCGAGAGATTCGCCACCTTATATTTATAGTAGGCGGTGAGATAATTGTTCATGGCCTCGCTCATGCGCATCTCGTCCTGGAGAACGGCAGTCATCGTTCCTACACCTTCTTTATACTGGTCGGCTGTCACGCTATATACATCCTGCGCCAGGGTGTAGTTGTCAAACTGCTTCTTGTAGTTGCGCTGACTGTTGTTCACCTCGCTCACGGCGTTCACATAGTTCGCCTGCATACCTTTCAAGGCATCCTCGTATCCGATGCGGGCATTCTCCTCCTCTACCTTGGCACGTCTGATCTTGGAACGCTTCTCAAAGCCATCGAAGACAGGCACTCTCAGCTGGATGCCGATGCCGTTGGAACCATACCAGTGGTTGGATTCGCCCGAATGAATCCAATGTTCTATCTTATCGGTGAAGGCTGAATACATCAGGCTTCCGGTAAGACTCACCGATGGCAGATAACCATCCTTGGCGAGCTTGGTCTGCTTCTGGGCAAGTTCCTTTCTCTTCTCCAGGAGCTGGAGTTCGTAGAGTCCCGTATTCAGTCCGTTGGCATTCACGGTCTCTATCTCTCCCGGATTCACCTCGGTTACCTTGATCTGCTTATCCGCAGGATAATCTATTACATACTTGAGCATGGTATATTGCTGGTCGAGCATGGCGATGGCGTTGTCGCGCTGCACGGTGAGATTCTCGATGTTGAGTTTCACTCGCTTCACATCCACCTCCAGGGTCATCTGATTATCGTAGAAAGCCTGGGTGATGCCATAGAGTTCCTCCAGGCGCCTGATGTTGTCGTTCACCAGACGAATCTGTTCGGCAGTATTCTGCGCCATGTAATACATCTTGGCAGTCTGCACGATGAGGTCTTCGCGCGCCTTCTCGTAAGAGAGCTGGTTGAGATGGTCGGCAATCTTGGCGATGTCGATGGCGGTATTCACCATCTGGTTGTAGAGCGGCATCTGGAGCTGCAAGCCAGCCGAAGCATTATACTGCAGGGTCTTGGTCACGTTGTAAGGTTTGCCGTAGGCAGAACCATCCGTCACGGAAACGGGAGGGGTGAAGTTGTCGTTCAACTGTGCCACGGCGTTGATCTGCGGCAGCAGCTTAGCCTGATTCTCGCTGATGGAATACTTTCCCTTTGCAATCTCGTTCCTGCTTTTCTGCAGCGACAGGTTATTCTCCACCGCCATCTGCAGGCACTGGCTCAGCGACAGAGTTTCCTGCGCCATCATCGCAGAAAAAGCCCCAAGAGCCAGACAAAAACACAATATCTTTTTCTTGTTCATTTTTAATATGTTTCTTATGATATACAATATAATTGATTTCTGGTGCAAAGGTACTGATTTTCTGCAAATAATCACTATTCACAAAATATCACAAAATGTTCAAAATTGCCGTTTCTTTTCAGATTCAGGATCCAGAAAACAAAAAGAGGGTGTGTCTTGGACTTTTGACACACCCTCACTGTTTATTTTTTCAGTTTATACATTTTTACCCAATCAATCTCCATTTTCACCGGCAACTGGGATGGATCTGCCTTTCCTACCCAGCTGCCTTCTATCTGCATATCAATGAGGAGATAGAAAGGAGCACCGAAAGGATACTGTCCTTCCTTATCGGTCTGAATGCGAGGATAGGAGAAGGTCTTCTCACCATTGATAGAGAAGATGAGTTCATCTGGCAGAATCTCTACCGCATACACATTATATCCATTGGTATCTATCTTGCCTGTGGCAAAATGAGGAGGATTGGAATCCAGCTTCAGGATATGCGTATAATAGGTATGTACGGTCTGATAAGCCATCGGATCATAGTTGAGATGCTCCATAATGTCGATTTCACCGCCCATAGGCCAGGCGTTTTCTCTATCAGGCAACATCCAGATGGCTGGCCATGCACCCTGTGCCTGTCCCAACTTGGCTCTGACTTCCACCTTACCATATTCTATCGTCTTCTTGTGCTTGGTGTATAAGCCGCCGGTGACAAAGCGTGCCGTATCAGCCTCCAGTTTGCCATCACCGTTCAGATCATACTGATAGGTACCATCATTGTTTACGCCATAGAGGATGAGTTTGCCGTCTTTTACTTCGTAGAGGCGGTCATCATACGACATGTGGCGCTTCCAGTCGGGTCTGTCGCGCGGAATCTTGCTCCATGATTTAGCATCAAAGGTATCGCCCTTGAAATCTTCCTGCCAAACCAGTTTGTACTTGTTGCTTTTGTTAGTCTTGTTGTCTTTGGCCATACCTGGAATGCCCAACAGCATCAGCAGGCAGCACGCCATCCATGTAGATTTCATGTTCATAGTTACTGATATTATTTAATCCGTGATTTAGAATTTCATTTTATAGACGTTGGTTTCTCTTTTTTCGAAGCCCAGGCTCTGATAGAGCTGGTTGGCAACGATGCGGGAAGGGCGCGAGGTAAGCATCAGGGTCACATTCCCCCTGTTCTTACATTCTTCCATCGCCTTCCTGACCATCAGTTTTCCGTATCCCTTGCCGCGATGGTTCTGGTCAACCACCACATCTTCTATCCATGCCTTCCATCCTATAGGACACAGATAAAGGCAGAGGGTGGTCATACCGATGAATTGTCCATCGGATTCCAAGACATAGAGATGACTTTGGGATGAGGAGATCAAAGTGTTCAATTCTTCCTCGGTGATAGTATGCATGCTATCACTCAACTGCGACAATAGGTTATTGATACTTGCCAAATAACCTGGCTTCATTTCTGTTAATTCTATCAATCTAGGTTCTTTCATGGTGCAAACTTAGCATATATTTCGGAGATTGCCAAGAATTGCAGGGATTTTTTTATTTTTTTTAATAAAAGAAGAAAGGGCAAAAGCTTTCTATTTTCAAAGCTTTTGCCCTTCATATTTTTACTTCCAAGGATTCTCGGTTGGATAAGGCAGGCTAGCTGGCTGGTTGTAAGCGATATCCTTGATGCCAAGATACTTGAATACCTCGAACAGGGTCTTGCCTACGTGAGAGAAAGCTACTGCTCCGTGGTGTGGATAGCCCTTCTGAACCAAGACGTGGCGATAGAAGCGGCCCATCTCTACCGTAACATTGCTCGACATCAACAACTCTGTT
>URYG01000149.1 GCA_900551985.1 uncultured Prevotella sp. | reverse complement strand
TAGTTTCAATTAGATTTGCAACTCTGTCTTTAAGTATGGCTATCGCCGGGGCGTGGTGTTCGGCCTCCTGCTCTTCGGTCTGGGCGCCATCTTCTTTATTCCGGGGGCATGGATAGGCAGCTTCTCTGCCTTCCTCTTCTGCCTCTTCGTCATCGGATGCGGACTGGTGTTCCTCGAAACAGCCGCCAACCCATACGTTACCGAACTGGGTGCCAGGGAGACCGCTACCAGCCGATTGAACCTCTCGCAGTCGTTCAATGGTCTGGGCAGCATCTTTGCCACCTTCTGCATCGGTCAGTTCCTCTTCAATGATACCCAGCAGGGCGGCAATGTGGTCATACCTTATGCCATCCTGGGCATTCTGGTGCTTGCCATCGCCGTGGTATTCTCCCGTGTCGATCTTCCGGAAATCCAGCACCAGCAGACGCAGGAAGACAAGGCGAAGGGCAGCAATATCGCCAAGCTCTTTGCCAACCACAGGATGTTCGTCTTCGGCCTCTTCGCCCTTCTGAGCTACGAGGTAGCCGAGATATCCATCAATTCCTACTTCATCAATTTCGTCACCGGTATGCATTGGATGAGCGACCGCACCGCCTCTCTCGTCCTCACCCTTGCCCTGGCTTTCTTCATGGTAGGCAGATTCCTGGGCAGCTGGATCATGCGCCACATCCAGGCTACCACCATGCTCCTCATCTGTGCCGTGGGCAGCGTGGTCTGCATCGGACTGGTGCTTTGCGATCTGGGCATCGTGTCGCTGGTAGCCCTGGTGGGCAACTATCTTTTCGAGGCAATCATGTTCCCTACCATCTTCAGCATCGCCCTCACGGGACTGGGCAATCTCACCAAGTCGGCATCCTCGCTCCTGATGATGACTCCGATAGGCGGATGCGGCTTCCTGCTGATGGGAATGATCGCCGATACCACCCATGTCACCCTGCCATTCGTGGTACCTTTCATCGGCTTCCTCATCGTCTTGGCTTATGCCGTTCGGGAGTACAAATTGCAAAGTGTAATTAGCAAATAAGGGGTTTTAGACCGCCAGAAAGGGGGAATTAACTTTTTTAACTCGCTTGTAACACGAAAAAGTAAGCTTATTTTTTGCCGTCTCAAAAGAAAAAGTTAAATTTGCAGTCGGTTATGGTGGGTGCGTCTAGGATTCACCAGATAAAAATGAATAGAATGTTTCATTAAACAATAAAATTAATAACAATTATGGCAGTAGATTACAAGAAAATCGGTCTTGTGAACACTAAGGACATGTTCGCAAGAGCTATCAAGGGCGGTTGGGCCGTTCCTGCTTTCAACTTCAACAACTTGGAGCAGCTCCAGGCTATCATCCAGGCTTCTTCAACTTTGAAGTCACCAGTTATCCTCCAGGTATCTAAGGGTGCTCGCAAGTATGCTAACCCTACTTTGCTCCGCTACATGGCAGAGGGTGCTGTAGAGTACGCTAAGGAGTTGGGTTGCAACCATCCTGAGATCGTTCTCCACCTCGATCACGGTGATAGCTTCGAGACATGTAAGGACTGTGTAGATTTCGGTTTCTCTTCTGTAATGATCGACGGTTCTTCTCTTCCATACGAGGAGAACGTTGCATTGACAAAGAAGGTTGTTGATTACGCTCATCAGTTCGGTGTAACTGTAGAGGGTGAGCTCGGTGTCCTCGCTGGTGTTGAGGATGACGTAGTTGCTGAGGAGTCTCACTATACAAAGCCTGAGGAGGTTGTTGATTTCGCTACACGTACAGGTTGCGATTCTTTGGCTATCTCTATCGGTACTTCTCACGGTGCTTACAAGTTCAAGCCAGAGCAGTGCACACGTGACCCTAAGACTGGTCACCTCGTTCCTCCTCCATTGGCATTCGACGTATTGGCAGCAGTTGAGGAGCAGCTTCCTGGTTTCCCTATCGTTCTCCACGGTTCTTCTTCAGTTCCTCAGGAGTATGTTGATATCATCAACAAGTTCGGTGGTAAGTTGCCAGATGCAGTTGGTATCCCAGAGGAGCAGTTGACTAAGGCTTCTGAGAGCGCTGTTTGCAAGATCAACATCGACTCTGACTCTCGTCTTGCTTTCACAGCAGGTGTTCGTGAGACATTGGCTCTTCATCCAGAGTACTTCGACCCACGTCAGTACTGCGGTAAGGCTCGTGAGTACATGGTTGACCTCTATAGCCACAAGATCAAGGATGTTCTTCATTCTGACAACAAGTTGGCTAACCTCGACTAATTTTCGAGATTTATCAACCCAAAATAATAGCGGGAATCCTTCGGGGTTTCCGCTTTTTTAATGCCCTTTCCTTTCATTTTGTTATGTAACAGAATCGTTGTGTGCGTGAACGTTGTGTTTCTTTACATTATTTAACCTAAAATATTTGGAGCGTATTGCTTTTTTCTCTAAATTTGCACCCGAACAAATGTAAGAAGTACATTTTATATTCTTGTATATCATTTGTATATTGTAAAAGATGATTTAGGCCGAAAGGTTATTTTAGGAAGTCTTCCTAAGTACTGCCGCAGGGCAGAAGCTTGTAAGAGGAGACCAGGTTTAAATGATTGAATAACAATTAGTAAATGATAAAATATGAAAAAGTTTTTTGGAATGGTCATCACTTGTATGATGGCATTGGGTTTAGTAAGCTGCAGTGCGGCTGACGATGATTTGACCGGCGATACAACAACACGCGTCAACACCGTCGCTTCGAAGTCTAACTTCTCACTGCTCAGTTATTCACAGACAACCGGTGCTGAGGTAAATGAAACCTCTAACATCAATGGTGAGAACAACGAGAAGCTGGTATGCAAGGTTCTTTCAGGTGGTCAGTTACAGTTGACTCACAAGAATGTAATCTTCGATGAGGGCACAAATATCAAGTTTGACTCTCAGTTGGTTGGCAACAAGATTATCATCACCGAGACAGGCGATTACGGCAAGTCTGGTAAGTATGGTTATTACACACTTGTTGCGAAGGTAGGAATAGTTAAGGATGGTGACTATGTGATCGTAGTTAAGAGAAACGACCACACTCGCGAGGAGTTCAACATGCATTACGACTCTTCAAAGGCGAAATAAGATAGAACAATATGGTTAATACCTTACGATTATGATTCAATATATAAATATGTAGAAGAATAGAATATAATATAGAAAGTGAATTTAAAGTGTGATTAAAGAATGTAATTGAATAATTAAAAAATGTAATTGAATAGTTTAAAATTCATGCAATTGAATAATAGTAAATGGTAAATGATAATAAGTTGAGCGTCGCTTAGACGACCAGTCTAGTTCTTTTTTATTAATTGTTATTGATGACGCTGATGAGCAGTTCCGGCGTACAATCCTTTAAAACCACGATGTTACCCTTGTCTAATAAGTAAATCGTAGGCATCGCCTTGATGCTGTAAGTAGCACTTATCTTATCGTCCGCAATGATTCTGAGCATTCTGTATTCAGCAGGAATGGTCTGTTTTTTCAGCCACGCTGTTACCTTGTGGCAATTCTCGCATTCCGGATCATGGAAGTAGAGTATCACCTTTTCGTTTTGATAGTCAGTCAACTGATGCATTTTTCCATCTTCCAGTTTGAAGGAGAAGTTGGTAGCCTTGGTGCCTGGCAGATTCTTTTTGGCAGCCTTCCACTTGAAGTCGATGCGTTCCTTTTCCGCTTCATCGAAGTAAGGCGACTTCTTCATTTCCGCCAGGAAGAAGCTATACACCCTGTCGTTTCTCATCGGCGACTGTGGGTCGTCGAAATAATGCTCTATCAGGCTCTCGAATTTCTCCTTGGCAGGCTTCTGAGCGTAAGCCTTGGCAGAAAAGGCACTGATGCCTTTCTGGGCAATCTCGTCGTTGAAACGGGCGAGGATATCGATGAAATTGACGAATCCCTGCTCTGTAATCTCCTCGTTTTTCAGCTGGGTAGTATCCGCAAACTGGTAGTTGTCCCAGTAGTGCTCGCTGAGGTAGGTAGCGCGCTGTTCTACGCTGCGCAGCGTATCAGGCAGCGCAGGGTAGGGGAATGCATTCTGCGCCTGGGTATTCAGGCAGCATAACATAAGCATGCATGCGATAAGATAAGAGATATGTCTTGCTTTCATCATTTTTTCCTTTTATTATTTGTTGAATCTGTTATTCTTCTCCGGTAATCCCCCAATCCAATATGCCTTTTCCTTCCTCGTCCAGTTCTATGCCGAGGCCTATCACCTTTCGCTTGTCTGCCTTGAAAGGATCCAGGTATTGGTTGTCTAGAATTTGCTGGATGGCAGCCTTCTTGCCGCCATTGTTTTTCAGCTTCAGTTCTATCACGTAGATGTAGCGGGAAGTCTGGGCGATGAGGTCGATTCTTCCTGTAGCAAGCATGTGCTCCACTTCTACTTTCAGTCCGATAGCATTCAGAATGGTACTGAGGATAAGCCTATAGCGCTCTTCCATATCCATTGAGGCAAGCTTCTTGTTGCTGTAAGGCACGTCGGCAACCAATGCTTTCAATGTTTTCATGGCATCAGCGATTTCACCCGTTCCTAATTGACGGAACAGACTACTCTGCAGACTGATGATATCACTTTCAGACTGCATGGTCAAGGTAGGGAGAACCACCTCGTAGAGAGCCTGTTTCACTTCCTGATTAGGGAAACCGAGGAAGTAGCCAAATTCATCGCTGCTTTTGATGGTAAGATAGCCCGTCTGATAGAGGAAAAGCTCGGCACCACCATTGATTACATCAGAGCTCTCAAGCGTCTTGCGTAAGATCGGACAATGTTCGAAATTGCGTAAGCGAAGCTCCATGTTATCCACAAACTTCGGCAGCATGGAGGTAGCGCCTGATGAAACCCAGAAACAGCTCAGGTCTTGTGTATCAAGCGCATTGAGGAGGCTGAAAGGATTGTAGATATCCACCATATTTCTTCTGCTGAAATGGTAGCCGTCGTAGTAATCCTTCAGATTATCGTGGGTTTGCTGCAAAGTCCAGTCGTTCACTTCAGCCATTCTTTCCAGTTCCGGCTTGAAGTTCTGTCCGATTTCTTCTTCCGTAATACCGCAGATGGCAGCATATTCTGGAAGGAAACTGATATTGGTCAGGTTGTTGAGAACCGAGAAAAGAGAGATCTGCGTAAACTTGGTGATACCCGTGATGAAGACGAAACGCTGGTACGCATCATCAGCCTTCAGAATGGCAAAAACGCTTCTATATACTTCTGTGCAACCCTCGTGCTCGGGAGTTTTCCAGGAGTGCTGGAGAGGAGAATCATATTCATCGATGAGAATGGCGACCTTGAGCCCTGTTTGCTTATAAGCGGTTTGGATGATGAGGTCGAAGCGGTTTCCTAGTGAATCTGTTGGTTTGATATGAATGCCATATAATTGCTCATAAACATCAAAAGTTCGATCCAGATATGCCTTAACTTCATTTGCGGTCGCTCCGCCTCGGCTCATGTCGAGTCGAATCACCGGGTACTGTTTCCAATCCTTCTCCAACTCCATGATTTTCAGACCTTCGAAGAGATCTTTTCTTCCTTCGAAGTAAGCCTGGAGCGTATCAACAAGCACAGATTTTCCGAATCGGCGAGGACGGTTCAAGTAATTATACTTAAAACCTTGGTTCGCCAATTTCCAAATCATGTCAGTTTTATCAACATAGAGGTATCCTTCCTCTCTGATAGCATTGAAAGATTGTATGCCTACCGGCAGCTTTCTGTATTCATTGTTTGCCATAATCATTTCTCCTATTCCTTTCTTTATCCGCAAAGATACGGCAATTTTTTGAATTGTGCAAGTTTTTGGCAAATAAAAAACAGAAAGCCACTTTCAAAAACACTCTTCACCCTTCACCGGAAGGGCGTAAGTATTTGTAGCCAAGTAACTTGTACGGGTGAAGGGTTGCGTCAACCCTTCACCACCCTTCACCACCCTTCACCCGGGAAATCTGCGTTATCTCAAAGACCGAACAGGTCAAAATCTGCGTCATCTCATAGACCGAACAGGTCAAAAATCTGCGTCATCTGCGTGACCTTCTTCAAAGCCCGAACTGGTCGATCTTCCGTTTAAAATCCGTGGAGCCAGAATGTTCTGTTAACTCAGCGTAATCCGATGAAGAAAACATCCAGGTGAAGGGTGGTGAAGGGTGGGTGAAGAGTCAGCGCAACCCTTCACCTCTCGTAACCCCAGTGTTTATCGGGGTTTCAGCCGATTTGGTGAAGGGTGAAGGGTAAAAAGAAGAGTGTTTGTTTTACCGCTCCCGACGTAACGTTTTGTGCCTGGCAATGGCAGGTTATTGCCCTGGTAAGGGGCAATGTTATGCCGTAGTGAGGCAATAAGCGATACAAGCGGCTTTATGCCTCGTAAGTACTATCTTCGTTGCGTATAAGTACTATCGCTGTTGCTTGTAAGTACTATCATTGTCGCATCGTTTTTACGTTAATTGTCTTCGGAGTAACCTTTGCTTGTTGCCGGAAGAATTAATGGTATAAGCCTGAGATGCCTATACTTTCAGCCGCACAACAGCTGTTGTGCGCTTGCATAACAGCTGATATGCGCTCGTCCAACACCTGTTGTGCAAGCGTTAGCCTGCTGGTGGGCGATCTTTTTTAGAAAATCTCCCTATCCTCCGTCGGGACGCCTGGCGGGGTATGAAATTGCTGCAAATCCGTCGGGACGGATGTAGCCTATCATACAGTTTTCCCACATTTTATACTTCTCAAACGCAGTTTTTCTAGTATTTATGCCGTATTTCGAGATAAAAACGTTATCTTTGCGGTGTAAAATATGATACCAGTATCAAAAATAGCACTCTAATATGATATTTGAACGTAAGAAATACTTGGATGAACTTATCGCAGGACGTGGAAACGGTCTTGTGAAGATTATAACAGGTGTCAGACGATGTGGAAAGTCTTTCCTGCTGTTTGACATCTGGCATAACTGGCTTTTGGAACATGGGGTGGCTGATAGTCACATTATTGAGATACAACTTGATGATTTCCGAAACAGGCGGTTGAGAAAGCCTGATGCCTTGCTCGACTATATAGACTCAAAGGTAGCGGATGATGGTAATCCTTATTATATTGTCTTGGACGAGGTGCAGCTGGTAGAAGAATTTGTGGAGGTTATTCTTAGCTTGACACACATGAGGAATGTGGACGTGTATGTGTCGGGCTCAAACTCACGTTTCCTGTCAAGTGATGTTGTGACGGAATTCCGTGGCAGAGGTGACGAGATACGTATCTGGCCTCTCACCTTTGACGAATACTTCAATGGCATTGGTGGCGATATACGCAAAGCATGGCTGGACTACTATACCTTTGGCGGACTACCCCAGGTGGCTTTGCTTGAAACGGAAGAAAAGAAAACAGGCTATTTGCGTGGTTTGTATGAAACCACCTATTTGCGTGACGTAATTGAGCGCAATCATCTGCGTAATCCTGAAGGAATGAAGGAATTGGTGTGCGTTCTAGCCTCAGGCATTGGTTCATCAACCAATCCGACGAGAATAGCCAATACCTTTCAATCTGCACAAGGGGTAGCTATAAAAAGAGACACTATAAAACAATATATTGACTATCTGAAAGACTCCTTCTTGATAGAAGAAGCCTTACGCTATGATGTGAAAGGCAGAAAATATATCGGTACTGAGATGAAATACTATTTCGCAGACATCGGCATTCGTGCAGCCATCCTCAACTACCGCCAACAGGAAGAAACGCATATTATGGAGAATATCATCTACAATGAACTTCGTAGTCGTGGATATAAAGTGGATGTAGGATTGGTAGAACTTGGTGGCAAGGATGAGAACGGCAAGTTTATCAGAAAGCAGTTGGAGGTTGATTTTGTGGTAAACCGTCCTCCGTACAGAGTGTATATCCAGTCGGCTTTCCACATGCCTACGCCAGAGAAGG
>URYG01000148.1 GCA_900551985.1 uncultured Prevotella sp. | reverse complement strand
TGCTTCATGTGCTTGGCAAGGTTGTTGATCTCGTGGCACACGCTCCAGTACATCGCCTCAATCTCGGCACGGGTCTTCAAATCTACGATGCCGTGAGAGAAGAGCTGCAATGCCTCGTCGCGAATCTGCTCGGCATCGTGCCAGTCTTCCAGCATGTTGCGTGGATTCAGGTTATCCCATATCTCATAAAGGTCCTTCACCAGCTGGTGGTCGGTTTCCTTCGCCTCAAACTCCTCTGGCATTTCCGGCAGGGATGCAGTCTCCAGCACATCAATCACCAATACGGAGTGGTGGGCAGAGAGCGAACGGCCACTCTCGGTGATGAGGTTAGGATGCTCGATATTGTTCTTGTTGGCTGCATCAACGAAAGTATAGACACAGTCGTTCACATACTCCTGGATAGAGTAGTTTACAGAGCTCTCGCTGCTGGAAGATCGGGTGCCGTCGTAATCAACGCCGAGACCACCACCGCAATCAACGAAATCTACGTTGTAGCCCATCTTGTGGAGGTTGATGTAGAACTGAGCCGCCTCACGGAGAGCCGTCTGGATACGGCGGATCTTGGTAATCTGGCTTCCGATGTGGAAGTGGATGAGGCGCAGGCAGTCGTGGAATCCCATCTCCTCAATCTTGTTGAGGGCGGTGAGCAGTTCGGCACTTGTCAAACCGAACTTCGACGCATCGCCACCGCTCTCAGCCCATTTTCCTGAGCCTGACGAAGCGAGCTTGATGCGGATACCGATGTTTGGCTTCACGTTGAGCTTGCTTGCCACCTTGGCGATGATATCCAGCTCGTTGAGCTTTTCTACCACGATGAAGATGCGCTTACCCATCTTCTGTGCGAGCAAGGCAAGTTCGATGTAGCTCTCATCCTTGTAACCGTTGCAGATGATGAGTGAGTCGCTCTGTGCCTGTACGGCGATAACGGCATGAAGCTCTGGCTTGGAACCGGCTTCCAGTCCCAGGTTGAACTTCTTTCCATGAGAGATGATCTCCTCAACCACCGGCTGCATCTGGTTCACCTTGATAGGATAGATGACAAAGTTCTCTCCCTTGTATCCATACTCTTCCTTGGCTTTCTGAAAACAGCTGGCTGTCTTCTCGATGCGGTTGTCGAGGATGTCTGGGAAACGGAGCAGTACGGGAGCGTTGATGTCTCGTAATGCCAACTCGTCCATGATGTCGCGCAGGTCTATCTGCGTGTTGTCCTTGCATGGAGTTACATAGACATCACCCTTGTCGTTGATGCCAAAGTAAGAAGTGCCCCAACCACCGATGTTGTAGAGCTCCTTCGAGTCTTCAATAGTCCATTTCTTCATTTTCTGTTCTTGGTCTTGCTAAAAAGTTTGTTTTATAATATTTTCTGTTTATGATAAATCGTAGAAAGGTAAGCCGTCTCTTGTCTTGAGTTGGCTTACCTTTTTTCTTTATACGTTCAGCAGGCTACGAACCTCCTGTACCGTTTCGTTTACTTTATCCAAGTTGTCCATCACATTGATGTCGATGATATGTTTTGCCTTCTCATAGAAAGGCTCGCGCTGCTTCAGCTGCTCGCGGATGAAGATCTGTACTTCCTCCGGAGTCTTGTTGAGCAGCAGGGGGCGTACGCCCTTGCCCATCTTGAGGTGAGCATAGAGGGTTTCTGGCGTTGCCTTGAGGTAGATGGTGCTGCCCGACTGGTTCATATACTCCATGTTGTCGAAGAAACAGGGTGTTCCTCCGCCACAGCTAACCACTACGTTTTCAAACTCCGCCACCTCGTGGAGCATGTTGTGCTCTATCTGGCGGAATCCCTCTTCTCCTACTTCGTCAAAGATCTGCTTCACGGTTTTGTGCATACGGCTCTCGATGTACCAATCGAGGTCGTAGAACATCACGCCAAGCTCTTTGGCGAGGGCCTTGCCGACAGTAGTCTTGCCGGCTCCCATATATCCAATGATGATGATAGACTTCATTTTATTCTTTTTTACTTCTTCTGCCTCTTGCCTTTGGTTCTGGTGCTTCCTTGATGATGGTCATGCATTCCTCGTAGCTGAGTGACTCTACGTTCTCCTGCTTTGCCTTCGGAATGCGGTAGTTCTTGCCATCGAATGCGATGTAAGGACCATAGCGGCCATTCAGAAGCTCCAGCTTGTTGTCTTCCTCAAAGGTCTTGATATGGCGTTTCTGCTCGTTAGAGCGTTTCTCGTTGATAAGTTCCACTGCCTGTTCCAGGGTGATGGCCATTGGGTCGATTTCCTTTGGAATGGATACATACTTGCGGTCGTGGAGTACGTATGGACCGAAACGGCCGCTTCCGATGGTTACGGTAGAGCCTTCGAACTCACCTACCTGACGAGGCAGCTTGAAGAGTTCCAATGCTTCCTCCAGAGTGATGGTCTCGATGCTCTTGTCGGCAGGCAACTGGGCAAACTGTGGCTTGTCCTTGTCTTCGGCGGTACCAATCTGAACCACAGGACCGAATCTTCCGATCTTTACGAATACAGGGCGACCGCTCTTTGGGTCCTTGCCCAGTTCACGCTCACCTGCCTTGTGCTCGCTGCGTGCTTCCATCACGCCCTTCACTTCCGGTTCGAAACGCTTGTCGAAGTCCTTCATCCATTTGGTCCACTCGGTCTTACCCTCGGCGATATCATCAAACTTCTGCTCTACGTTTGCCGTAAAGTTATAGTCCATGATGTTAGGGAAGTTGGCCATCAGGAAGTCGTTTACCACAATACCGATATCTGTAGGGAGGAGCTTGCCCTTTTCAGAGCCAGCCTGTTCCTTCTTGGTCTTCTGGGTAATCATGATACCCTTCAGCGTATCTACGGTGTAGGTGCGCTCCTCGCCCTGCTTGTCGCCCTTCACAACGTATTCACGCTGCTGGATGGTGCTGATGGTAGGAGCATAGGTAGATGGACGGCCGATGCCGAGGTCTTCCAGCTTCTTCACCAGACTTGCTTCGGTGTATCTTGCTGGCGCCAGAGAGAATTTCTCTGTAGCGATGATCTCACGGCGCTGCAACTCATCGCCTTCCTTCATGGCTGGCAGAAGATGGGTTGAGTCTTCTACGTTCTCATCTTCATCGGTAGATTCACGATATACCTTGAGGAAACCATCGAATACAACAACCTCACCATTGGCAACAAACTTCTCGCTGGAGTTGTCGATGCTGATATTGATGGTAGTCTTCTCCAACTGTGCATCCTCCATCTGCGAAGCGATGGTACGTTTCCAGATCAGGTCGTAAAGACGCTTCTCCTGGCTGGTTCCATCGATGCTTGTCTCGCTCATGTAGGTAGGTCGGATGGCCTCGTGAGCCTCCTGTGCACCCTTGGAGTTGGTATGATAGGCACGTGGCTTGCTGTATTCCTTGCCGTACTCCTTGATGATCTCATCCTTGCTGGCATTGCTGCAGAGGGTAGAGAGGTTCACACTGTCGGTACGCATGTAGGTGATGCGTCCACTCTCGTACAGACGCTGAGCCACCATCATGGTCTGGCTTACGGTGAAGCCGAGCTTGCGGGCTGCTTCCTGCTGCAGGGTTGATGTGGTGAAAGGAGGCGCTGGTGTACGCTTCAGCGGCTTCTTGGTGACAGCCTCTACGGTGAACTTGGCGTCCTTGCACTTCTCCAGGAAGGCTTCCACCTCTTCATGGGTCTTGAAGCGGTGATCGAGCTCTGCCTTTACCTCTGTGGCGGCGCCATTCTCGCTGATCAGGGCGAATACGGCGTTGACACGATAGTATGGTTCGCTCTTGAACTTCTGGACTTCACGCTCGCGCTCCACGATGAGGCGTACGGCAACGCTCTGTACACGACCGGCAGAGAGGGCTGGTTTCACCTTTCTCCACAACACAGGAGAGAGCTTGAAGCCCACGATACGGTCGAGCACACGACGTGCCTGCTGGGCATTCACCAAGTTCATGTCCAGGTGGCGTGGGTGCTCAATAGCGTCTAAGATGGCAGGTTTGGTAATTTCATGGAAGACGATACGGCTTGTCTTCGCTTCATCCAGTCCGAGTACTTCGCAAAGGTGCCAGCTGATGGCCTCTCCCTCGCGGTCCTCATCGGATGCTAACCAAATCTTCTTAGCTTGCTTCGCTGTTGATTTCAATTCTGTGACGAGCTTTTTCTTTTCCTCTGGAATCTCATAACAAGGTTCCATGGTCTTCTCGTCTATACTGAGTTCCTTCTTCTTGAGGTCACGGATATGACCATAAGAAGACATCACCTTGAAGTCTTTACCTAAAAACTCTTCGATTTTCTTAGCCTTTGCAGGGCTCTCGACGATTACTAAATTTTCTTGCATACGCTTCTACACAATTTCTTTTGGTCTGCAAAAGTAAGTAAACTTTTTGCTTATACCTTATTATATAGTGATTTTTTTGGTTTTTTAAATGTTTTGGGGCGTATTTTCATTCTTTCGTCTTGTGTTTTGCAAGAAATTTGGCCACTCCCTGTCTTATTGAGCCTAATCCGAACTCTTCGGGATGGAGGTTGCTGAGAGGAATCCAGTATGACTCCTCGGCATCGTCCATCGCCTCTACATGAGTAAGGTCTTTCACCTTTACCACATAGAACATATCAAGGGTATGAACCAGGAAGTCGGAATAGAGATAGAGGTTAGGGATGCTGAACTGATAGTTTACCCCGATTACCTCCAGACCCGTTTCTTCCTTAACTTCTCTAGCCACGCCTTCTTCACCGGTTTCATCCATATCTACGAATCCGCCCGGCAAGTCGAGGGTGCCTTTGGCTGGTTCGTTTTTTCTGCGAACCACCAGAAGTTCTTCTTTCTCATTGAGGATGAAGGCTACTGTGGCGCTGCTGGGATTCAGATAATAGGTGAATCCGCAGTCCTTGCATTTTTTACTCTTGAAGTTGTTGATCTCGAAATTCGGAGAACCGCAAACCGGGCAAAACTTGAATTTATCTAAGACGTGAGTCATAATATATATATTAAAGAACGGTCGGTCTTTGGATTTCACAAAGATCGACCGCTATGTTATTAATTACCAATTGTCTGTTCGGAATGGGAAGAGAGGCAGACCGCCTGCATTCGCCATATTGCCGAGCTGGAAGTTGCGGAAGCAGTAGCGCAGAGCCACTGGCTTCTTTACTTCAGGACAGGTTACGATGATGCACTCGTTCCAAGAATCATTGCCTGGCTGCCAGAAGTGCTTGGCTGTTGCCTTATGGAAGACCTTGTCGTCGCCAGCCACCTCGAAGCCTTCGATATCTGCAAAGCGGTTGTAGGCTCCATAGGTGTTGTCGAAGTGAACCTTCACGGTGTCGCCAACAATCTTCATCTCCTTGAAGGTCATACTCTCGCAGAAGAGTCCCTTCATGCCGTAGGTCTTGCTGAGAGCCTGGAGAGCCAGACGCTCACCCACAGGCTGCTTCTGGCATGGATGAATCTGCTCTACCTCGTATGGATAAACCAGGTCTTCTGTGCAGACGATGCCGCTGTTCGGGATGATCTTGGCTGCATTAAACTGCTGTTCGCGGAGTCTTGGACCTGCATCACCATTCACATCGCCATTATGATAAGGTGCAATCTGCACGAAATAGAATGGCAGTTCGCCCTGCTTGAAGTCTCTGCGCCACTGGGCTACGAGGTCGGCAAGACGCTGTGTGTATTGACCTGCCGGGTCGCCCACGTTGGAACAGCCCTGATAGAAGAGGATTCCCTTCACGCTATAGTTGAGGATAGGATGGAAGGTGCCGTTGCCCCAGAGAAGAGGGTAGAGGAAGTCCCACTTGAACTTAGGATTCTTCGTCATCTTGAGGGAGTCGAGGTCTTCTTTCGTGTTCTTTTTCAGATAGTCACGATCGAGCCAGCTTTCTACTCGGCTTCCGCCCTTGTTTGCCATCACCAGTCCCACAGGTACGTCGAGCGCCTTGTTGACTACCTGCGCAAAGAAATATCCGGTAGCAGATGCATCGCCCACGGTTTCCGGATTAATCTCCTTCCATTCGCAGTTGGCGTCATCCTGCGGTTTGCTGCTCATCACGCTAGGAATTTTCACGTAGTGTACACCTTTATATTGATTGGCTTCCAATACAACCTTATTGTAGCCTTCTACAGGGCAGTTGCCGAAACCTTTTACCGGCATCTCCATGTTGCTCTGTCCGGCGCATACCCATACTTCACCAGCCAAGATGTTCTTGAGGGTGGTCTTTTCGCCATCATCGAAGGTGATGGAGAGCGGAGTGTAACTAGCCTTGGGAGTCTGTACCTTGACAGCCCACTTGCCATCCTTTCCGGTCTTTGCCGAATACTTCTGCTGCGACCACGAGGTACTTACCTCTACCAGGGTTCCAGGCTTGTCCCAACCCCAGAGGTTGGCTTCTGAATCTTGTTGGATAATCATGTTGTCACCCAGGATGTGTGGCAACTTTACTTTAGCGTTTGCTCCTGCTGTTACGAGAGCCAATGCTGCGAATGCTAAAAGTTTCTTGTTCATTTTTTAGTGCTTAAAATTTATTGTTGCTGTTAATCTATTGTAGCTCGTATTGGATGATAGGAAGCGGAAGTCTGGAGGAAAGTCCAGACTTCCGGCTTGTCTGTTGTATGAAAGCTCGTTTTAGAGAAGGTTCTTGATGGCTGCATCAATATCCTTGATCTGCATGTCGCGGGCTCTCAGAGTATTGCTTCTGTCGATGAGGAAGAAGGTAGGGATGCTCTGCACGTTATAGAGCTGGAGACTTGTTCCCTGAATGCCGTTCTCTTCACGTACGCAGATCCATGGAAGGGCAGCGGTAGAAGTCTTCCAGAAGTGCTCGTCTGGATCTACGGAAACCTGATAGATTTCCAGTCCGGCAGCATGATACTTGTTGTAAAGCTCACGGAGCATCATGATGCGCTTGGTGCTTTCGCTGCTGGCGAAGACATGGAAATCGAGCAATACCACCTTGCCGGTGAGATCAGAGAGGCGGCGAACCTGTCCCTTGTTGTCCTGCAGGGCAATTTCTATGCATCCGTTCACGCTCACCTTGCTTGCCTCAATCTGCTGCTGGGCACGCTGCCTGTCGATGATGCGGATATCCTTCATGCCTTCGATGGCGATGTTGTGCAGGTTCTTGCCACGCTCTGCTCCTGGATAGTAAGTATCCCAGCTTGTTGCTACGGCAGCGAATACCTTCACGTCATCCTTGTTGTTGCGAGGGTTGAAGATGAGTGAGTTGGTGTTGCCCAACTGGATCGTCTGGAAGAGAGCATAGTAAGAGGAAGCCTTCATCGGCTCCTTGAAGATGTAGTTGGTCTTTACATCCTGCTTGTATGCTGCCAGCATGCGAGCCACGATGACATCCATGGAGTCCACCCCGATGTTAGGGCTCTTGATGATGCCATTGATATTGCTCTGCAGGGTCATCTGCTTGAGCGAAAGCTCCTTGATCTTGCTGCAGTTCTCAGAACCTTCCACCTCGTACTTGTAGCTCATCTGAGGATAAGCAGCCTTCACGTTGACGGTCTCGGTAGAGTCGATGCTGAGGTTGATGCTCTGGTTGGCGATGCGGAGTCGGTAGAATTCAGGAGTGATGCTGTCCATCGCATTCTCTTCGAAAGCGAAGGATCCGTCTTCACCCAGTTTCACCGAGTCGATCTTCACCGGACCATTCAGGCTGAGGTTCTCCAGGTAGAGCATAGAGTCCTGAGCCTCGGTAATATTACCGTTGATATGAAATTTCTTGTTGTTACAAGAAGTGAGAGCCAGCGCAGCTACCATAATCACTGCCGCTGAATAGATTCTAGATATCTTCATGAATTTTAGTATTTTGCGAAATTATCGACTGCAAAGGTAGTAATAAAATCGGGAATAATGCACCTTAGATAGATAAAATTATTAAAAAAGTAGAAAATAGTTGCCCAAATATTCGTTTATTAATTATTAAAGAGGTATCTTTGCACCGTTTTAGATATTAGATGTTAGACAAAACAATAAGTTTTAATAATTAGATGAACGTAATTACAAAAAGTGTTCAGTTGCCTGATGGAAGAACCATCACA
>URYG01000147.1 GCA_900551985.1 uncultured Prevotella sp. | reverse complement strand
ACTGCAAACGATTGCAGAAATTGGAAACGATTGCGGGAACGTTTGCAGAAAGTTTTGAAGATTTTTCCTTGCGAAGGTAGCCGAAAATTGCTACCTTTGCAATCGAAATCAAGCAACATCTCTAACATTCTTAAAGTAAAAATGACAATGGAAAAGAAACAATCAGTGATAGGTATCGGCGAGGCACTCTTCGATGTGCTTCCAGAAGGTAAGAAGCTAGGTGGCGCTCCTGCCAACTTTGCTTACCATGTTTCACAGTTCGGACTCAACAGTTGTGCTGTCAGCGCAATGGGCGATGATGAGTTGGGCAAGGAACTGGAGAAGGAACTCAACAATCACCATCTCAACTATCAGATAGATAAGGTAGCCTACCCTACAGGCACCGTCCAGGTTTCGCTCGATGCCAACGGCATTCCTTGCTACGACATCAAGGAGGGAGCTGCCTGGGACAACATCCCTTACACCCCAGCCCTGGAAGAATTGGCAAAGAATTGCACCGCAGCCTGCTTCGGTTCGCTGGCTCAGCGAAACGAGGTTTCCCGCAACACCATCTATCGCTTCCTTGACAATATGCCAGAGGGAGAGGGAATCCTCAAGATCTTCGATATCAATCTCCGTCAGGGTTTCTATACCAAGGAGATTATCACCGAGAGCATCAAGCGATGCAACATCCTCAAAATCAACGATGAGGAACTGATTACCGTAAGCCGCATCTTTGGCTATCCAGGCATCGACCTGGAGAATAAATGCTGGCTTCTGCTGGGCAAGTACAATCTGAAGATGCTCATTCTTACCTGCGGCGTAAACGGCAGCTACGTATTCACTCCTGGTGAGGTTTCGTTCATCGAGACTCCGAAGGTGGATGTGGCAGACACCGTGGGGGCAGGCGATTCCTTCACAGGTGCATTCGTGGCTAGCATCCTGAAAGGCAAGAGCGTAAAAGAGGCACATGAATTGGCAGTAAAGATTTCGGCATTCGTTTGCACACAGAATGGAGCCATGCCGGTCTTGCCGGAAGAATTTACCAAGTAAAGCCTCATTTGCCCAAAGTTATTGCGAAAACTATTTTCATACAGATATAAAGTTTCGTTAATTTTGATTTTTTAGTTAAGGTTTATAAGGTTCAAAAAGTTATTAGTTTAGTTTGTTTTAGTTAGTTAGTTTTAGTTAGGTTCAAAAAGTTTATTTTGTAGTTAAACCATGAAAAGAATTGTAGTTATTGTTTTGATGATGGCTGCTTGCCTGGGAAATGCCCAGGCACAGCTCCATCTGAAAGCCAACGTGCAGAACAATCATCTGTGGCGTGGTATGGAAGTTTCCGACGGCATCGTCCTCCTCACCGACCTGAGCTATACGATGGCCAACGACCACGTTACCGTGGGACTTTGGGGTGGCTGCAACTCGGAAGGCTCCTACAAGGAGTTTAATCATTATCTGAATCTGAAGGCTGGCGGTTGGGGATTCGCCCTGTGGGACACCTACAACTTCTCCCCTGGCGCCACCTATAATAATAAGGAATACTGGAACTACTCTGCCCATACCACGGGCCGATTCCTCGATGCCACATTGAGCTACCGGTTCCAGAACGAGAAGTTTCCACTGCTCCTGAGCTGGTCGACGGTGGTCTTCGGACGCGATCGCAACAGCGACAATACCGAGCAGAAATATTCCACCTTTGCCTATGCAGAATATCCTATCTATCGGAAGGATGGATGGAAGGTAGATGCAGGAGTAGGTGGAGCCTTCGCCCTGAACAGAGCTGGCGAGGATGCCCATTTCTTCGGAACCACGGCAGGCATCGTTCACGTATCGCTGCAGGCAACCCACGACCTCAAACTCGGCAACTACACCGTTCCGGTTTACGCCAAGGGTATGTGGAATCCGCAGAGCAATCAGAGCTATTTCCAGATTGGAGCAGAAATCATCCGCTTCTAAATCTTCAATACACAAAAAAGTTTTATCATAACAATCATCTAAACACAAATTCATTATGAAGATTAAAGATTTTACAACAGGGGTGCAGCACATCGGCATTCCTACCAACGACATCAACAAGACCATTGAGTTTTATCATGCCCTGGGCTTCGAGACAGCCCTCCGTACAGTAAACGGCACCGAGGAAGTAGCCTTCCTCCAGCTCCACAATCTCATCATCGAGACCTATCAGAACCATCAGGCTAAGATGGAATATGGAGCCATCGACCACATCGCCATCGATGTTAAGAATATCGAGAATCTCTTCCAGGTAGTAAAGGAAACTGGAACCTTCAAGATGCTCGATCAGCAGGTAAATGGTCTTCCATTCTGGGAGAACGGGGTAAAGTTCTTCACCATCGAAGGTCCTAACAAGGAGAAAATCGAGTTCTGCGAGAAACTCTAACCCGCAGCAAGCTTTTAGATAAAAAACAGATGACTATAGCAATATAAGAAGAGAGAGATAAGAATGACGAAAGTCCAGCTTGGAGCCTCTTTGATAGAGGCATCCGAGTTGGACTTTCTATTTTTCATTTTCCCGGAGGAATATGATATGTTTTTCCCTGATACTTCAAGGATATTAATGATGCTCAGGCACAATGGCGAGATACACCAGATCGTGGTCGGTGAGATTCTCCATATAATGAGCGTGGTTCATTGGGCAATAATGCACCTGTCCCTGTCGAACCTCCTCCACGGTATCATCATAATGGAAAGTAGCAGTGCCGCTTACCACGTAGACAATCTCGCAGTTACCTTCATGGGTATGAAGACCTGATGAAGCACCCGGACGCAAGGTAGAATACATAATCTTCACCTTGTCATCCACATAGTTACGGGTATCGAGTTTACCCTGTCCGCCCTTGAAGCCCTCCAAATGAGCCTCAGCAATCTTTTCGAAATCTATTACCATCTTTATAATGTTTTAATGTTTACTTTTCCTTCGCAAAATACTTCCAGAGCGGAGCAGCCATCAGGCTCTGCCAAATTTCACCCTTCTCCAGCATATCCATCACTTCTTCTCTTGAGAAGAGGCGAATCTCGATATCCTCAGCCAGGTCAAGATGCTGAACATCCATGCGCTCCACACCCGTAGCCAGATAGCAATGGGTAAGATTGGTATGCGTGCTAGGATTGGCAGAAATCGTCATCCACTTCTGCCAGTTTCCGCCACCGAATCCAGTCTCTTCCATCAGTTCTCTCTTGGCAGCCACCATCGGGTCTTCACCCTTTTCTATCACTCCGGCACAGAGTTCATTCACCGTCTTTCCTATCGCATAGCGATACTGGCGGACGAAGACGAACTCTCCCTCCTTCGTAATGGCGATGGTATTCACCCAGTCGGGATATTCCAGCACGTAATATTCATCGATAATGGCTCCCGTAGGCAATTCCACCTTATCCACTCGTGCCGTGAGCCAAGGCTTCTCTATCAGATACTTCTGCGAGAGCGTCTTCCATTTCATATCTTTATCAGCCATTTTCTTACTTTATATAGAATAATCAGACTTTTCTTTATTTTAATTGATGGTGCAAAAGTACGAAAAAAGATTGAAAAACAAATAACTTACTTGTTATTTCTTTCGAAAACTTTATCCTTTGATGTAACCTGGGTAGGAGTTCCCACCTTACCGCCAATGCTACATTCCCCCATGTTCACTCCCTGTACATTCTCAAAACTGATACCAGTCTTGGCATTCTTCACCTCAATATTATCGAATGAAACATTGGTAACAGGCTTAGCCGCTGTGCCCTGCAAAACCAAGGCTGCAGCACTCACGTTGTTACACTTCAAACCATCCACGAAGATATTCCTCACGGTAGAGAAATGATGGTTAGTCTGTCCCTCTCCTGCATAACGGCTGGTTACGTAGAAGAGGTCTTCAACATCGCCAAAACTGCAGTTCTTCACGAAAACATTCTCCACAAAACCGCCACGGTCAGGGTTAGTTTTGATAAAGATTCCACGCTTGCAGTAGCCAGCATAATCACAGTTCTCTACGATTACGTTTCTTACACCAGAAGACATTTCGCTGCCGATAACCACCGCATGCAAGCCCTTGAAATGACAGTTGCGGATGATGATGTTCTCTGATGGCATCTTGGCATTCCAGCCATCATTGTCACGTCCGCTCTTAATGGCCACGTTGTCATCACCATTATTAAAAGCTATGCCCTCAATCAGGATGTTTCGGGAACACTCTGGGTCAATACCATCGTTATTCACAAGCTTGGCATCATATCGCAAATTACGACAAATGATATTCTCACTCTTCAAGAGATGGATGCACCAGAATGGAGAATTGGTAATCTTCACGCCTTCCAGGGTAATTCCCTGACAGTTGTAGAGCTGAACGAGCTGAGGACGAAGCCAGCAGCCATCACCAAACTTGCGCTCACTTACAGGCACCTCCTCGTGGTTCATCTTGCGGCTCAACTGCTGCGCCTCTTTCTGGTTAGGCTTCCACTTGGCAAAGGTGGACATAGCATTACCGTCAATGGTTCCCTCGCCGATGATGGAAACGTTCTTGCAGCCATAGGCATAGATGAGAGGAGAATAGTTGTAGAGGAAGGTTCCCTCCCAACTGGTGCTCACGATAGGATAAGACTTCTCTTCTGGCGCAAACTTCAGGGTAGCTCCCTTCTGCAGTTCCAGACAGATATTGCTTGCCAGTACGATAGGACCCTTAATATAATAGGTACCAGCAGGCACCACAATTTTGGCACCCTTCATCGCCGAAGCCTTCTTGATGGCCTTGGCAAAGGCTGCACGACAATCGGTCTTACCATCATTCTTAGCACCGAACTTTTTAATCTGTAATGATTTCTCAACAATCTTTGCTCCGGAAATATGGTTCAAAATACTATCACGAAGAGTGATTCTACGCTGCTCAACCGCAGTAGCAACCAAAGTATTCTCTCCTGCTACCTGAGCATTTCCCTGTAGGCTATTGAATGCACAAAGGCAAGTCATCGCCATTAAAATAGTTTTTGTATTCATTATAGTTTGTTTTTTATGATTTCGATTGCAAAAATAATAAAAAATCGCCAGATAACATTGAAAAAGACCTAAAAAATATCTTGTATAAGTTAGGTCAATCTATTCTTAGCCCCTAATTTTAGAAGATTTAACCCATTCTAAGCCCCTAATTTTAGAAAAAACAGTATCTTTGCAAGGCATAAAATTCATTCGCATAAAGGGATTTAATCAAATAAAAAGACATCATGGCAGAACATCTTATTATAAAAGGAGAAACAAAGGAGGAACTTTACGCCACGCTCCTCCCTCAGCTCAAGTCGCTCGTAGAGGGCGAAAGCGACATCATCGCCAATATGGCGAATATTTCAGCATGCATCATGGACACCTTCCACTTCTGGTGGGTGGGCTTCTACAGGGTCATCGACGGAACTCTTGTGCTGGGTCCTTTCCAGGGACCGCTTGCCTGCACCCGAATCAAAAAGGGAAAGGGTGTTTGCGGAACGGCTTGGAACAAGGCGGAAACCATCGTGGTAGAAGATGTTGAGAAATTTCCGGGTCACATTGCCTGCAGCAGCGCCTCCCGTTCGGAGATTGTTGTGCCCATTATCAGGAATGGTGAGGTAATCGCCGTACTGGATATTGACAGCGAACACCTCAGCACCTTCGATGCTATTGACAAGGAATGGCTAGAGAAAGTGGCAGAATTATTTGCCGCCAAAGCGCCAGCCCAAGCCTAGCATCAGATTGTTAGGAGTCTTGAAATCCACCAGACTGTAGCCGATGTGCACCATGGCACGTCGGCTCACATGAATCTTCAGGGCAAGCACCTCATATACTCCCTTGAAGTCGTTGCGATTACCAAGCAGATAGGTTCCCGCACCAAAGTTGATGCTGAAATAAGGCATGGAGAACTCGCCACGTGCCGAAAGTCCCAAAGCCGACTGACGTGTAAATTTATGTTCCACTTCTTCTCCCCAGACATCATTCTCCCTGCTCGCCGAACGATCGTACATTCCATCGAGCGAAGCACCCACACTGAGCCACGGATTCAACCAGTACATAGGGTTGATATTCAAGCCCATCACAGCATACTTTCCATCCAGCAGAAAACTTGACTCTCCATCGTGGGCAATTCCCTGCTTCCACGCACCATACAAGATCACGTCTGTATAGAAACCGCGACATTCCGGCAGCTTCTCACGCTCCACCTTCGGCTGGAGCTGGCGGTTGATGTAATAAGCCAGTCCCAGTCTTACGCCACCCGTATTGAGTCCCATATTGGGATAGGTAGTGTTGCCATTAGAGAAATGGCTCAACGAGATACCGGCATTCAAATCAAGATATTTCGAAAGCATCCACTTCACATAGAAGTCCAGATCAATATAGGCAGTAGCCTTGGATCCTATCACCTTGTTTTCAGGATTATTATACTCATCATAAGCATTCCATCCGAACGCCATTCCTAGATTCCACTCATAGTTGAGCGACACTTTCCGAGATAGATTCACAATCGGAGCACCCTGAAAAAGATATACGGAGATAGGATTCGACAGCCACTGATTAAACTCATGTCTAGCCAAACCTACACCCTGATACACACCCTGATGAATGGAGCCAGGCCTCACCTCCTCCTTATTCATAAAGGCATATTTCAGCGTAAAAGTCATGTCGTGATTCATCGTGCGAGCCTCATCATTTCCTCCACGCAGAAACTGGTTGGTATGAAAAATAGTAGCCGGCACCGCATCAGCGGCGATGCGATGAACGGTCTTGCAGCTGTCTTCCTGCGAAGCGGCAGGCAAAGTCATGACAGCCAGCATTGATATAACCCATAAACGTAAAAACATATTATCTTTTTCTTTGTATGAATGTGATGGCAAAGTTAAAGAAAATATAGGAAACAGCCAAATTTTAGAAGGAAAATTTTGAGGGATAGAGTTGATTTTAGCAACCCGACTGCATAGATACTGGTTTTTGAAATCAAAGCATCCTTATAATAAGTTTTTCTGCGAAAAAAGTATCATAGTCTCATTTTTACTCTCAAAAAACCTATTTGCAACCTGATAATTAACAACTTAACATCAATGATACTTCTTTAGAAATGCGGCATAAAGTATCATAAATGTATCATAGAAGTATCATCATTAGGTTTTCAAGCTATAGTTGTACAACTAAAAGGTGTATAGTTGTACGACTAAAAAGGTTATAGTTGTACGACTATAGGGTGTATGGTTGTACGACTAAAAAGGTTATGGTTGTACAACTATAGGGTATATGGTTGTACAACTAAAAGTTGTTACCACTAGGCTCAGTAGAGGTACTGACTGCAGTCAGCAGACCTGCTGACTAGGCTCGGCAGAGGCGCTGAGCCTAGTGGCAACCATTGAGAAGATACTTGCTTGCACCGGAGAAGATACTTACTTCAACCCCAAAAGATGCTTACTTCAACCCCAAAAGATGCTTACTTGCACCCCAAAAGATACTTACTCCAACCCGAAAAGCCGTTTACCTCAACCTTCTATCATCATTCCTTTTTCCTCAAACGATAGAGCGTAACAGGACCTTCCTTGGTAGCATACATTCTGGCGGCCGGTTCCTCACAGAGATCATTCAATACCTTATTGGCATGATAGCGGGTGACACCGAATTTGCGAATCATATCCTTCACCGTGATATACCCCTGCTGCTGGCAAATCTCCACAATGTCGGCAAACTCCTGATCCGCCTCCTTCGGAGCAAATTTCACACTCCAATACTGGCGGCTGCAACCATTAGAACGACGTTTCAATCTTTCCAGGAATTCCTTCGTGGGCTGAATTTCCAAACCGCAGATATCCACCTCGTTGGCAGGAATCAGGTCGCCCTCATGATAGGTCTTCTTCCATTCATTTCCCTCCTTATCCTTATGCTGCACCACGCCCAGTTTAGGTTTTACGATGAACATATCACCTACCCTCACCTCGTTGCCATCAGCCAAGGCATAAAGCGTTTCATTCTCCAGCGTTTCCAATGCGGAGATAAAGGACGAAACGTTCATCGCACAATGATCGCGAACACGATTTTCCATCTTCTCCTGGTCTACGATATCCCGTTTCACGAACATCGGATGTATCTGATACTTACCGCTTTAGTCCTTCAAGGGCGTGCGATGCTCCAAATAATTGATTG
>URYG01000146.1 GCA_900551985.1 uncultured Prevotella sp. | reverse complement strand
CAGAAGTTACAGTTTTTCGAATCCCCTTTACCTTCTTCTGGGCGTGACGAGCTGTATGTAACTTAAATGAGCATGCCAAAGTCGAAATGACTTTGGCATGCTTTTTTTGTTTTTATAATTGGATGGTAGCTTGTTGTAAGTCTATGGATTCGGCACGGAGCGTGCCGTGACCTCGCAAGACGATGATGCACTTGCCGAAGAATGCCTTTCTCTTTGGATCGGTGAAACGCTCCAGGGAGGTTTGATTGCCGTTATCTGTGCCCAGGATTTCGGCGGTGGAAGAGAAATAAATCTCGTTCTCGGCATTCGGACAGAGATTGCCATCCTTATCTACTACATTTACTTCTACGAAGGTTGTAGGGGATGCTGGGGATTGCAAATCCCCAGGGAGAGAGGTCGAACCTTTTTTGACTGCGGATTGCAAATCCCCAGGGACGCCTGACGGGGTATGAACGCCTGACGGGGTGCCAGATTGCAAATCCCCAGGAACGCCTGACGGGGTCTGGGCAGCGGAGGCAAGGGTGTTCTGATAGGTCTTCTTCAAGACGAGATGATGAGGAGGACCGGCTGTCTTGATGGTCTGGGATGAGATCTCCCTGCCCTGCTTTCTCGCTACAACCTTTACTTCGCCTGGCTCGAAAGTTACTCGCCACATTACGTGGTACTCGGTACTGCGATCAAAGGCACCAGCATTTGCGGCACCAGCATTGGAACCAGCATTGGCTGCTTTGGCAGCTTTGGCGGCTGCTTTAGCAGAAACGGCATTGGCTGCGCCAGTATTTTCCTCTCCATGAATCTTCTTCTTCCGGATACCCTGGCTCTTGCCATTGACAAACAGCTCTACTTCATCTGCCTGGTTGTAATAGCACCACATATCTATCTGCTGACCCGGAAGCCAGTTCCAGTGAGGGAAGAGATGGAGAACAGGCTTCTTCGTCCACTCACTCTGATACATATAATAGCTGTCCTTAGGAAGACCTGCCAGGTCGATGACGCCAAAATAACTGCTGCGGGCTGGATAGGCATAAGGAGTCGGTTCGCCGATATAATCGAAACCCGTCCAGATAAACTGTCCGCCCACGAAATCATTGTGCTTCACCACATCCCAGGTCTCCTCGTGCGTACTGCTCCAGGAGGCATGCATATTGTCATACGCCGAACACTTGAAGGATGGATCGGTATATGGCAGCCACCACTCCACCGGAGCCTTATAGATGCTGTCGCTCGGCATCCGGTAATATCCGCGTGCCTGGAGTGCCGAAACACTCTCGGAGAAGATGAACGGCTTGTCCGGGAAGTTCCTAGGAACATCCTTCGCCCACTGATGATGATAATTGAATCCGATGACATCGATGGCACCGCTCTTGAAGAGATGATTCTTAGGATCAGGCTCGTTGCATCCGGCTGTAACCGGACGGCTTCCCCACGGATCATACTTCTTCACGATATCTGCCAGATGACGGGTAAGAAGCGAATTCACGCTCAACTCATCGCCATGCGCCAGGGTAGAGGCATCATGACCGGCATTCAGGATGAGATTCGCCTGCTCCAGACTCAGCGTATCTGCCGCAGCATCCGACCACTGTTCGAGTACCTCGTTGCCGATGCTCCACATGATGATGCAAGGATGATTCCTGTCGCGCTTCACCAGATCAGAGAGATCACGCTGATGCCATTCATCGAAGAAGCGGGCATAATCGCCATTCGACTTCTTGCGGCGCCACATATCAAAGCTCTCGTCCATCACCATGATTCCCATGGAATCACACATATTCAGGAGTTCGGGAGCCGGAGGATTATGACTGCTTCGGATGGCATTCACACCCATATCCCTGAGGATGGTGAGCTTGCGATGAAGCGCATCCTCGTTGAGGGCGGCACCGAGACATCCGAAGTCGTGATGCTCGCACACGCCATTGATCTTCATACTCTCGCCATTGAGGAAGAAACCCTTCCGGGCATCAAACCTCACATCACGGAAAGCAGTCTTCGTAGTGGCAGTATCCACCACCTTGCCATTCACCACCAGTTCGCTCTTCACGGTATAGAGATAGCCCTTGCCGATAGACCAGAGATGCGGTTTCCTTACCTTGAGCTGCTGGCTCTGGCTGCCCTGGCTCCTTGCCACCACCTTGCCAGCCGCATCGTAGATGGTATTGCGGACGGAGAGCTTAGCCTGCTTATCGGCAGCAAGATAATCTACCTTTATCCTTACGTTGCCCTTCGGCGTGGTAGAAACATACTGACCCCACTGCGGGATGTACGCCTTCTTCAGGGTCTTGGTGAACCATACGTGGCGGTAGATGCCGCAGCCCGAATACCAGCGGCTGTTGGGCTGGTCGCTGTTATCCACCTTCACGGCGATGACGTTATCACCCTTCTTATATATATAAGGTGTAAGATCGTACTCGAAAGTGCTGTAGCCGTAAGGACGGGTGCCGAGCCTGTGGCCGTTGATATAGACGGTGGAGTTCATATACACGCCATCGAAGGTGATGGTGAAGCGGTCGTACTTCTCGTCTGGCGAAAGAGAGAAGTGCTTGCGATACCATCCGATGCCGCCCGGAAGCGCACCACCGCTGGCTCCCGAAGGATTCGATGGAGAGAAATCGCCCTCTATCGCCCAGTCGTGAGGGAGATTCAGGCGGCGCCAATGCCCATCGGCATACTCCGAATTCTGCATACCGGCACTATCAGCCAAAACGAAAAGCCAGTCTTTATCAAAAGACTGGCGATCGCGGGCGCTCAACGGATGAGCGAAAAGCCCACTCATCAAAACTACGCCCAATAATGTTTTCTTGTTCATTCCTATCAATATAAGAAATCCCACAGATAGCACAGATTTACACAGATTCATCTTTTCTGAGAATATAAAAAAATCTGTGAAATCTGTGTCATCTGTGGGAGATTAGACTACTTCAATTTTACAGTAATTGCCTGGCCGGAATACTTCACAACCTTGCCCTTAGGCGACTTGGCGAGATTCACGCCCTGCTGCTTCTTCTGATCTACCAGGATGATGTTGAAGCGGCGCTTCTGGAGCATACCGTCGAAACTACCCTTGCGGGCACCGATGGTAACCTGCTTCAGGGCATCATTATACTTGAAATCTATCACAGCATACTTGCCCTTCTCGTAGTTATAGTTCGTGCCCTCATCCTCGTACAAGGTATAAGAGCCATCCTTGCCGGCATAGACATAGAGGTCGATCAGCTCCGGCTTCTTCTCGTCACTCCACTGCATCTCAGGACCTATCGGAAGGATGGCACCCTCTGGGATGAAGACAGGAATCTTATCGTATGGCGCATCAGCCACGATGGTCTGACCGCCTGCATGATATTCTCCGGTATAGAAATCGTACCAACCCTTCTGCTTAGGCAGATAGACTTCGCGTGAATACTTCTGATACTCGCCCACCGGACAAGCCATCAGGGCAGAACCGAACATCCACTGATCCTTGATATCCAAAACCTTCTCATCGCCATTGAAATCCATCACCAGTCCGCGCATCATGGTGTAATCCTTGAGATGCACCATACCCGCCATACTGTAGAGGTAAGACATCAGGCGATAGCGGAGCTTGTCATAGGCTACGATGGTTTTGTAGGCAGGATGATCGGCTGGAGCGATGTTCCACACCTCACGCAATGGCCACTGACCGTGGGCACGATAGAGCGGAACGAAACAGCCGAACTGGTTCCAGCGAGCCTGCAACTCTCTCCATTCCTTGAGATCGGCATTCTCGGTACCATTCTTGTCGAATTCCTGCTGGGCAGCCACATAGCGGTTTTCTACACAGAAACCACCCTGGTCCATTCCCCAGAAAGGAAGACCAGCCATAGAATAGTTCAGTCCGGCAGTCATCTGCGCACGCATATCCTCCCAGCGGGTAGCGATGTCGCCCGACCAGGTAGCGGTGCTGTAGCGCTGTTCGCCTGCAAAACCGGAACGGGTCAAGAGGAAGACACGCTGGTTAGGGTTCACGCTGCGCTGACCATTGTAGATGGCATCGGCATTCACGATGCTGTAGGCATTGAAATACTCGGTAGATGTACCCAGGGCAGTAGGACCCGAAAGTGCCTTGCGGTACCACATCGGCGTACAGTCGCGAACGTTTGGCTCAGATGCATCCATCCACCAGGCATCGACACCGAACTTATACTTAGAATAGAGATTCTCATCCATCTGTCGCCAGAACATCTTTCTGGCTCCGGCATCGTAGGCATCATAGAAGGAGCCGCGGAAACCGAGCCAGTCGTGGATATCATCCTTGATAGCCTGGTGATACATCCAGCCCTTGCTGTCGAGTTCCTTATAGTTCTTTACGGTATCATAGAACTTCGGCCAAACCGAAATCATGAATCTTCCATGCAGGGCGTGTACGCTGTCGAGCATCGCCTGAGGGTTCGGATAGCGAGCCGCCTCAAACTCATGGCTTCCCCATGAATCCAGCTTCCAGTAGTTCCAGTCCTGTACGATGTTATCCACCGGAATCTTCAGGTCGCGGAACTTCTTCATGTTCTCCTCGATATCCTTGCTGCTCTGATAGCGCTCACGGCTCTGCCAGAAACCGAGCACCCACTTAGGATATACCGGAGCCTTGCCGGTAAGGGTGCGGTAGCCCGAAATCACCTCGTCCATATCCTTTCCGGCGATGAAGTAGTAATCCATATCCGGCGACATCTCGCTCCAGATGCTCAGCTGGTTCTTCTCAGCCTCAGAACGTGGGGCTGCCACACGGAGACCGCAGTAGGAAACATCGCCATCCGGCTGCCACTCGATGCGGATTGGGGTCTTCTTGCCCTTCGGGATGGCTGTCTCAAACTTATAGGAGTTCGGATTCCAGGCGGTACGCCAGCGCTCAGGCACCACCAGCTTGCCGTCGATGTAGATCTTCATATAGCCGGCATAGTAGAGGATAAACTGATAGAAACTGCTGGTTGGCGCCTCTACATATCCCTCGTAAACCACCTTGGAGCCGTTGAGCGCAAAGCCCTTAGGCAGGTTCTGGATGCCACCCTTATCAGTCTTGTTGCAGATTTCAGAAGCCTCAGGCATCGCATATTCGAAGTAGATGCTGTCCTCGCCACGAACTATCTTCTGTCCGTTCTTATCCACGTAGGTACCGGTGAGCTGACCTTCCTTTCCGTCCTTATCATAGAGCTTGAAAGCACGGTTCAGCTGGAGATAATCGTCAGGATTACCCCAGCGGCAATAAGAGTAGGAATCCCAGAGGATGCCGTAGTTCTTGTTGGAGATGACGAAAGGCACACTCACCTTGGTGTTATACTGGAAGAGGTCTTCGTTCTTGCCCTTCATGTTGAGCTCTTCGCTCTGATGCTGACCGAGACCATAGAAGGCTTCATTGTCAGGCGAATCGAAGAGGGCACGCCACGACCATCCGTGCTTCTGAGCCTCAGGTACCTTGGCGATATCCACACCGATTTCACGGTCGGGCACGGTGAATGGCTTGAAGGTCTTTCCGCCCTGCGCCACCTCTTTCAACAGAACCTGATCCTTGAGATCGTAGAAGGTAATCTGTCCGGTAGCCTCGTTCAATACGGCACGCATGGCAGCTGTGGTGATGATGAGGTCATCTCCCTGCTCCTCTACCTTGTACTGTGCCTTGGAGTTCTGAGGCACGATGATGAGACTCTGCTTGCTGCGGAATCCCTGCTCGGCTGTAGCCTGTACACGGATGATGCGGTCGCCTACCACCTGGAGGCGGATTTGCGACGGACCATAGTTCTGATGCTGTTTCAACTGTACGGTAAGATAATTACCTTTCTGTACGAAGCCAGCTGCCTGGGCACCTGTGGCGCTCAAGAACAATACTGCTGATACGAATAACGATTTAGTCAGTTTCATACTTGATAATATTTAGTTTTATTTATTGATTCTTGTTAATTCTTGCTGCGGTTATTAAATTCTGCTGCAAAAATACATTTTTTTATTGGTTATCAAGTTCTTATATGTAAACAAAGAGGGTATAAAATGTTTCCTACATCATTTTATACCCTCTTATTATCAAAAAATTCAGGAGTTAACTCCTAGACAGGTTCCCCATTCAACCGTTTCCGGTACTGTGAAGGCGTTACGCCATAGGCTTCCTGGAAGTACTTGGAGAAATAGCGCGGATTGTTGAATCCCACCTTATAGGCAATCTCGCTTACGTTCAGATCTCCCTGGCGCATCAGTTCCTCAGCATATCTGATACGCATGGCACGGAGATATTCAGAAGGCGTGATGCCCTTGAGCGAGATGAGCTTCTTATATAATTGTACGCGCGAGATGGCGAGATGTTCGCTGATGGATTCCACCGAGGTATCCGGATCGCACATATTCTCCTGCAGATAGGTGTTGAGCTGGTCGAGGAAGCGCTGGTCGGAGACACTCAATACAAAGCGTCCGTTGTTGAGCAGTTTCTCCTTCACCGGTTCATCCTTGTGCTGCGGCATAGCTCCACCCGAACGCTTCACGAGATTCAGGAGATTGCGGAGCCGGAGGTTGAGCATATCGATATTGAATGGTTTGGTGATATATTCATCAGCACCGCTCGCCAGTCCCTCCTTGCGATGCTCATCGGCAAGACGGGCTGTGAGCATGACGAAAGGAATGGAAGCCGTCTCGTCATTCTCCTTCACCTGCCGGCAGAGTTCGTTGCCATCCATCACCGGCATCATCACATCGCTGAGGATGATGTCAGGTCGCTGTTCGATGATCTTATCCCAGGCATCCTTACCGTTCACCGCCTCTACTACCTGGTAATCGGAGAGGAGTTCGCGCATGAATTCCCGGAAGTCATCACTGTCATCTACCAGCAGCAAGACCGGTTTCTGCGATGCCAGCTGGCTATCCTTTGCCTGAGGTGCCTCATAGCCTATGCCATAGAGTGCATCATCATCTTCTCTGGCATCTGCATCTGCCTGGTGCACGGTAGAGATGACGGCAGCCGCCCGCATCGTTCCCAGATGGGCATTGGCATTCGCCGTCTTATCTTCAGGGATAGGCAGCTCTACCACAAACACGGAACCGCCGCCCGCATTGTCACGCACCACGACATTACCCCCATGCAGGGCAGCAAACTTCTTGACGAGATTCAATCCAATGCCACTGCCTCCGGCTGGCTGCATCTCTGTACCGTTGACCTGATAGAAACGGTCGAAGACCAGTTTCTTCTCTTCGTCGCTGATGCCCTTGCCGGTATCGGCTACCGAGAAGCAGAGCCAGTCGGTGTCGCCGCCCTTCATCTCCTGCCGGGTCTTGGCAAACACCGAGACGGTAATCGTGCCGCCATCCGGGGTAAACTTATAGGCATTGCTCAGGAGATTATTCAGGATCTTTCCCACCTTGTCGGGGTCGATGTTCATCGTAAAGCGAGGCAGCTGCGACTCGAAGATGAGCGTCACCTTGCTGTTGGCAAGGATACGGAAGGATGAGCAGATATTGTCGATGAAGCTGACCACCTCGGTAGGAGCCAGATTGAGCTTCTCCTTGTTCTGGTCGAACTTGCGGAAATCGAGAATCTGATTCACCAGGTTGAGCAGTCGGGTGGCGTTGCGGTGGATGAGTTCCAGCTTGCGGCGCTTGCCGTTGTTCGCCTCCTCACGTATCATCGACTCCAGCGGAGAGAGGATGAGGGTGAGCGGGGTGCGGAGCTCATGGCTCACATTGGTGAAGAAATTCAGCTTCAGCTCGTTCAGCTCCTTGGTCTTCTTCATACTATCTTCCATGCTTCTGCGCTCAAACTGCAGGCGCTGGCGCTCCATCATCCTGCGGCGATAGAGATAGAATGCACCGCCAAGAAGCAGGATATAGACGATAAATGCCCACATGGAGAGATAGAACGGAGGCGCCATGTGGATCTGCAGTTCGCTGATCTCATCATTCACAGAGCCATCGCCATTCACCACCTTCACCTGCAGGGTATAGCTGCCCGAAGAAAGATTGGTGAAGGTAACCTCCGGACTGCCCACCGGAGTGAGGACCCACTTATCGCTTACTCCCTTCATGCGATAGAGGAAGCGGCAGCGTGCAGGAACCGTCACCTCGCTGGCTGCCAACTGGATGGTGAAGGCATGATCCTTGTAGCTCAGGGAAATTTCACGGCTGGCATCCAGCGACTTCTCCATCACTACCCTGCCCTCGTCGGTCAACTATGCCATGCTC
>URYG01000145.1 GCA_900551985.1 uncultured Prevotella sp. | reverse complement strand
TTCCATGTGATAGGCATTGACCTCCGCTGGAACTGGATAGTACGTGGTAATGCTACCTATGCTCATCTGGACGATGCCACCAAGATGACAGCTTTCATGAACACATTCCCTAAGCACAATGCGCAGGATGGTTCTCCTTCCAAGCACTCTCCAATTGCCAGCAGTGCTTATTCAGTAGGTATCGAAGCCGGTTACAATGTTTTCTCTCAGATAGAAAGCCTCCGAAACAAGCAGAAGCTCTATGTCTTCGGCCGTTACGAGGATTACAACACATATGCAAGTGGCAACAAGAAGGTAGCTTACGAGTACGACCACGTGAAGAGAATGGGTGCCGGTATCAACTATTCTCCTATCAAGCCTATCACCATCAAGGCTGAGTATAGTCACCGATTCCTCGAGAGCGCCTACAACAATGAGCCAAGCCTCAATCTGGGTGTCACATTCTTTGGTCTCTTCGATACAACAACCTGGATTAACAAGAAGTTCAAGAAAACCCAGGAGGTAGATAAATACCAGATGGAGCGTATCAACCAGCTCACCAAGGAACTCCAGGAGTTGAAAAGACAGATTAAGAAGTAAGCTCTTATCAAACTTATAAAAATGGTAATCAGGAGTCTTGAACTCCTGATTACCATCAGCGAAAATAAATAGTCAAAAAACACAAATAAAAACAAAAAAACAATGAAAAAGATTTTTAAGTATTCAATGCTTTTTGCAGCTGCCTTGACACTGTCATTAGGTTTCGCAAGCTGCAGTGATGACAATGACGAGCCAGAGACTCCATCAAGCGTAAATCCAGACTTGAATGGTACTGACGCAATGGTATCAGAAGCTTGTGATAACTGGAAAGAAGCTCGCCAGGACTGGGAGTGGTCTGAAGCTTTCCTCTTCGGTCCTGCAACAGACTTCGGACTTGACCCACACACCGACACATGGCCATTCGACCGTGTACAGTTTGATAAATACATGCAGAAATACAATCCTGCAACCGACGAGGATGATGCAGCCCTGATTGATGATGCGATTGCAAACGGTCAGAACCTGACAGGTTTCCACGCTGTAGAGTATCTGATTTTCCGCGACGGTGAGGCTCGCAAGATTAAGGATATGACAGCCAATGAGGTTTACTTCGCTCAGAGCGCAGCACAGGATTTGTATCTCAGCTCTTTGAAGTTGGTTACCGCATGGGGCGGCGAATTGTCAGAGGCTGAGCAGAAGATTATTGATGACGCTGAGTTTGAATCAAAGAACTACGGTGAGGATTTCATGACTGCAGGTGAACCAGGTTCTAAGTACTCTTCTATCACCTTGGCAACACGTGAGATCATTGCTGGTGCCAACGAGATCATCGGTGAGGTACGTGACTCTAAGATCGGTGCTCCTGCTACTGGTGAGGACGTTAACTATATCGAGTCTCCATTTGCTCACAACTCTATCGTTGACTTCTATGACAACATCATGTCTTGCAAGCATGCCCTCTATGGCGGTTGGAATGTAGTTGACCAGCCAACAGCAACTTCACTTCTGGGTGTTTGCCTCAAGGTAAACGATGCAGATATGAAGGCAGCAGCACAGAATGCACAGACCAAGCTGGATGCAGCCCTCAACAAGATCAGCAACATGAAGAAGCCTTTCGTACAATTCTACACAGACCAGAGTGCAAAGGATGCAATGTCTGCACTTGATGAGCTTGAAGCTGCTCTCGATGCACTCGATGGAGAAATCGAGAAATTCTCTGGCAACGAAACACTCGAGGCTGAGTTCAAGAAGGTAAACGAGGCTTTCGTCAAGAACACCGTTATCCCAACCTACCGTGCTCTTGCAGACAATGACTTGAAACTCCTCAACTCATTGAAGAAGATTACTTGGAAAAAGTAATTCCTGTTTACTAGATTAGGATATTATGTAGATAAATAGTTGGTAGCCTTTGAAAAAAGACTACCAACCTTTTGCGTAATAAAACAGAAACAAGAAGAAACGTAGCAAAATACGTGAATCATATAAAGTAAACTTACAACATTATGAAAAAAAGACAATTAATTCCATTATTTTGCGCCGCTCTGGCTATGATGAGCTGTAGCGACAGCAAATCATCAGTAGATGATGTGATTGATCTTGGTGGAGGCGGCAGTACTTCTGAAAAGTCAGAAGAGTATTACGCAGGTGGCAAACTCGGAACAACGACACTCCAGGGTGCCAATGCCTACAAGCAGCCAACTCCTGCCGTAGAGGAGCAAGGTTTCGGAGCAGCCTTCCAGATTGGTGAGGCTCTCTTTGAGCGCGACTTCAACACCAATACCGATGGAGCGTTCGCAGGTCTTGGTCCACTCTATGTACGTCAGGGATGCCTCTATTGTCATCCTGCATACGGCCATGGCAAGCGCCAGGAGCGTTACAGATACTCAGACATGGGTAACGGATATCTGCTGGTTATCTACGACAAGAAGACCAATGCCTATATCTACTCTGTAGCAGGTATGCCACAGACTGGTGCCGTAGAGCCTTTCAAGCCACAGATTGATGAAAAGAAGATCAATATCGAGTGGAAGCACTATACAGACGAATGGGGCAACAAGTTTGCTGATGGCGAGACTTACGACCTGATTTATCCAGAGGTAACAATTCCAGCAGATGCCTATTACTCACCAGTTACCGTGATGAGAGACGGCAAGGAAGTAGTGATTCCAAACGATCAGGTGGCAGAAGAGATTGGAATCCGTCTCGAATCTACCATCGGTATCTATGGTACAGGTCTTACTGATGCCATCCCAGACGAGGAAATCACCAAGCAGTGGGAATCAGAGAGCAAGTATTTCAACTCTGTTGGCAAGACAGATGCTCTGAACCCAGCTATGTGGAATCAAGCAGAGAACAAGTGGAACAGCTATTATTCCAATTCATTGCAGGGAGACGGAACCAAGTATGTTCGCCGCTATACATACGCCTTGAGCCGTGGTCCGTTGCTCGATGCTGCAGGTGCCAATGCCATCTGGAACATCACCAACGTTACCCGTCCAGACCGTCGCTACCATTACCTCAGTCTTGATGGCAAGATTTATGCTACCACAGCCATGAACGATGCTGACGTACAGAAGGGTTTCCCAGAGTATATCAACAAGATTGACCCTGAGAAGAAGCATGCCGACTGGCACACCGACGATGTAAAGCAGAACATCTACAACTATTTGATGGCAAAAGACCTAGATGTAGAGATGACAGGCGAACAGTATAAGAACTTCATGGTATGGCATCGTGGCCTGGCTGTTCCTGCTGCCCGCAATGTGGGTACAGAGAAGTACGAGCAGGGCAAGAAGCTCTTCTCCGAGATTGGTTGTGCATCTTGCCACCGTCCATCATGGACAACAGGTGATGACAACATTCAGGATCCAAACAAGTACCTGACCAACAGCGACATGCCTCGCTATGCCAACCAGAAGATCTGGCCATATACCGACTTCGTACAGCACCGTCTCTTCATGGAGAACGATATCCGTACAGGCTGGTGCCGCACCACTCCACTCTGGGGTCGCGGTTTGTCAAAGCTCTGTACCGGAGCCGAAGATCGTCTGCACGACTGCCGTGCCCGCAACACGCTGGAGGCAATCATGTGGCATGGCAATGCCAAGAGTGATGCCCGCTTTGCTATCGAGAAGTTCCGCAACCTCACTTCTGAGCAGCGCGCAGCCATCATTTTCTTCTGTGAATCCATTTAATCTTCTATAAAAGCCACATGCATACTATCCCAATCGGGAGAAGAAGCATGTGGCCTTCACTGTGCTACAACAATACATTATATGATTTCAAAATATACAAAAACAGCAGGATTATTATCCTTAAGCTTAGCATGCATCTCTTGCAGCAACAGAACATCAACATCAGATGTAGATGACATCATTGACATTGGCAAACCTACCGAAAAGACTGATATGCCAGAAGACTACTATACGGGCGGAGAACTCGGTACAGTATTCAATCTCTCTTCAGCAGCTTACGAGCAACCAGCTCCGGCTATTGAAAAACAAGGACTTTCACATGCATTCTCCATGGGAGAATACTTCTTTGAAAAGCCTTTCACGCAAACAGAAGAACCATTCAAGGGCTTAGGCCCTCTCTATATACGCTCATCATGCCAACACTGCCACTTAGGATACGGACATGGCAAGCGACAAACCAAATATGATTCAAACCAACAAGGGAATGGCTATATCCTTATGATTACCGACGAAAACGATATCGTGGTTCAGTCATTCGGATGGGTAGCCATGGGAAAGGCTACGGCTCCTTTCAAGCCACAGTTTGATGAGAAAAAAGTAAAAATCGACTGGAATGAATACACCGACGAATGGGGCAATAAATTTGACGACGGCGAGACTTACTCTCTCATCTATCCAGAGGTAACACTGGAAGAAGGCTGCATCTATGGAAAGCTCATCGACAAGGACGGAAAGGAAGTCCCTATGTCTAAGGCAAAGGTAAGACTGGAATCAACCATCGGTTTTATCGGAACAGGCCTCATAGATGCAATCCCTGACGAGGACATTCTGCAACAATACCGCAACGAAGGCAAGTATGCCACACTTAATCCTCAATTCTGGAATAATGACACTAAAGATTTCGTGAAGAATCCCGACGGAACGTTAGCCGTAGAGAATGGAGGTATCGTTTATAAGTTTGACTATGCACTAGACCGGGCCTCGGTAATGAGTGATGCTTCGTTCTGGGAAGTCCAAAACGTAACACGAGATGATTTCCGTTCACATTATATACCGAAGGAATACTGGCAGTTTGCTGCACAGGATCCTGAAGTAACCAGCAAATTCTACGAGTATTATCCAGAATGGAACAAGACAGGAGACCCTGCTAAAGACATCATTACTTTTGGAAATGCGACAGACCTACCCGTAGAGATGAAAGAGTCAGACTACATCAACTATATGGTATGGCACCGTGGCATCGGTATTCCTGCAGCCCGAAATACGACAACGGAAGATTTCAAGGAAGGCAAGCGTCTCTTCAGCCAGATAGGCTGTGCCAGCTGTCATCGACCTACCTGGACAACCGGAGAAGACAAGATAAGAGACCCATACAATCGTTTCAGTTCAGACGATACCCGCATGGTTCACTATCCCAACCAGAAAATCTGGCCTTATACCGATCTGGTACAACATCGATTGTTCATGAAGAATGATCTTCGTACAGGCTGGTGTAAGACGGCACCACTTTGGGGACGTGGACTTATGCAGATATGTGCAGGACATTCTGACAGATTGCACGACTGCAGAGCTCGCAATACACTGGAAGCCATTATGTGGCACGGTTGTTGCTCAGAAGGAGGCAAGAGCGATGCTCACTGGGCGGTAGAAAACTTCCGCAAGCTGAGCAAAGAACAGCGCCAACAAGTCATCAAATTTGTAGATTCAATTTAAATGAATAAACTTAAGAGTTTTATAATCAGTTTAGCCGCCATCATCATCATTGTGATGATGGCAGCAACCTTCGTAGAGAATTCCAAGGGAACAGCATTTGCACAAACCCATATCTACAGTTCGCTGTGGTTTGTCACAGCATGGGGTATCCTGGCTGTGGTCAGCGTCATCTATATGCTGAAGCACCGCTTGTTCCGCCGCATCTCTGTATGGATGGTCCATGTGGCATTCCTTCTCATCCTGCTGGGTGCGCTCACCTCCTGGCTCACTTCCAAGAGCGGCGACGTTTATCTGCGTCAGGGAGTACCGAGCAAGGAACTGGTACTGAAAGACAAGACCACCGAACAGCTTGACTTCACTCTGAAGCTGAAAGACTTCAAGGTGATCAACTATCCGGGCACCGATGCACCGATGGATTATGTTTCGGAAATCACAGCCGACAACGACCCCTTGAATATCTCAATGAACAATATCGGACAGTATCAAGGCTACAGATTCACCCAGGCAGGCTATGATGAAGACATGAAGGGCACTCATCTGGGCGTATATTATGATCCCTACGGGATAGCCATCACCTACATAGGCTATTTCATCCTGTTCGTGGCGCTGCTCAATATGCTCATCAGCAAGCGTACCCAAATGCGGAGATTCTATCATCTTGCCGTAGATCAGCAGGCTGCCAAGGCGCTCCTGCTTACCCTATTGCTGGCTATGCCGGCATTCCTGTCGCCAGTCCAGGCACAGGAACTGAGAAAAGTAGATAATCAGATAGCTGATGACTTTGGAAAGATCTGCGTACTCTACAACAGTCGCATCTGCCCAATCAATACTGTAGCCACCACATTCGTTACCAAACTCAGTGGAAAACCTTCGTGGAACGGGATGTCTGCCAATCAGATATTCTGCGGATGGGTTTTCGATGTAGCCAACTGGGAAAATGCCAGGATGATAGAAGTGAAAAGCAAGGAAGCTCAGGAGGTACTGGGAATAACTGGCAAGTGGGCAAGCTTTTCCGATTTCTGGAACCAGTACAATGAGTATAAGCTCGACAAGCCTCTGAAGGAAGCCTATCGCAGCGGCAACAAGGAACTGCAGAAGAGCCTCCGTGATGCAGACGAGAAATTCAACATCATCAGAATGCTTTATAATGGCGAACTGCTCCGCATGTATCCTTATACAGACAAGAAGGGCAATATCACATGGCTTGCACCAGGCGAAAAGAACATCCATGGCTACCTGCCACCTAAGGAGTGGTACTTTGTAAGGAAATCCATGGATTATCTTGCCGAAAGTATCATCATGAACAATGAGGAGCGGGCTAAGACGCTGATCAGCAAGATATACGATTACCAGCACATTCGTGGAGAAAAGGTGATTCCTTCGCAGGCTGCCATCAATGCAGAGCTGGTATACAATGTCATCAATACCCAGCGCTGGCCTATCATGCTCTATCTTACCGTGGCACTCCTGGCTGTCATCGCTTCTACCATCAGACTCAGCGACCGGAACAGGAAGATTCAGAACACCGTCAGCACATCGCTTGCAGGAATCATGCTTCTGCAAACCACCATTGTTATCGGATTAAGATGGTATATCTCATCACATCTTCCTCTATCCAATGGTTATGAGACGATGCAGTTCCTGTCATGGTCGGTATTGTTGATTACCCTGGTTATGAGAAGACGGTTCTGCATCATCCTACAGTACGGACCTTTATTGGCAGCATTTGCGCTATTGGTAGCTATGATTACAGACAGCAATCCGCAGCTCACTCAGTTGATGCCGGTATTGCAGTCACCACTGTTGTCGGTACATGTCATGGTTATCATGTTCTCTTATGCCCTCTTCGGTCTGACGGCCTTGATAGGTATCCAGGGCATCATTGCCCATACCAGAAAGGACACTGCATCGGAGTCAAAGCTTGCAGCTCTCTCTCAGTTTCTGCTCTACCCTGCCGTTGCCCTGATAGCCGTAGGAATCTTCATCGGTGCCATCTGGGCAAATGTAAGTTGGGGCAGATATTGGAGTTGGGATGCCAAGGAAACATGGGCACTCATCACCATGCTCATCTATGCAGCTCCTCTTCACAACGACATCAGATGGATGCACAAGCCTCTGCATATACATATCTATATGCTTATCGCCTTCCTCAGCGTACTGATGACCTATTTCGGCGTGAACTACTTCCTGCCGGGCATGCACTCGTATGCATAGTCAAAGGCTACGAAAAATCTGTCGCAGAGGCGTATATCGCTCTATATCAGAGAGGATTAAATCCATGAGCGTATGCTGAACGGCGAACAATAGACAAAGGGAGATTTCTTGGCGAAATCTCCCTTTGTCTATTGCAAAAAACAGCTATAATTTCTTGATTTCATCTAATGACAACTGGGTTGCTGCTGCCACTTGCTCGGCAGACAAGCCCATTGCAAGAAGACGACGGGCTGTGGCCTGCTTCTCATTTTTGGCTCCCTCGGCACGACCTTCTTCTCGACCTTCAGCTCGTCCTTCTTCTCGTCCTTCTTCTCGTCCTTCTTCTCGTCCTTCTTCTCGACCATCGGCAAGACCTTTCTGCCAGCCATCATCATAACCCGTCTTGATAACGCTGCGCTGATAGCGCAGATTCTCCATGTGACGGACATAATCATTCTTTTCCGCTACGGTCAGCTTATCTATGTCCAGACATTTGCGGGCATCAGCCAAACCTGGTGCCTGGGCTGCCTCGCTGATCTCGCCAGTCTTGAGAAACTCGATCCATTCATCCA
>URYG01000144.1 GCA_900551985.1 uncultured Prevotella sp. | reverse complement strand
AAACGGGTTGGAAAGATCTTTATAGATGACTTGGGGCAGGGTGGCCGTGACCGCCATAATAACATCATCCCAGACCCTAAGAAGTTCCCGAATGGCATCAAGGCGCTTGCCGACTATGTTCACTCCAAGGGATTGAAGTTGGGTATCTATTCTGATGCCGCCCAGCTTACCTGCGGTGGATGGACAGCCAGTTATGGTTTTGAGGAGCAGGATGCCCGCACCTTTGCTTCGTGGGGTATCGACTATCTGAAATATGATTACTGCAATGCTCCGGAGGACAGTGCCACAGCCCGTAAACGCTATCATACGATGGCTCAGGCTTTGAGCAAATCGGGTAGAAACATCGTTCTCGGTATCTGCGAATGGGGCCAGCGCAACGGCGAAGAATGGTGTGAGCAGGTTGGCGGTTCGCTCTGGAGAACCAGCTATGATGTAAGAGATATGTGGAAAGATATCGTGAAGCAAGGCGGTATGGGTATTCTTGATATCGTGAATATCACAGCACCGCTCGCCAAGGATGTTCGCCACGGACAGTGGCCTGATATGGATATGCTGGTTGTGGGACTGAATGGCAAGGGTGGACCATCCAGTGATCTGGGTGGAGTTGGCTGCAGCTATACTGAGTATCAGACCCAGATGAGTATGTGGTGTATGATGTCATCAGTATTGGCATTGAGCAACGACCTCAGAAAGCTTTCTGCAGAGGATAAGCGCATTCTCCTGAACAAGGAAATCATCGCCATTGATCAGGATCCGTTGGGCAAGGCTGCTGAGCGCAAGGTAAATCAGGCAGATCATCAGATTTATGTTCGTCCTTTGGCAAATGGTTCTCATGCCGTTGCCATTCTTAACTGTGGTGATAAAGATAAGTCTATTCAGGCAGATTTCAAGCAGTTGGGCTTAAACGGCAAGTATCTGGTAAGAGATGTATGGCGGCATCGCGACATTGCCAAGAAGGCAAACAGATGGAAAGGCACAGTGAAAGCTCACGAAACCAAGGTGTTTGTATTGAAATAAGCTATAAGTTGGGCTCTCTTTTTAAGTTTTAAGAGAGCCCCTACTTTCTATGTTCTAAGGGGCATTATGATAAATAGTGGTTATAGTAATACCAAACATATAAATAAGGAGAACGGATAAAACTGGTGGCATAATGAATTACCATGCCTCCAGTTTATCTGCTATCTCAGGCATCTTTTCCTTGTTGAATACAGGATTCTTGCCTTCCTTCTTCTGCTGGCGGTAATCCTGCAACAGGAAGACTGCCTGGCGGGAAAGTAAAACGATGGCAGCAAGATTACAGAGTGTAAGAAGTGCCATGGTGATGTCTGCGAAGCTCCATGCAAAATCCAGTGATACGATGGCTCCAATCATCACCATCGCTGCTACGGCGAGGCGATAGATAAATACGCCCAGTTTGGAATCCTTGATATATCTCACGTTGGTCTCACCATAATAATAATTGCCGATGATGCTGCTAAAGGCAAAGAGCCATATCATGACTGCCACAAAAGGATTTCCTATGCTTCCGATTTCGTGGGTCAAGGCATCCTGAGTCAGTTGGATGCCATTGGATGCAGTGACATCTACTCCGCTCATGAGGATGATGAATGCCGTGCAGGAGCAAACAACCAAGGTATCCGTGAAGACACCCAGCGCCTGAATCAATCCCTGTTTTACCGGATGGCTCACCGTAGCCACCGCAGCAGCATTAGGAGCACTACCCTCGCCGGCCTCATTGCTGAACAAGCCTCGCTTGATGCCCTGAATCACTGTGACACCCAGTACTCCACCTGCAGCCTGATTGAATCCGAAGGCATTTTCAATAATGATTAATAAAACCTTAGGCAAACTGGTGATATTCCAAATCACCACGCCAACGGCTATCAGGAGATAGACAACTGCCATTACTGGAACCACAGTAGAAGAAAACTTTGCTACTCTCTGAATACCACCAAAGATGATGAGCAATGTAAGTGCCGTGAGTATGATGCCCATGGTGGCAGGCTCGATACCAAATGCCTTCTGCCATGCCAGACAGATGGTGTTGCTCTGAACGGAATTGTAGGCAAAACCAAAGGTGATGATCATGAGAACGGCAAAGAGGATGCCCATCCAGCCCTTTCCCAATCCATATTTCATATAATAGGCAGGTCCACCATAGAAGGAAGTCTTACCTTTGCGCTTATAGAGTTGGGCAAGCGTTGATTCGATGAAGGCTGAAGCAGAACCCAGCAAAGCGAGCATCCACATCCAGAAGACAGCTCCCGGACCGCCGATGCTGATGGCTGTAGCTACTCCTGCAAGATTACCTGTACCAATTCTACTGGCCAATGCCACCACGAAAGCCTGGAAGGAAGAGATGTGCTTCATCTCACCATCTACCTTTACATCCATAGACAGTTCTTCCTGGCCAATCTCCTCAGGTTGAACCTTATCGGGATGCAGCAGGAGCCTGACCATCTCGCGGATGAGACGAAACTGCACGAAACGGGTACGCCAAGTGAAAAACACGGCACAGCATATCAAGATGGTGATGATGATATACGACCAAAGAAAATCGCTAACCTGAACTAAAATATTCTGTATTGAATCTATCATTTTATTTATTTAAATCACTCTAATTTATCTGTTTAAATCTCTCTAAATGTTCTTTTCGGCTGCAAAATTACGACTTTTTTCTCGAAAAAAGGCATCGTTTAGGGAATTTCCTCTATCGGTTTAGGGAAAATCCTTACTATACCTCCAGAAATCGCCTTATCTTTGCAGCAGAAATCAGAAAGATGACTGAATTGACGATAATTCTGGAATCTGATGGTTTCCTGGAAACTGGAAGTTTAACATATAAAATAAGATAAGATTATGAAGAAGTTTATCATAGCACTAGTAGCAATGTTCATGATGACATTCACTTCTGCATCAGCAATGAGTTATGAACAGGCTCGCCAGCAGGCGCTGTTCCTGACAGACAAGATGGCTTACGAGCTGAATCTGACAGATGATCAGTATGAGGCAGCCTATGAGGTCAACCTCGACTATCTGATGGGCGTGGATACTTACGACGATCTCTACGGCATCTATTGGCGCCAGCGTAATCTCGACTTGAGCTATATTCTTCTGGATTGGCAGTATCGCTCATTCTGTGCCGCAAGCTATTTCTACCGTCCTCTTTACTGGGATGGAGGATATTTCCACTTCGGCATCTATGCACGCTACCCACGCAGAGATTACTTCTTCTTCGGAAGACCTCATTTCTATACAGTATATCGTGGTGGACACAGCTGGAGAATGAATGGTGGCAGAAGCTGGTATCACGGACGTGAGTTCGGCGGTCCTCGCCCTATCGGTGTTCGTGGTCAGGAACCTAGATTCGGTATGCGCGATGGATTCAACCGTGGCGATTATGGTCGTGGCAAGACCTTCGGCAATCTCAATCGTCAGAGCAGTACAAGAACTACGGTTACACGTGATCATTCTTTTGGCAACAGTCGCCAAAATAATGCTACCTTTGGAAATGGTGTCCGTGGCGGTGGTTCTTTCGGAGGCAATAACCGAAGCGGATTCGGCAGTGGTTCTAGCAACAACAGCCGTTCGTTTAATAATGGTTTCACTCCACGTTCCAGCACTCCAAGCAATGGCTCGTTTGGTGGTCATCGTGGTGGTAATTCCTTTAATAACAGCCGTTCTTTCAATAGTGGAAGCCGTTCCTTTGGCGGTGGCAGCAATGGTGCCCGCAGTTCCTTTGGAAGTGGATCTTCCCGTAGCAAGAGCAATAATGGCGGCGGTTCATTCGGTGGCAGAAGATAGTTAGACCAATTTATCAAACCAAATATATACCAAAAGAAGGGACATTCCAAGTGATTGGGATGCCCCTTTGCTTTTTCTGTATGATGAATGGATGTTCATCCGAAAATCATAAAAAGAGATAATCTACAGAACTATATAATTGAATGACAAATATATAGATGATAAAGAGCGGAGCTGACAGGCGTACCCCGTCCGCCATCGCCTCTCCCATTGCCTCGATGCTGTTCAGTCTTTGGCTGACTACGCCGAAAGACTGTGCCATGACAATGACCATCAAGCAGATATAGGGTAAGATACTTCTGGAAAAACTGCTGGAGGTATATCCTCCCATTACATTGAGCAGGATGGCATGGGGAATGAGCGTGAGCAATAGCAGTACACCGGTAAACAGGACAAATTCTACGCAAACCAACCGCAAGGCATTGCGCTGTCGGTAAACCTTGTGGTCGTAGTTTAACAAGCCGCTAGTCCGTAGCGTTCCCCAGGCAATGCTGATCAGCAAGAGCCATACCAGCCAAGGTGACTGCAGGTTGGCGGTGAAAGTGCCGAAGAACCATCGGATACCTTCCGGGCTGAGCAATGACCGGGGAAAGACATCGGGCATTGCGGCAGTGATGAGCCAGGAAGCCAGCACCAGTACGATCTGTGCCAGCATCAGCAGGAACATGGCATAGCCACATATCCTGCTGAATGTATGACTATTCTTCATCAGCCTGCAAATTATCAAGATCGATGATGCGTAACTCGCAGGCCCGTACCACGAGTCGGGTCGCATTCACGCTCATTCCGTTATTACCATCAGGAAAGAGCTTCTGTACGAGTTCATTCTGTCGTTTTTCTAAACTCTTTACTCCGAATGGCATTCCCCGGAGGTTCGTGATCTGCTCCTTGGTATAACCCAGGGCGAGATGACGGAGAAAACGCTCGTCATACTCATCAATCTCGTAATTGATCATAGCCTCCTGATGCATCAGCTGGCTTCCTACGCTCTGCTTGAACCTATCTACTATCTTCTGGAGAATCGGCTGGTTGAAAACCAGTTTCTTTCCACTCATGCAGGATGCCACATCACCACGGGTCAGCAATTCTCCGCTCTTGAGGATGATGCCTTCACAGCCTGCGTCGAGCACATCCACCCATAACTTTTCGTTGAGAATCTCGCCGGTAAAGATCAGAACCTTCACATCAGGAAACTGTTCCTTCGTGCTGCGGCAAATTTCTACTCCAACAGTGGTGGAGCCACCCAAGCCAAGATCAAGCAGTACCAGGTCTGGCTTTTGCTGTTTGATGAGTTTCCAATAAGCGATTTCACTATCCGCAGTACCGATGATTTCAGCTTCGGGTATGTCGTTCTTGAAGATTCCTTCTGTGCCTTTCAATTCCAGAGGCACATCTTCTACTATAATAACCTTAAATTTATTCATGTCTTTGTCTTTATTATTTTTTCTGGTAAAACGATTTCTATCATGAGTTTGCCATCAGATGACGGCTTGGCAAGAATGCCGCAGCCACGCAGGTTGGTTGCCTCCCCTATTTCTCTCACAATCTGGCGAGCCACCAGATATTTCATATCGCAGGTGAGCGGTGTGAAAAGATGTGGATGCCGGGTTGCGTCAAATGGAATATCGTGAAGGATATACTGGCAGGTAACATAGGCGGATGATGCGGCTGTTTCCTGATAAGTGAAGTTCTTCACTCCGCCAGTGATCAGTTTCCTGAGATATGCCAGCAAGTCTGCGTCGCATTTCACGGTTCCTTCCACCTGCTCCATTGCCTGTGCGCTGAGCATCGTGTATATTGCCTTGTAGTAATCCACCAACTCCTGCAGGGAAGTAACATCCTCCGGTGTGCTGTCGATGAGCTGTCTGATTCGCGATGGGTAATACATCGTTTCGTGCTTGAGCGTAGAGAGACAGTTATCGAGTACGGAATTGGCAATGTGCAACTTTCCGTTTTCATACTCGGCACGATGCAGTTCATCTTCTGCCATTTCGATATTCGTAGCCTCATTCTGCTGCATCTCAATGCTTTGTTTCAGTGCCTGCGAGATACGTTCCACCACCTCGTTGAGCTGAGGGAAAAGCTGAGCGTTACGAACATTATTGCTTCCTTGCGGAGTCCAGATCCGGGTAATTTTCTTCAACTTTTCCGTGTTGGAATCACCACTGAGCAGCACCTTGTTGATGCCATTGATTTTTTCTACGGCATAGCGATAACGGAGGATGTGGCGATAGTATAGCAGATAGTATGCCAGCGGCAATTGTAACAGCAGGATAATCAGCAAGACGATGGCTACAGCCTTCGAGTTTTCTGAAGTCTGCATGGTTCTTACGTAGTTATCGAGCGAATTATCCGCACTCCGTTCACGGAAGAGCTGGGTATATACCTTGTTGTTACTATCGTATAGTTCCCATTTGTGGAGCGCCAGAGCCGCCACGGCACTCTCATTGCGGATATCGAGTATGACCTCGTAGTTGGTTGGCAAACTGTCGTGCAGCCAATAGATTTCGGCTGCAGTTCCTTTCATGGGATGTGACACCATCAGATATTTCCCATCAGGATTCAATGTCAGATAGTATCGGTTGAGATAGCTGCGAGACGAATCTGCCATAGCCAGGGTTCGCTCGTAGGTGCCATTGATATTACTGAAATAGGCACTGTCGGCATAGGATGCTGCTAACTGCAGCAATCGGGACGTCTGCTTATTGGCTCCGTGCCTGTTAGTTCTGTGCTTATCAGTTCTGTGCATGGAGAAATTTTTCCGGGTGCTTCCCTGTACGGCAGATGGGATATTACAACCTATCAGCATCAAGGCAAGCATCAGTATCATTTGCATTTTCCGAATACCGCAAGGCAGTCGGAAAGTGAATCTACTACCCTTTCCCGGCTCACTCTCTGCCTGTATGTTGCAAGGAGAGAAAAGCGAACTGATTTTCTTGTACTTATCGATGATGCCCTTACAGTTGAGCAAACCGAATCCATGTCCGCCGGTATAGGTGCGGTCGAAGATGTGTTCCAGTGTTTCTTCATCCATACCTTTTCCCGTATCTTCTACAGATATTTCTACAAATGCCTGATGGCTCTTGGCACTTACCACCACCTCACCTTCTGCAGGTGTAAACTTCCTGGCGTTGTCGGCGATGGTATTAATCATGAATAGTGTCAGCGTACGGTCTGCCTTTACCGTGGCATCCGTAGGTTGTACGGTCAGTTTGACCCCACGCATCTGAAAACTCATTTTTCCCTTGGCTACAATATCGAAAAGTGGCTGGAGCGGGAAACTCTCAATGCGGAGATTGATAGCTCCCTGGCGCATCTGTATCCAATCGGTGAGAATGGAATTATACTGATTGATTTTATCTGTCAACTCAGATATATAGGTATATCGCTCCTGTCTTACTTCTTCCGAATCATCGTCCTTCATCAGTCTATCGACCTCATGAATCATGCGGTCGATAAATGGAGTGATGCTGTTGACCAGAGAAAGCTTGGCACGCTGTTCCAGGTTGCGGCGTCTGTTGTCTGATATATGAAGCTGAACCATATTCTTAGCTTCTTCCAATTCTTCATGCTTTTCTGATAACGCATTGATATGCTGTGTATTCTCTTCTTCCCATTCATGTAAAGGTATCAGCAGGGATTCTACAGAACTTTCCTTGGTATTACGGCGCTTCATTCTGTCGAATACATAGAGCAAGACTACAACCAAGACGATCATAAAGATGACCGCAGCAATCATCGTGTTCAGTTGGACGGCATTGTTGTCCAACTGAGTGGCACGCGCTTCCAACTGCCTGTCCTGGCGACTCTGCTCCTGCAAGTCGAGGTAAATATTGCGGTTGTAATCGCTTTCCGGCTTATCATCGATGGCGGAATAAACCAGGCTGAGTCTTTCTCGGATAGAAGCCACCAGGTCGGGCGCCTGCTGGATAGCCCTGTTCTGATTGAGTGCCCTATTCAGACAATCGCCTGCAGATTTATAATCCTTGATCTGCCAGTAGCATTCTGCCAGTGTGCGGTATGCTCCTGCCGTCTGGTAAACGTCACCATATTCAGAAAAGATATTGAGTGCGCGTTGCGCAAAGTTTCCTGCCAGAAGTTCCAAAGGCATCTGTTCTACATTGAGATACTGGAAAGCCGGCAGATTGTTTTTTACCAGGAAATCACGCTGTTCCGGATCCTGGATATGCTCGCTGATAGATTGCAGTGCGTTTGCCTGCCAGTATGGATAAGGATTGCTGCCACTTGCTATAAAGTAGAGGCGAATGAGGATATCAAATTCTGCCTGACAGATTTCCTGTGGGGTGCCATGAGTGATGGCGCCACCAGATCCCATATTATAAAGATAGTTGAGATACTGTGCCGTATCCTGTTCCAGTTCATCCGGATCAAGATCTGCCAGTGCATTGAGCATCGGCTTTGCATAAAAGTTTTCATCATATTTATGGCATCGCC
>URYG01000143.1 GCA_900551985.1 uncultured Prevotella sp. | reverse complement strand
TGATACCACCAGATGGGTAACGGCGGTAAAGGCGCCCATATAGTCATCTACCACCACTCGGGAGCAGTTCACGCCCGTACAGATTCTATCGTAGAAGACGAGAGGCACGCCATTGTTCATCAACTTCTCGAAATGCCCGTACTGCTTGGTGTCCTTCGCCTGTGATACGATGATACCGCATACCTTATTCTTATAGAAGTCCTCGCAGATGGCAACCTCCTTGTCGTATCTCTCGTTACTCTGAGCCACCATCACACGATAGCCACGGGCTCTCGCCTCCTCCTCTATGCCCGAAAGGACGGACATAAAATAATAATGTACGAACTCCGGCACTATGACTCCGATGACCTTCATCGGCTGTACCTTACTGTGGCGCAAAGCCTCGCCAAGCATGTTCGGAAAGAAATTATGTTCACGCGCAAAAGACTGAATACGCTCCTTCTGGGCAGCACTGATTCTAGGACTGTCCTTCAATGCCCGGCTCACTGTAGCAACACTGACTCCCAGCTCGCGAGCAATATCTTTCATTGTTATGTTGTTATTTTCGTTCATGTTATCTTAAATCACGCTGCAAAATTAGGCAATTATCTGCGATTTTGTACCTTTTTTGTTGACATAAATCAAGCAAAACCAATGCAAACGTTTGCGCATAAGAAATAACGGAATTAACTGAAAAATAGTACATCGTATCGAAAAAGACTTTAATTTTGCACCCAGAAAGAATAAACAATTAGACAACTCGACCTCTTTATATAAACAGGCCAGAGACTAAAAGCAGAATATTCATTTTAAGAATAAACAATAGTATAAACATAAACTTAAAAATCAAGCAAATGATGAAGCAGGTAAAAATTAAATTACCTCTCAGAGCATTGACCCTCGCAGGTGGTCTGCTTCTGACGGTGAGTTCCTTTGCGCAGACAAATGCGATTAAGGGACATGTGAAGGATGCTTCCGGTGAGCCTGTCATGGGTGCTACCATTACAGTGAACGGTAAGGCAGTAGGTATTACCGACATGGATGGTAACTTCTCTGTTGACGCAGCTCCAGGTACTAATCTTACTTTCACCTATCTGGGAATGACTCCACAGACCGTGAAGGCTTCTAAAGAAATGAGCATTACCTTGCAGGATGACTCAAAGGCTTTGAACGAAGTCGTTGTCATCGGTTATGGTGTGGCTAAGAAGTCTGACTTAACCGGTTCTGTTACAGCTATCAAACCGGATTCTAAGAACAAGGGTGTGGTTGTCAACGCACAGGACATGCTTACTGGTAAGGTTGCCGGTGTAAACATTACCAGCAACGACGGTACTCCTGGTGGTGGTGCCAAGATCCGTGTACGTGGTGGTTCTTCTCTGAACGCATCTAACGACCCATTGATCGTTATCGACGGTCTGGCAATGGACAACGATGGTGTTAAGGGTCTTTCTAACCTCCTTTCTGTAGTTAACCCACAGGATATTGAGTCTTTCAGTGTCTTGAAGGATGCTTCTGCAACTGCTATCTATGGTTCCCGTGGTTCTAACGGTGTCATCATCATTACAACCAAGAAGGGTCGCAAGGGTCAGAAGCCTACCGTTTCTTACTCTGGTAGCGTAACCATCAGCGAGAAGAAGAACACAATTGATGTTCTTAACGCTGACGAGTTCCGTGCAACAGTTGAAAAATTGTATGGTAAAGATAGTGAGGCTTATAGCGCACTGGGTACAGCCAACACCAACTGGCAGGATTTGATTTACCGTACAGCAATCAGCCACGACCACAACATTACAGTTTCTGGTGCCGCTAAGTCACTCCCATACCGTGTTTCTGTAGGCTATACAGACCAGCAGGGTATCGTAAAGACTTCAGACTTCAAACGTGCTACAGCATCTTTGAACTTGAACCCATCATTCTTCCAGGATCACTTGACATTGAACTTGAATGCCAAGGGTATGTATGCAAGAACCTTATACACAGATGGTTCTGTTGTATCATCAGCAGTAAGAATGGACCCAACCCAGGATCCATACAAGTTTACATCTCCATACCATAAGAATCAGTTGGGCAGCTACATGAAAGAGACTCTCTACAACTATGGTGGCTATTTCCAGTGGTCAAAGAAAGCAGAGTATGGTGACAGCACATGGCCATTCACCTATGACAGCACCACAGAGATGCCTAACCCTCTGTCATTGCTGGATCAGAGCAGTCAGATTGCTCATAGCCGTTCATTCATCGGTAGTGCAGACATCGACTACAAGGTACACGGTTTCGAGGACTTGAGATTGCATGCTACCTTGGGTGCAGATATCTCAAAGGGTCGCCAGACCCAGTCATTTGCTCCATCATGTTCTAACGCATTGTACTATGGCAGCTATGGTGGTGAGGAAATTCTGAAGCGCAACCTCTCTTTGAGTGCTTACGCTCAGTACTACAAGGATTTCAACAAGATTCATCACTTCGATATCATGGCTGGTTATGAGTGGCAGCACTTCTGGCGCAGCAAGAACAATGACTATGTAGGTTATTATCCAGATACAAATAACGATACAAGTCTTGCAAATACAGAGCGTCCTCATACTCCATATAGCGAGAAGAGTGAAAGCTACCTGGTATCTTTCTTCGGACGTGCCAACTACACATTGCTCGACCGTTACTTCCTGACAGCAACTGTTCGTGATGATGGTTCTTCACGTTTCAAGGAGCACTGGGCATGGTTCCCTTCATTCGCCTTTGCATGGAAGGCTAACGAAGAGGCTTTCCTGAAGAACGCTAACTGGTTGTCAGACTTGAAGCTCCGTCTGGGTTATGGTAAGACAGGTCAGCAGGCTGGTTCTATCGGTGACTATGAGTGGATTCCTTCATATTCTATCAGCACAGGTACAAATGGTTTCTATCCTGTAACAGGTACAGGTCAGCTTTACAGACCAAACAACTACCGTCCTGACTTGAAGTGGGAAACAACTTCTACCTACAACGTAGGTTTGGACTGGGGTATCCTGGATCAGAGATTGTCTGGTAGCGTAGATTGGTACTACAGAAAGACTACCGATCTGTTGAACTATGCTCCTCTTCCTTCTATGGCAGGATACAAGAACCAGGCATGGCAGAACATCGGTTCCCTGAAGAACACCGGTGTTGAAGCAGCTATTACCTGGCGTGCTATCCAGACCAAGGACTGGTTCTGGACCATGACATATAACTTCACTTACAACAAGAATGAGATTACCGACTTGAATGGTGTATCAGAGAATGGTGCTCCTGTTGTTAATACAAACATCAAGGTAGGTAATGGTTCCGGTGCTTATCTGCAGGCTAACCAGGTGGGTTATGCAATGAACTCATACTATGTTTACCAGCAGGTTTACGACAAGAACGGCAAGCCAATTGAGAACTGCGTTGTTGACCGTGATGGTGATGGCAAGATCACAGAAAGCGATAAGTATCTCTACAAGAGCCCAGCAGCTCCTGTAACCATGGGCTTCTCTTCTCGTCTGGAATACAAGAACTGGGACTTCGGTTTCTCTTTGCGTGCAAGCATCGGCAACTATGTATATAATAATGTTGAGCAGGGCATGAGTAACATGAATACAGGTGAGTGGTTCTCTAACTCTTTGAAGTACTTCTCTAACCGTTTGAAGAGTACTGTTGAGAGAAACTGGCAAACCTACGAGATCACTTCTAAGTTGTCTGACTACTATGTGAAGAACGCTTCATTCCTGAAGTGCGACAACATCACATTGGGTTACAGCTTCAACAACTTGTTTAAGTCAAGTGGCTGGCATGGACTTTCAGGTCGTGCATACGCTACTGCATCAAATGTATTCACAATTACAAATTATGATGGCTTGGATCCAGAAGTAGGCGATGGTAACGACAACAACCTCTACCCACGTCCATTCTCTGTTGTAGTTGGTCTTAGCTTGAATTTCTAATAAGAAAGGATATTCATTATGAAAAAATATATTAAAAATATTGTTCCTGTAGCAGCACTCCTGCTTTCGATGGGAACAACTTCATGTGTCAATGATTTGGACGTTACTCCGATTAACCCAAACATTCAGACAGACCTTAACATCGATGGCCTTTTCAACAAGTGCTACGCTAACTTTGCCATGGCTGGTAATGGTGGTGCTAATGGTGACTGCGATATTGATGGTATTGATGGTGGTACATCCGGTTTTGTACGCCAGACATTCAATGCAAACGAGCTCACAACCGATGAAGCTATCTGCGGTTGGGGTGATGATGGTATTGCCGGCTTCTGCTATAATAGCTACAATGCCTCAAACCCAATGTTGCAAGGTTTGTATGCCCGTATTACAACTGGTATTGCTTATTGCAACCAGTATCTTGCAGAAGCAGGAGAGCAGGATGCAACAAAGCTTGCTGAGATTCGCTTCCTGAGAGCATACGAATACTATAGCTTGATGGACGGATGGGGCAACATCCCATTCACACTTTCTCCATTGACCAAGCCTGAAAGATATACCAGAGCACAGGTTTACGAATGGCTTGAGAAGGAGCTTCTTGAAATAGAGCCAAACCTTTCTGAAGCAAAGGCTAAGAAGTCAACAGATGCCGGTTACGGTCGTGTAGATAAGGCTGCATGCTGGTTGCTTCTCTCCCGCCTCTACCTCAATGCTGAAGTTTATACAGGCACAGCTCAGTGGGATAAGGCTAAGTCATACGCCAAGAAGGTAATGGATTCTTCTTATAAGCTGAACACCAAAAGCGTAAACGGCTGGAGTGCTTACCAGATGCTCTTCATGGGCGATAACGGTGAGACTGATGCTGCTTACGAGGGTATCTTCCCTCTCTTGCAGGATGGTTTGAAGACCACAAGCTGGGGTACAACACTCTTCCTGCTGGCTTCTACCTACGATGCTGATATGCACGCAAATTCAAACAACCCTTCAGCTACCAATGGTACTGACCAGGCTTGGGGTGGTAACCGCGCTCGTCCTGACTTGGTGAAGAAGTTCTTCCCTAATGGTAACGTGCCAAATCTTGAAAGCTATGCTACTGCAGAAGCTGCAGGTGACGACCGTGCTCTCTTCAATGGTGTAAACCGTTCATTGGATAATGATGACGTTTCTACTTTCAAGAGCGGTTTCGGTGTTGCTAAGTTTACCAACTTCAAGACAGATGGAACAGCTGGTCATGATGCTACATTCCCAGATGCAGACTTCTTCCTGATGCGTGCTGCAGAGGCTTACCTCAACTTTGCTGAGGCTGATGCCCGCCTGAATGGTGGACAGACAACAGCAGAAGGTACCAACGCTATCAATGCTATCCGCAAGCGTGCAAATGCCTCTACTCGTGAAGACAAGGGTTATTCTCTGAACGATATCTGCGACGAATGGAGCCGTGAGTTCTACTTCGAGGGTCGCCGTCGTATGGATCTGATCCGTTTCAACCGTTATGGTGGAAATGTCAACTACAACTGGCAGTGGAAGGGTGGCACCAAGGAAGGTCGCAACTTCTCTAAAGATTTGAACATCTTTGCTATCCCAACAAATGAGTTGACATCTAACAAGAATCTGACTCAGAATCCTGGATATTAATTTGCAAACATAAAAAGGAATTCATTATGAAAAATATAATTAAATCAGCTCTACTCGTTGTCATGAGTTTAACTCTCATGACAGCTTGTAGCGACGACAATGACTCTAATCCGTCTATTCAGACACCAACAGAGTTCAAATTGAATACTCCAGCATTGGAGAATACACCAATCGACCTGGCGAATTCGTCTAAGATTATATTGACCTGCTCACAGCCAAACTATGGCTATACTGCAAGCGTTCAATATACAGTACAGGTTGCTACAGATGAAAATATGACTGATGCTGTTGAGCTTTCAGAAACCAGCACAAGTGCCAAGGTTGAAATCAATGCAGATTTATTGGCTAGTGCCTTGACTAACATCTATGTAGAGAAAGGCAAGACTGAGGCTGATTTCCCTATGGACGTAAAAGCTTACTTCCGCTTGAAGGCAAACATTGTTACAAGTAATGGTAATGTTGTAGAAGGAACAGAGATTCTTTCTAATGTAGTTTCACTCAACAATATTCACCTCTTGTTCTCATTGCCACCAGTCAACTTGCCTAGCCATGTATATGTTGTAGGTAGCTTCTGCGACTGGGATTGGGCAAAGAGCTTCGACATGGTTCAGGTTTATGGTACAGATAATACCTTCTGGCGCCTTGTCTATATCGACGACAGCGGTATCAAGCTGAATACTGCAACAGAATGGAATAACAACGAAGTTGGTTATGCTGGCATTACAGCTTCCGGCGACTGCGCAGGCGATATCATCGAAAAGGATGGCAATATCGCTTCCAAGAATCCAGGCTGGTATCTCGTAATCGTAACAACATCTGTTGTAAACCGTGAAATCCACTATGACGTTCAGTTCAACAAGCCTAATATCTGGCTCATTGGTCCTGCAGCAGGCAGCTCCGATTACACAGAGGAAGCAGAAGGCTGGTCATTCACCGTACCTACAACCAAGGACGGAGATTTCGTTTCTCCAGCATTCGCAGGTTCTGTACCTGGTGGTGATGGTGATGGTGTACGTATGTACGTTAAGGTTCCAGGACACGACTGGTGGCATTCTGAGTTCGTTGTATTAAGCGATAAGATCGAGTATCGTGCAACAGGCGGCGACCAGGCTAGAGCTGCAGGTTCTGCAGGTCAGAAGGTTTACCTCAACTTCTCTAAGGGAACAGGTGAAATCAAGTAAATAACGATTTAAAATCGAAAAACAATGAAAAAGTTATCATTATATATCTCTATCGCACTTGCAGGCCTCTTTATGGGGTCCTGCAGTGAAGATTTCAAAGACTGGGCAGATCCTCAGACTAACCCACAGGAAGATGCCATCACAATTCCTGGCTTTACTGCAACAGCAGCTCAGGCCATCGACTTTGCCAGTGTGACTACAGATAGTGTCAACACCTTCTCTTTAAGCAGCGCAGCTCTTCCTGAAGGTTTTACTTTGGCAAATGCCCGCTTGGAGCTTACTCCTCAGGGTGTAGAGAATGCAACCAAGACAACTGTCAATACTGACCTTAATGGTAAGGGTGCAGTAGCAGACCTCGCACCTGTTGTAGAATCAGCTTACGGCAAGCGTCCTACAGCCCGCACTTTTGATGCTCAGGTTTATGTAAACGCAGTCAAAGATGGTCAGGCTGTTCTTATCGATGCTGGTAAGATAAACCTTGTAATGACTCCAAAGGCTCCATTCATTGACACTAACTACTATCTGGTTGGACAAATGACAGATTGGAGTTTGGACACCAAATTCAAATTCACTCACTCAGACGCAGACGTTTATGAGGATCCAGTATTTACCATTATGTTTACTACAACAGACGATAACCAATACTGGAAGATTATTCCTCAGGGTAATGTAGATGCAGGTAATATTTGGGCAGTAGAAAACAATCCTAAGGGTGTTGTTGGTGTAGAAAAAGATGGTGACGACGCAATGAGCGGTACACTTCTCACTACTACTTCAAAGGGTGAAAAGGCTAACGCAGGTAAGATTGCAAAGGCTGGTATCTATCAGATGACAATCAATATGATGGACTACACTTATTCCATCAAACAAATCGCACCAGAATACTATCTTGTAGGTGCTTTGCAAAGTTGGAGCGACCAAAACATGTCTTGCTTGATGACAGCTGAGACTGCTATGGTTCAGAACTTTACTACGAAGTGGACAGGTGATGCTAACATGAAGATTTGGCTCGGCAGTGACTTTGGCAAATGGGATAATGCCTTTGGTTCTGCTTCTGGTGATGGCGTAAATACAGCTGAGGGTAAGTTGAAGGCCGGTGGTGGTGCTATCGTTTGCCCAGAGAAGGGTGCTTACTATACATTCACAGCCGACTTCTCTACCATGACTTATAAGTGGACAAAACTTGCCAACCAGAATCCAACAGAGTTTAAGAATGTTAGCCTGATAGGTGTAGGTGGCAAGTGGAAAGATGGTGATGACATCGACCTGAAGCAAGAGGCTCCTCACAATTGGTATCTTGCCAAGCAAGAGATTCCTGCTGGCGGCTTGAAGATCCGTGCTGATCACAAGTGGCGCGATGATGGTAACTGGGGTTTTGCTGAAGGTCAGAAATATGAGAGTAAGGGTACTCTTATCACTTCTGGTGGCAGCAGCAACATTTCTGTTCCTGCAGGTACATATAACATCTACTTTAATGATATCACAGGTGCTTATGCCTTCGTTGAAGTGAAATAACATTTTGTACAAATAGTACACACATATATGTTTGTGTGTTCATAATTAAAAGGC
>URYG01000142.1 GCA_900551985.1 uncultured Prevotella sp. | reverse complement strand
GCAGCTCCACTGCCATTCTTCTCCGTCTGTGAAGTTCACGCCTTCATAGTTGATAAGAACGTCCTCGATAGTACTCATCTTCTTCAGGGAGCTTGACAATACCTCTATATATAAAGGTTTATCGAAGTAACGGCGGTTCACCTTCAGTACTCGCTTATTCTGCTCGAAGTCTTCGTTGAATATATGGAGCAGAGGAACCATATAGAAGTCTGCAACCTGGGAGAATCCACGTCCGTTCTTATTCTGGAACATATAGCAGACCGGTATGCCCTGCTTATTAAGGCGTGGGTAATACTTGCACTCACGAAACATCTGTGCGTACTCTCCCTCCTTGACGTAACTGGGAACCTCGTCACCATCAAAGTCATCATCATAGAGATCATCCTTCAGAGCATTCGCCTTCATTACATTTTTGCGCTTGTTGACGAACGGCTTACGGATCTCGTCAAACTGGCCCTTGGATAGTCCTAATTTACTGCAGTAATGGTTCTTGTTGACAGTTATCACGGTTTCCTCCGCATAGCTGGTCAACTCGATACACCTGGTAATGATCGGAACCTTGTCACCCAGGAATCCAGACAGCAGCTCTCCATGTATGCGGATATAGAAATCGATGAAGGATTCCACCTTATCCTCGTGCATGACTCTTATCTGAGAGATACCTGCCTTATACATCTCCGCGAGCGTTGACATATAGGCGCTATCCTCACCTGTAGTGGTATTGATGCTGCATCCCTCTTCAGTAGTGACGAAATAACAGCAGATACGTCTGAGGTTCTCGATATCTGCCGATGATGGCGTGCCGGCAACATACACGATAGGATTATCTCCGTATGACTCCATGAACGTATCTATCAATGAGGTTACTACGGCAGGCTCGTTGTTTCTCAGATTCTCCTTCAAGCTATCAATACCAAAGATGCCATGCTGCAGGTTTTCCTTCTTGACGCTATCTACATTACGGCGGATATCTCTTACCTTATCCTCCAGGATGGTCATTTTCGTGTCGAAGTCTCTGGCCATGGTCTTCATGTACTCGAGACGGAGCCCTGCATCCTGCACGCATGCTATGAGATTTGAGATAGTGTTCATAGCTGCAGCAATAACTGCTTCATCCTTGCAGCCACGAGGAACCAGCATTCTTTTCATAGCCTTCGGGAAGGTCTCGATAGCTTCAGATAGCTTCTTTTTCGTTTCTTCCTTGCAGAGCTGGCCATAGCTGTCTGGGTCGTACCCTTTTGGCAAGCGGATGCACTTGACACTTGCGCCAGCCTTCAGCAGCAGCTCGCAGTTCTTGACGGCAGCCTTCATGCCTGCATCATCAGCATCATATATCATGACCACAGACTGGGTGAAGCGCATGATAAGCCTTACCTGGTCGTCAGTAAATGCGGTTCCGGATCCTCCGATGACATTCTCGACCCCATATTTATGGAGGGTAATGACATCAAACTGCCCCTCGACAAGATAAGCGAACCCTTCTTTGGCGATTGCTCTTTTTGCCTGATACAGACCGAAAATGTGCTGACCTTTTCTGAAAATAGGCGTCTCTCCGGTATTGACATACTTACCGGCATTATCATTCGGAGTGACGATTCTTCCGGAAAATGCAATAATCCTTCCTGATACATCGTAGAACGGAAACAATACGCGGTCTCGGAAGAAATCATAGCTTCTCCCATCTTGAGACTTGCCTAATACTCCAACGTCTGTGAGAACCTGGAGATCATATCCATTCTCCGTAAGGTGCTTCATAGCTACATTGCCAACAGGTGCGTATCCAACACCATATTCTGCAAGCGTCTTGTCCGTATAGTCATAGCCACGACGTTTGAGGAAGCTTTCTGCCTGGGGCAGGTTCCCCTGGTAGAATTTGGCAGCTGCAGCAATAGCTATGCGGCGAGATTCCAAAAGTTTATATGCAGCATTCTCTTCGGGAGTTGCCTCCTGCTCGGGGAATTCTACATCTGCAAGCTTGCAGGCCATTCGCAGAGCCTCAGGAAATGTGATCTGGTTGTACTTCTTCAGGAAGTCTAGGACATCTCCATGTTCTCCGCAGACGAAACAATGATAGGTCTGCCTCGTCTTGCTCACCATCATGGAAGGATGGCTATCATTGTGGAACGGGCAAATGCCCTTGTAATTGATGCCAGCCTTCGTGAGGGTGATATATGAACCGATCACGTCAACAATATCCAGTTTACTCTTGACGTTCTCGATGAAGTTTGAGTTGATTTTCATATCTTACATATTTATTGATCGAAAAGATTGAGCTGAAGGGAATCGAATGCCTCCGAGATCGTAATATTGAAATATTCGGCAACAGCCTTGTATTCCTCCGGCTTTATCGGCTTCCTCCCGAAGAACAGATCCCAATATCTCACCTGGTTAATTCCGGTCTCCCGGAAGAAGAACTTACTAGGATGGAAGTCTTCGAGATGACGGAAACGGTATTCCAACAGCTTCTTCAGCCGGTTTTCTTTTACTACCTGATGTTTGTCGTCCAATCTATGACGAAGCGCATAGAGACGCACAGCCATGACGGAGCGGCCAAGATTGGCAGATAACTCCTCTAGGCTCATCTTACCATAGTTGTCAACCAGGTAAGCCGCTTCTTTCTTGTTCCATTTTTTATTGCTCATTTTTACAGATAGGTTTATTGGCGTATTCAACATATCTTTTCTGCGGCAGGCAGAATCTACCATTGACGCAGGCTCTGCCATCTACGCATTTCATACATTCCAGGGGTGGCATCGCTATTTATTTTTGATGTGTTCGTGGTAATAAGCAGAGACTTGGGCCAGCGAACGCATCTGCAGCTTAGCCTTGATATTCTCTCGGTGGCGCTGCACCGTCTTTACCGAGATGTTTAGGATGTCAGCAATCTCTTGTGCTCTGAATCCCTTGGAGATAAGTTCTATGACCTGCAGCTCCCGATCCGTCAGTTTAGAATCTAGCTTCGGCTTGCAGATAGCACCTTCCATTCTGCACTCACCGCGAAGAGGACATTTAACCTCCTCGAAATGGAAGAATCCGTCTGCGTCAATATCAGGTGTATGAGCGTCATACTCTCCAAAGTTACATCTACAGAATCTGGAAACAATGTTAAACTCGTAAACCATGCGATTCAACTCACTTGCGGTATATAGCTCACAGAGAGCTTTGAATGCCTGAGGATATCTGTTCTTGATAACATCAAGCATCTCCTCTATAATATCTCTACTCTTCGGCGTAAGCTCTTGCACCGGCTTCCCAATCGGCTTGTACATGACATCGCCTTCTGGGGTATTGTAAAACTCTATCGACTCCATACTATTGACAATTAGGAAAAAGTTCGCTCTCCTGCATACCAAGATATCCAGAGACAAGACCTCTGCATAGAGCGTTCGGCTCGGACTTGCCCTGTATCCATCTATAGACGGAACTATTAGACACTTTGCATAAGCTAGCAATCTCCTCCACGGTCTTGGTTCGTGGATAAGGGAGACTTTTCATGTACTCACTAAAACCCATTTTATTAAATTTTTGTTTGAAATTAGCATTATGTGCGATATTTTTTGTATATTTGCACCGTGCGAAACATTCGCACGCTGCAAAAGTATAACATTTCAGTGATATAACCAAACATTTCACTGATTATTTTGTATTTTTTCAGCATTTTGAGTGAATTTGTTTGAAATTAGATATAATTATGTGTACAGAAGAAACTACAGTAACAACAGAAACTATCGGTGATCGCATCAATGGCATCATCGAGAGAGAAGGTCACACCATTGCAACTTTTGCAAAGAAGATCGGTGTACCTTGGACGACAATCAAGAATATCGTATCAGGAAGAAACGCTCCTGGTTACGATATCATGTTGAAAATCATTAATGCCGTCGATTGGGTCGATGCTAATTATCTCCTTCTGGGTGAAGAACTCTCGAAGGGTAATCAGGCCAATCTGCTGAAGATCATCGAGCGCCAGAACAAGACTATCGAGAGTCAACAGCAGACCATCGACAGACTTACAAAAAAGATGCTGAATCTATAGCGTTCTAACGAGTTTTTATGCACCGTTTTGCGCGGAAAAGCAGCGCTTTTATCAAACATTTGTTTTATGTAATTCACACAAACATTTGATTATCAGCGTTTTGTTTGATGCGTAACTCGGTGCATTCTCGGTGTTTAATATGTAATTTTCCGAAAAGCTCTAGTTGATTATCAGGCAGTTACACGGGTGTATTGTAAAATAAAAAATCGCAATTTTCTTTCAAGATTGTATCATTTTTGAAAATATTCTGTATTATTATACCATATTTCACGTTTTTTTAGTAACTTTGCAGCTGTTTTAAGTGAAAAGCAATGAGATATTTTATATTCTTTGGTTACGACGGAACCAACTATCACGGCTGGCAGATTCAGCCCAATGCCAATTCGGTGCAGCAGGAGTTGCAGCGTGCCCTCTCCATCCTCCTCAGAAAGGAGATTGAAGTGGTAGGTGCAGGAAGAACCGATACCGGCGTGCATGCCCGAAACATGGCGGCGCACTTCGATTTCGAAAAACTACCGATGGCTCCCGACCAGCTGGCATATCGTCTGAATAGGATTCTGCCTCGCGACATCGCCGTCTATGAAGTGCGGGAAGTCCATCCTGAGATGCACGCCCGCTTCTCAGCCACCTCGCGTACCTATCATTATTATATACATACCCGGAAGGATCCTTTCGAGCGCCATTATTCCCTGCAGATGAACTACCCCCTCGATTTCGAAAAGATGAACGAGGCGGCAAAGTATTTCCTGCAGCACGAAGACTACGCTGCCTTCTGCAAGGCTGGTGGTGACAACAAGACCACCATATGCCACGTGTCGGCTGCCCGATGGGTTCAGACCTCCCCTACCACCTGGTATTTCGAGATTACCGCCAACCGTTTTCTCCGAAATATGGTGCGTGCCGTAGTGGGCACCCTCATTGATGTAGGCAGGGGCAAGATCACGATGGAGCAGTTTCTCGACATCCTGCACAATGGAAGCCGCAGTGATGCGGGCGAAAGCATGCCAGGCAACGCATTGTTCCTGGAAGACGTGGGGTATGATTTCAATGATGAAATGATTAGATCATAAAAGATTAGAAACACAAGGGCGCGAGCCTCAGTAAACATTAAACAATAAACATTAAACACTACTATGTGGTTAGTATTAGCATTTCTCTCAGCAGCGCTGCTGGGATTCTATGATGCCTTCAAGAAGAAGGCACTTTCAGGTAACGCAGTGATTCCCGTGCTCTTTCTGAACACGCTTTTCTCATCGCTCATCTTCCTGCCGTTCATCATCTTGAGCTACACAGGAAATTCGCTGGATGGAACAATGTTCCATGTAGCCGAAGGCGGATGGGAAGTTCACAAGTATATCGTGCTCAAGAGTTTCATCGTATTGAGCAGTTGGATTTTCGGTTATTTCGGTATGAAGCATCTACCGCTCACCATCGTGGGACCTATCAATGCCACCCGTCCGGTGATGACACTCGTGGGTGCCCTGCTGGTTTACGGTGAGGTACTCAACCTCTACCAGTGGATTGGTGTCATCCTTGCCATCATCTCCTTTGCCATGCTTTCGCGCAGCGGAAAGAAGGAGGGCATCGACTTCAAGCACAACAAGTGGATCTACTTCATCGTGCTGGCTGCCGTGCTCGGTGCTGTGAGTGGCCTCTACGATAAGTATCTGATGGCTCCACCTGAGAATGGCGGTGTGGGATTGGACAGAATGATCGTACAGAGCTGGTACAATATCTACCAGTGCTTCCTCATGGGAGCCATGCTCCTGATGATCTGGTGGCCAACGAAGAAGAACTCCACCCCATTCCATTGGCACTGGAGCATTATCTTCATCAGCATCTTCCTCTCGGCTGCCGACTTCGTATATTTCTATGCGCTCAGCCTGCCGGGTGCCATGATCAGTATCGTAAGCATGATCCGCCGCGGTTCGGTCATCGTCAGCTTCCTCTTCGGTGCAGCCATCTTCCACGAGAAGAACCTCAAGGCGAAGTTCGTGGATCTCCTCCTCGTCTTGCTCGGAATGCTCTTCCTTTATTTCGGAACGAAGTAATCAGCATAGCATACGATGCTTTCCGCAAAGAAAGCAACAAGCATAAAAAAAGTCTTGCAAGCATATAGCCTGCAAGACTTTTTTTATTTATGTTTTTACCAGATATGTGCACGCTTGTTCTTAGGAACAAAGAGCTTGTCACTCTTCTTGATGTTGAATGCCTTATACCATGAATCCACCATTGGGAGGGCACCATTCACACGAGCCTCGTTTGGAGAGTGAACATCCACGGTCATCAGATACTGCAGGTACTCAGGACGGGCATTGCCTGCCCATACTCGTGCCCATGCCAGGAAGAAGCGCTGCTCTGGAGTAAATCCATCCTTCACACCCAACTTCTCTGTCTTCATCACATTCTGAAGTGCACGGAAAGCGATGTTCAAACCACCGTTGTCACCGATGTTCTCACCCAGGGTCATCTGACCATTTACCTTCTTGCCAGCCAACTCAATCTTGTTGAAATGGTCAACCAGAATCTTGGTGCGAGACTCGAAGTTCTTCTTGTCAGCAGCAGTCCACCAGTTGTTCTGGTTACCGGTCTTGTCAAACTGGCTACCCTGATCATCAAAGCCGTGGCTCATCTCATGACCGATAACACCACCGATACCACCATAGTTCATCGCATCATCGGCTGTCGGGTCGAAGAATGGAGGCTGGAGGATAGCTGCAGGGAAGCAGATCTCGTTGGTAGTTGGGTTATAATAAGCATTGATAGTCTGAGGAGTCATTCCCCACTCTGTCTTATCTACTGGCTTGTTCACCTTGCGGGCGATGGCATCCTTGGTAAAGAACTCTGAGATATTTGCCATATTCTCGTAGAGAGAAAGGCTGTCATCTACCTGCAATCCGCTATAGTCCTTCCACTTGTCAGGATAGCCGATCTTGATGATGAAGTTCTCCAGCTTATCCTTAGCCTGTGCCTTGGTAGCAGCACTCATCCAGGTAGCCTCATCGATGCGCTGAGAAAGCGCAGTCTGGAGATTGTGAACCAGGTCGAGCATACGCTTCTTGCTGCTCTCTGGGAAGTACTTCTCTACGTAGATCTTTCCGATAGCCTCGCCCAATACGCCGCTCACGGTACTTACGGCACGCTTCCAGCGAGGACGGTCCTGCTGAACACCGCTCATTACCTTGCTCAACTCGAAGGATACGGCACGGAAATCATCGCTCAATACGCTGGTTGCACCAGAAATCACCTTGATCTCTGCGTATGTCTTCAGATCATCCAGAGAGGTTTCTGCAAGAATCTTCTCTACCTCGTGGATTGGCTCAGGCTGACCTACGCAAATTTCCTTGAAAGCAGGGAAACCGGATGCCAGGAACACGTTGCCCCAGTCGATGCCAGGATAATCGAGCACGAGCTGGTTGTAGGTCATCTTGTGATAGTTCTTGTCGATGTCGCGGAGCTGCACCTGGCTATAACTAGCCTTGGCGATGCGGGTCTCGATAGCCATCACTGCCTCCATCTTCTTCTGGGCGGTAGCCTCGTCGTTGCCTACCATCAGGAAGAGCTTCTTCATGTAAGCCTTGTATGCATCACGAATCTTCTTGGTCTGCTCGTCATCGTTTACATAGTAATCGCGTACACCAAGACCGAGACCACTCTGTCCTACCTCTACGAGGTTGTTGGCTGCATCACGAAGGTCGGCACCCACACCGATGCCATACATCATGGTACCCTCGCCACGGAAATCGAGCTGAGCGGTAACGAGCTGGTACTCTCTGCGGTCCTTGATGGCTGCGATGCGGTCGAGAGTTGGCTTGATAGGTGCCCATCCCTCCTTGTTCAGGCGAACGCTGTCCATACGGAGGTTGTAGAGCGAACCGATCTTCTGTCCGAGCGAACCCTTCTGCTGTGGCTTGGAAGCATATTCGAGGATGATGTCCTGAATGCGCTTCTGGTTCTGCTCATAGAGGTCGGTGAAAGCACCATTGTCGGTATGCTCGGCATCGAGTGGATGATTCTTCATCCAGTTGCCTGCGGCATAGCGATAGAAATCATTTCCCGGCTTGATGGTCAAGTCCATATTGGTCTTGTCAATACCGGAGCCCAACTTCTCCTGCTGGGCAAAAGCAGTTGTTGCACTGAGCAACAATGCTGCAAATAATACTTTTGTTTTCATTATTGTTTTATTAAATAAATCTTCTTTGTATGAGGGGATTTTAAATCCCCGGTTTAATAGGTCGAACATTTTTTGGATATTCTGGGCAAGAAGG
>URYG01000141.1 GCA_900551985.1 uncultured Prevotella sp. | reverse complement strand
ACGTGGCAAGTTGCCCACCCTACCTGCAATGGCTCCATAGACGGGCACGTCTCGTGGCGTATATACCACGAGACACAGTTATTATCTCACCCTTACATCGGATGAAATGCCGGGAGTAGAGGGAGTGGGAGAGTGTGCTACGCTCCCTGATCTCAGTTGCGATGCCAAACCGGAATATGCTGTCACCCTTCGACAGGTATGTCAGATGGTGGAGCAGATGGGGCGCATCCCATACGATATGATTCGTGCTTACCCTAGCATCACCTTCGGCTTGGAAACAGCCTTTGCCTCTCTCTTCGATGCAGCCAGAAAGCAGGGGTTGCCTATTTCTGCTCCAGCAGGAATGGAGAACCTGGTAGATCTTTTTGACTCTCCTTTCGGAAGAGGAGAAGAGGGAATCACCATCAATGGGCTGGTGTGGATGGGTACTTACGAGGAGATGCTGGCACGACTGGAGGAGAAACTCCAGGCGGGTTTCCATTGCGTGAAACTGAAGATCGGTGCCATCGATTTCTTCAAGGAACTCGACCTGATCAAGCGTATTCGTGATGTCTATACCCAGGAACAGGTAGAACTGAGAGTGGATGCCAACGGCGGATTCCTGCCGGAGAATGCCATGAGCCAGTTGGAGGCTTTGGCTAAGTATGATATCCATTCCATCGAACAGCCTATCAAGCAGCATCAGTGGCCTAAGATGGCGCAGCTCTGTCGTGAGACTCCGCTTCCTATCGCCCTGGATGAGGAGTTGATAGGTGTGAATGTCAGAAGTATGAAGGAGGCATTGCTCGATACCATTCGTCCTCAGTATATCATCCTGAAGCCTTCGCTCCATGGTGGAATCTATGGTTGTAACGAGTGGATCCAGTTGGCTAACCAGCGTGGCATCGGCAGTTGGATTACCTCTGCCTTGGAGAGTAACATCGGACTGAATGCCATCGCCCATTATGCTGCCAAGGTATATGGACCGAATGTCAAGATGCCGCAAGGTCTGGGCACCGGTCAGCTCTTTACCGATAACATTCCAATGCCATTGGAGATTCGTGGTGATCAATTATTTGTAGTAAAATAACTAAGGAAGAATTCTTGAAATGACTTTAGAAGATTTCCTTTCTGAATGGAATAACGATAGCGACCGGGTGCTTGTGCATACCAGTGGATCTACGGGAAAGCCCAAGCCGATGTGGGTAGAGAAGAAGCGGATGCTCAACTCTGCCCGCATTACCTGTGATTTCCTGGGGTTGAAGCCTGGTGATACAGCCCTGCTCTGTATGTCGCTCGATTATATTGCCGGTAAGATGGTGGTGGTGCGAAGCATTGAGCACCATCTCCATCTTATTTCAGTTTCTCCTAGTGGTCATCCGCTCAAGGATGTGAATCTCAAGGAGGTAAACGGCGAAATCACTTTTGCTGCCATGGTTCCGATGCAGGTATATAATACCCTGCAGGTTCCCGAGGAGCGGGAGCGTCTCTGCCATATCCGTCATCTGATTATCGGTGGTGGTGCCATTGATGCCGCCTTGAAACAGGAACTCCGTTCGCTTCCAGGCAATATCGCCATCTGGAGCACCTACGGCATGACCGAAACCTTATCTCATATCGCCTTGCGAAGAATCAATGGCGCTGAGGCTAGCGAATGGTATCAGCCTTTTGATAGCGTAAAAATCAGTCAGACAGAAGAAGGTTGTCTCGTCATCGATGCTCCTCTGGTTTGTGCAGAAACCCTGGTAACGAATGACATCGTGGAGATTGAGCCTTATATATATAATAAGGTGGAAAATCATAATAAGGTGGAAAAGCTTCGCTTCCGCATCAAGGGCAGGAAAGATAATGTGATCTGCAGTGGCGGTATCAAGATACAGATAGAAGAAGTAGAAGAATTCTTGAAACCTCATCTGGAAAAGCCTTTCATGCTAGCCAAGAAGAAAGATGAAAAGTTTGGAGAAATCGCCGTTCTCCTGTCAGAGGATAAAGAGATAGAAAAAGTAGAGGCGACTATCCGCCGCCTCTTATCTGATAAATCTGATGATTCAAATAAATCATCTGAATCTAAAAGTCATAAATACTGGATTCCAAGGGAATTCCGATATGTAGAGCATCTTCCGCTTACCGAAACAGGAAAGCCAAAGCGATCTATCCTTCTCTGAAGAAATCGAGTGCTTCCTTGATTTCTTCAGTGGTAGCAGTCTGGTTGATGCGGATATCTCCGATGGCTCCCAGCATGGTGAAGTTGATGATACCATTCTGGTTCTTCTTGTCGTGCTGCATCAGTTCGATGAGCTCATCGTAGTCATCGCAGGTGATATTCAGCGTACCGTAGTTCTCCTTGATGAAGGTCACGGTCTGGCGCATCTTCTCAGTTGGGAATCCAGTCTTTGCCACACTGAGATAAAGCTCAGGGATGAGACCGAATGCCACGGCATAACCATGAAGGATTGGCTGGCGCTTCAGTGCCCAGCTCTCGAAGGCATGACCGAAGGTATGTCCCAGGTTCAGAGCCTTGCGGATGCCCTTCTCATGAGGGTCCTGCTCTACGATGCGCTCCTTCACCTTCACGCTGTCGCCCACCATGCGCTGCAACAGCTTCAGGTCTGGGTTGGCAAGGTCGAAGCTTACCAGCTCTTCCCACATTGCCTCGGTAGAAATCAAGCCGTGCTTCAGCATTTCGGCATAGCCCGAACAGATATTCTCGGCATCCAGGGTCTTCAGAAACTCGGTGTCGAGAATCACGAACTTGGAATCGTTGAAAACACCCACCTCGTTCTTCAAACCTCCGAAGTTGATACCGGTCTTTCCACCCACAGATGCATCTACCATCGCCAGCAGGGTAGTAGGGATATTGATGAAGTTGATGCCGCGCTTGAAGGTGCTGGCAGCAAAACCGCCGAGGTCGGTTACCATACCGCCTCCGAGGTTGATCAGACAAGAGTGACGTGAAGCGCCACCTTCCTGCAGTCCCTTCCATACCATCATCAGGCTTTCGATGTCCTTATGACTGTCGCTTGCCGGAATCGTGATGACCTTAGCTTCCTTCATGCAGTAGAATTTCTGCAAAACCGGAAGGCACTTTTCCTGTGTGGTAGTATCTGTAAGCACAAACAGCTTGTCGTGCTCGCATTCTGCGAGAGCGCTTACCAGTTCGCTCTCCAGATGGGTTGATATGATTACTCTCTGATCCATAACATATATACTTTTTAAAGAAACTGACTTTCTGAGTCGCCTTTTATGGGCAACTCATTGTAAATTCGGTTGCAAAGGTACGTTAAATCAGAGACAAAACAAAATAAAAAGCACTTTTTTATCTATAAAAGTTTAAACCTTGATATATTTTATGCGTCAAAAGAAGCAGAATGCCCCCAAAAGAGCATCTGTTTTTTACTGTTGCGCTTTTATCGGGTCTAATCATGTAAGTAAAGTCAAATATATAAGTAAGGAATAATAATAACGTCTATAATTAATGAAAAGATCTATTCTGATGATGCTCCTGGTGTTCATAACCATGGCATCCTTTGCTCAGGATCGCTTGATTACCGGTGCGATTACCGACCGCGATACCAAGGATCCCGTAGAACAGGTAACGATCCAGTTACTCAAATCCGACAGTACTTATGTGTCGGGTGCTCTTAGCAATGAGCAGGGCCTCTTTCATATCAAGGCTCCTGCCAATGGCAAGTATTTACTCAAAATGTCGAGTGTAGGTTACAAGACTACCGTGAAGCGCATCGAGATTTCTGATGACAAGAATCTGGCGATGGGTAAGGTGGTGATGGGTGCCGAGGCGATTATGCTGAAAGGTGCCGTGGTAACCGCCATGGCTCAGAAGGTGAGCCTGAAGGAGGATACCTTCGTCTATAATTCGGCTGCCTACCGTACACCGGAAGGTTCGGTGGTAGAGGAACTCGTGAAGCGTCTGCCGGGTGCAGAGGTCAGCGACGATGGTACCATCAAGATCAACGGTAAGGAGGTGAAGAAGATTCTCGTGGATGGCAAGGAGTTTATGACGGGTGATACCAAGACTGCCCTGAAGAACCTGCCTACCAGCATCATCGACAAGATCAAGGCGTACGATGAGAAGAGTGATCTCTCTAAGGTAACAGGTATCGATGATGGCGAGGAACAGACCGTGCTCGACTTCGGTGTGAAGAAGGGTATGAACAAGGGTATGATGTCCAACATCGACCTGGGTGTAGGTAACAAGAGCCGATACAATATGCGTGGCATGGGTGGTTACTTCAATGACAACAACCGATTCATGCTCTTTGCCAATGCCAATAATACCAGCGACCGTGGATTCGGTGGCGGTGGACCGGGTAGAGGCTTCGGCGGTGCCAATGGCTTGAATGCCAGCAAGATGATAGCTGCCAACTACAACTATGAGTTGAAGAACAAGTTCAAGTTCAATACTTCCCTCCGCTGGAACCACAGCGATGGCGATGTATGGAGCAGTCGTTCCAGCGAGAACTTCATGGGTAGCAGCAGCTCTTTCAGCAATAGCCTGAGCCAGAATTTCTCCCGTAGCAACAGCTGGAATGGTAATATCCGTTTGGAGTGGATGCCTGATTCCATGACCAATATCCTCTTCCGTCCTTCCATCTCCTGGAGTACCAGCGATGGATTGAGTGGCAGTCAGTCGGCTTCCTATAACAAGGATCCTTATACCATCACCTCGAAAGATCCTCTTTCTGAGGAAGGTATCGATGAGTTGGACAAGGCGGAGGCGATGGTAAACAGCCAGTTGACCAATGGCATCACCTATTCTGATAATAACAATATCAACGGTATGTTGCAGATCAACCGCAAGTTGGGCAACAAGGGACGTAACATCACCTTCCGTGTGGATGCCAAATATACCGATAAGGACAGCAAGAGCATCTCGCTCAACAATGCCAAGCTCTATCTCGTACAGACTGCAGAGGGTAAGGATTCTACTTATCAGACCAACCGCTATAACCTGACTCCTTCAAAGAATTACAGTTATGCGGGACAGTTGACCTATAGTGAGCCACTCTGGAAGGCAACCTTCCTGCAGTTCAGCTATAAGTTTACTTACAGCTACTCCAAGAGCGACCGCAGTACCTACGATTTCAGCAAGTATGCGCTGACAGGAGATCAGGAGTACCGTGGTTGGGACAGTTATCTGAATCCGTTTGCCGGTCATCTCGAAGACTATAAGGATGATGATCAGAGCCGTTTCTCAGAGTATCGCAACTACAATCATGATATTCAGGTGATGATGCGATTCATCCGTCAGAAGTACAATCTGAACTTTGGTGTGATGGTTCAGCCACAGCAGTCTAAGTATATCCAGGATTATCAGGGTGTGCATGTAGATACCGTTCGCAATGTGGTGAATGTGAGTCCAACCCTCGATTTCCGTTATCGCTTCTCAAAGATGAGCAACCTGCGTGTGAACTATCGTGGTACTACCTCACAGCCAAGCATCACACAGTTGCTTGATATCACCGACAACAGCGATCCCTTGAATATCTCGATGGGTAACCCTGGCTTGAAGCCATCGTTTACTCAGAACTTCCGATTGTTCTACAACAACTTCGTGCAGAACCATAACAAGGGTATCATGACTTTCATCAACTTTTCTACCACCAACAATAGCATCAGCAACAAGGTGACCTATGATGAGAAGACCGGTGGAAGAATCACCCGTCCGGAGAATATCAATGGTAACTGGAATGTGATGGGAGCCTTCATGTTCAACTGCTCTATCGACAGTGCAGGTGTCTGGAACTTGAATACCGACACCAATTTGGGTTACAACAACTACGTGAGCTATCTGAGTCTCGACAAGCAGTCAGATTCCCAGAAGAACACCACCCGTAATACTACTTGGAGAGAACGTCTCTCTTTCAGTTATCGCAACGACTGGTTGGAGCTTTCGCTCGATGGAACATTGAATTATAACCATGCCAAGAACAAGTTGCAGCCAAACAGCAACCTTGATACCTGGCAGTTCTCTTATGGTCCTAGCATGACGCTTACAGCTCCTTGGGGAACCAGCTTGAACTCAAGCCTCTCTATCAGCAGTCGCCGTGGATATAATGACAGCAGTATGAATACCGATGAGTTGGTATGGAATGCGCAGCTCTCTCAGGGCTTCCTGAAGGGCAAGCCGCTGACCGTGATGCTCCAGTTCTACGATATACTTCGTCAGCAGAGCACCTTCTCTCGTGCCATCTCGGCTACATCCCGTACGGATACCGAGTATAATGCCATCAACAGCTATGCGATGCTCCACGTCGTCTATCGTATGAATCTCTTCGGAGGCAAGCAGGCTCGCAAGGGTGGTCCTGATGGACCTGGAGGACCTGGTGGTCGTCCTGATTTCCGTGGTCGTCCATTCAATGGTGGTCGTCCTGGAGGTGGTCCTGGTAGAATGTTCTAACGGAATGTTTGGATAAAGATGGATTTTCAGGGTAAAATTCAAATAGGTATGACAAAAGAAATCCCCGCTCTTCGTAATGAGGAGCGGGGATTATTCTTTTCTATGTTAAATAGCGAGGGGGAATCGCTATTTTCATTTCCCTGATTAGAGAGTGAACTTGTAACCTACAGTAATCTGGATTACGTTGTTGTAGTGATCGTAGTTATCTGCAATCTTAGTTACACCGATGTTGTAACGAGCATCGAAAACGATACCCTGGTACTCGTAAGAGAGACCTACTGGGATAGAGAGATCTACAGTCTTGGCATCGTCCATGTCATCCTTGTTAACCAAGAAACCTGGCTGCAAACCTGCCTTGAGAGCAAGACCAGCTACTGGGTAGTAGTTCAAAGTGATAGGCACATTGATATAGCCTGGATTCCACTTATAGTCATTCTTGATAGTTCCGCTTCCGATTGGAGTATCGATTTCAACATCCTTAGCCTTGAAGCCCTGTACAGAGTAGAGAGCACCAACAGCAACACCTAAGTTGCTTGATGCCTGATACTGCAACTCAGCACCAGCAGCGAAACCAGCCTTCCAGTCGTTATCTCCGATTGTAGCAACGTTCAAACCTACCTTAGGCTGGATAGTTGTTGTACCTGCAGCCTGCTGTGCGAAAGCACCTACTGAAGACAGCACCATAGCTGCCATAACAAATAATTTTTTCATAATCTCTAAATTATAAAATTAATAGTATGTTAATACTCACGATTGAGTATATTGGTAATCAGCTTATACTCTGATACCATAAATAACTGGTTGCAAAGATATAGGTTTTCTCTATTCGCTCCAAACTTTTTAAACTTTATTTGCCTTTCAATTACAAAATGTAGCATACTTGTTCCTATATCGTATGTTTTTAGAAATAATTCTCCCCATTTTCTTGCAAAGTATCGGCTTTTATGGAAAAGAAAAAGAGGATATAACTGATGCTATATCCTCTTTTGGTTATTTATGAATCTTCTTCGTCCCAGTCTTCTTCATCAAATCCAAACATGGCTGGATCAACGAAGGCATCCAGGGCACGGCGTTCTTTCTTGGTTGGGCGACCAGTGCCTCTTGCTCTATCTACGAATCCGCTGATGCGACTCATCTCCAGCAGTTCATACTGCTTAGGATCCGTCACGTTCTTATAGACTCCGAAGAGCATTTTGGCTCCTACACGCTGCTCTATGCAGTCGAGTACCTCGAAGGAGTAGGTGATAGGGGCTTTCTTCACACTCACCACGTCGCCACGCTTAATGATGAAGGAGGGTTTTCGGGTTACGCCGCCTACGGTTACTCTGCCATTCTTGCAGGCATCGGCAGCAATGCTGCGAGTCTTGTAAATGCGGGCTGCCCAAAGCCACTTGTCTATTCTTGCTGATTCTTTCATTTCTGCTCTGGTATTTAGGACAAGCGATGGAATCGCTTGGAACGGGGGTAGGAAGGGGAAATCCTTACTTCTTTCCCAACTTGTTGTACTGGTTCATGGTGATATCGATACCAGCCAATACGAAGCTCTTGATGATCTCCACACCCAGGTCGATGGCAGGCTGAAGCTGCTTCATATCTTCCTCGGTATATTTTCCAAGTACCCAGTCTATCTGTCCGCCACGAGGGTAGTCGTTGCCGATACCCATGCGCAGGCGGGCGTAGTTCTGACCTATAAGCTGCTGGATATGTCCCAAGCCGTTGTGACCACCGTTGCTTCCGTTAGCCTTCAGGCGGAAAGCGCCGAGAGGCAGGGCAAGCTCATCACTGATCACCAGGAGTCGGCTCTGGTCGATCTTTTCCTGATTCAGCCAATATCTCACTGCATTACCACTTAGGTTCATGAAGGTGGTAGGCTTCAGCAGGATAATCTTTCTGCCCTTGAGCGTAGTCTGGGCGATGTATCCGTATCGCTTATCCTCAAAATGAATATTGGACGCTTTAGCAAAAGCGTCCAATA
>URYG01000140.1 GCA_900551985.1 uncultured Prevotella sp. | reverse complement strand
ATTCGTATGAAGTATCGCTATCTCGATTTGCGCCGTCCTGCGGTTCGCAAGAATTTGGAGTTACGTCATCGTATGTGCATCCTGATTCGCAACTTCCTCGATTCACAGAACTTCATGGAGGTTGAAACTCCTATCCTCATCGGTAGTACACCAGAGGGTGCTCGCGACTTCGTAGTTCCTTCTCGTATGAATCCTGGTCAGTTCTATGCTCTTCCACAGAGCCCTCAGACTTTGAAGCAGCTCCTGATGGTAGCAGGTTTCGACCGCTACTTCCAGATTGCGAAGTGCTTCCGTGACGAGGACCTCCGTGCAGACCGTCAGCCAGAGTTTACTCAGATCGACTGCGAGATGAGCTTCGTAGATCAGGATGATGTGATCGATCTTTTCGAGGAAATGGCTCGCCATCTCTTCAAGGAGATTCGTGGCGTAGAGCTTCCTAAGCTGGAGCAGATGACATGGCATGAGGCTATGCGCCGTTTCGGTAGTGATAAGCCAGACCTTCGCTTCGGTATGGAGTTTGTTGAGTTGAAGGAAGCTTTCAAGGGCAAGGGCATCTTCGCCGTATTCGATGAGGCTAAGTATATCGGTGGTATCTGCGTTCCTGGTTGTGCTGACTATAGCCGCAAGCAGTTGAACGAATTGACCGACTTCGTAAAGCGTCCACAGGTAGGTGCCAAGGGCTTGGTATATATCAAGTATAATGCAGATGGTACTATCAAGAGTAGCATCGACAAGTTCTATACTCCAGAGGAGTTGGCTGAAATCAAGACCGTGATGGGTGCCAAGGATGGCGACCTTGTTTTGATTCTGAGCGGCGACAATGCCAATAAGACTCGTGTTCAGCTTTGCTCACTCCGCCTTGAGATGGGTGACCGTCTGGGCTTGCGTGACAAGAACGTGTTCAAGTGTCTCTGGATTATTGACTTCCCTCTCTTCGAGTGGAGTGATGAGGAGCAGCGCCTGATGGCAACACACCATCCATTCACTATGCCAAATCCTGATGATATCCCATTGCTCGATGAGCATCCAGAGCAGGTTCGTGCCAAGGCATACGACTTCGTCTGCAATGGTATCGAAGTGGGTGGAGGTTCTCTCCGTATCCACGATACTCAGTTGCAGGAGAAGATGTTTGAGGTTCTCGGTTTCACACCAGAGCGTGCTGAGGCTCAGTTCGGCTTCCTGATGAACGCCTTCAAGTATGGAGCACCACCTCACGCAGGTCTTGCTTTCGGTCTTGACCGCTTCGTAAGCATTATGGCTGGTCTCGACAGTATCCGCGACTGCATCGCATTCCCAAAGAACAATTCAGGTCGCGACGTGATGCTTGATGCTCCTTCAGAGCTGGATCCAAAGCAGCTTGATGAGTTGGAGATTAAGCTTGATTTGAAGGATTAATTATCAATTGCACCGCATTTATCTTGATGTAAGTCAAGAAATGCGGTGCAACTTCTTGAAAACAAGCACTTTTCTGCTTTAAAATGCTAAAATTTAAATTATTTTTTTTAATTTTGCAACAGAATAATTAAGGAAATGCTTACGAAACAAACATTTCTCAAAACAAATTATTACTAAAGACATGGTAGAAAAGAAAGCAACAACTAAGACAGCTGCCAAGAAGACAGCTACTAAGAAGGCTACAGCAGCAAAGACTGCTACAGCTAAGAAGACTTCTACAGCTAAGAAGGAAGTTATCTATTTGACTGCTGAAAACGCAGGTTTCCGTGCAGGGGATGTTTACCAGGCATTGGCAGCAGCAGAACAGTCTCTCTCTTTGGAGGAGATTGCAAAGCAGGCAAAGATTAGTGTTGAGGATGCTATCCTTGGTATCGGATGGCTCTTCAAAGAGGGTAAGATTAAGGAAGAGGACAACAAGGTAGCTCTCGCTTAAATAAAGAACCTTAAGAGCCGCAGTTTCTTAACTTAAAGGAAGAAACTGCGGCTTTTCTGTTTTTATTCACTCTTATTCCTGTTTACTCTTCTTTCTGTTCACTCTTCTCTGTCTTTATTCAGATTTCTTTTCACCATAACCATCTAGCATAATTTATATGAAATTAGAACAAGAAATATTCAACGTTTTGGTACAAGCCGGCAGTCAAGGTCTCAAGCTGGAGAAGATTGTCCGTCATGTTTATAATTCTTGTAACTCGATTTTTACCCCTCTAGATTATAAATATGTATATGGTTTTGTTTCTCAGTATCTCATCAAGAATTCCAAGAACCCAAATTCTATCATAGAGAAAGGCAAGGGATATGGAGTGTATCGTATCAACTATCAGAGTTCGGCTATGCAGCAGCTGATGCTTGATTTCTCTTCTGCCTCTATGCCGAAAGAGGATGATGACAGCGAGGACAGCAAGCAATCGCAGGAACTTGATCTCTTTGGTGATTGATAGAAGTAAGGTTAGTTATCTAACGAAGTTAGTTGCGTTGTCTAATGAAGTTAGTTGCGTTGTCTAATGAAGTTAGTTGCGTTGGCTAATGAAGTTAGTTGCGTTATCTAATGAAGTTAGTTGCGTGGTCTAATGAAGTTAGTTGCGTGGTTTAACGGAGCTATGTAAGTGATCGAAAAGAGCAATAGAAGTTGTCGGAAGAAGCAATGGAAGTTGCCTGAAGGATTAATTCTTGTTTTCGGGTTCGTAGGCTTTTCAAACCGCACAACAGCTGTTGTGCGCTTGCATAACAGCTGATGTGCGAGTGGAACACACCTGTTGGGCACCAACTTATTTGATTGCTTTTTATTGGGGGGAATCTAGCTGTTTATTCGTATTATATTTGTATGAAGAGTTATGGAATGAGCATTTCTATCAAATGCATTTCTATACTTTAGGTTTAGTAATAACAAACAATTTTAAATAACGGACAAATGGCTAGAAGATATTTATTAGGTTTTGATGTGGGTTCAAGTTCTGTAAAGGCATCTCTTACAGATGTAGATAATGGTGAAATCGTTGCTTCGGCATTCTATCCTGATCATGAAGCACCTATCATGGCGGTAAAGACAGGATGGGCTGAACAGGATCCGCAAATGTGGTGGGACAATGCCAAGTTGGCTCTCAAGAAGATTATGGCGGAGTGTGGAGCCAAGGGTGAGGATATTCTTGCTATTGGTATTTCCTATCAGATGCATGGTCTGGTTTGTGTAGATAAGAACCAGCAGGTTTTGCGTCCATCTATCATCTGGTGCGATTCCCGTGCAGTTCCTTATGGCGAGAAAGCGTTCCATGATTTAGGCGAGGACCTCTGCTTGCGTAATCTGCTCAATTCTCCAGGTAACTTTACCGCTTCCAAACTGGCGTGGGTCAAGGAGAATGAACCTGAACTTTTCGATAAGATAGATAAGATTATGCTCCCTGGTGATTATCTGGCGATGAAACTTTCCGGTGAGGCTCAGACTACTATCAGCGGACTTTCAGAAGGTATGATGTGGGACTTCAAGGCAAAGAAACCTGCCAAGTTCCTGCTTGATTATTTCGGATTCGATGAGAGTATGCTCGCCGACATCGTTCCTACCTTCTCTGTACAGAGCGTAGTCTGCAAGGCTGCTGCCGAGGAACTCGGTCTGAAGGAGGGAACTCCTATCTCTTACCGTGCAGGTGACCAGCCGAATAATGCTGTCAGCCTGAATGTGTTCAATCCTGGTGAGATTGCCAGCACCGCAGGAACTTCCGGAGTTGTCTATGGTGTACTCGGTGATGTCAACTACGATCCAAAGAGTCGTGTCAATACCTTCGCACATGTCAACTATACAACGGAACTCGACCGCCTGGGAGTGTTGCTCTGTATAAATGGTACAGGTATTCTGAATGCTTGGGTACATCGTAACATCACGCCAGATGTAAGCTATGCTGATATGAATGATTTGGCTGCAGGTGTGCCTATTGGCAGCGACGGCGTGAAGATTATTCCTTTTGGAAATGGAGCAGAGCGCGTATTGGAGAATCGTGAAGTAGGCTGTTCTATCCGTGGGTTGAGTTTCACCAAGCATAATCGCGCCCATGTCGTAAGAGCGGCACAGGAAGGCATCGTATTCAGTTTCTGCTATGGTATGGAGATCATGCAGCAGATGGGTATGGATATCAAGAAGGTTCATGCCGGAAAGGCAAATATGTTCCTCAGTCCTCTGTTCCGTGATACCCTGGCTGGTGTGAGTGGTGCAACCATCGAACTTTATGAGACCGATGGTAGTGCAGGTGCTGCCAAGGGAGCTGGTATCGGTGCCGGAATCTATAAGGATCACGATGAGGCATTTGCATCTCTTAAGAAATTGGCTGTAATTGAGCCTGACGAGGCAAATCGCAGTGCTTATCTTGAGGCTTATGCTGACTGGAAGGCTGAACTTGGAAAGCTCTAAGTATTACAATGATATGAAAAGTGTTGGAAAAATACGAGTTTTTTTCTAAATATGGTAAAGGATGGAATAATTTTCCATCCTTTATTTGTTTATACCAATTATTTTTATTACTTTTGCGGAATATTATATAAAAAGGTATAAATATGGCTCATAAAAATAATCATTTAGTAATCATGGCAGGTGGAGTAGGCAGTAGATTCTGGCCTATGAGTACCGTGGACAAGCCTAAGCAGTTTATTGATGTCTTAGGAACAGGTCGTACACTTTTACAGCTTACATTCGATCGTTTTGAGGGTGTTTGTGACCCGGAGAATGTTTGGGTAGTAACCAATAAAAAGTATGCTGCCTTGGTTCACGAGCAGTTGCCTGAGATTCCTGAGGGTAATATTCTGCAGGAACCATGCAGAAGAAACACAGCTCCTTGCATCGCCTATATCAGCTGGCGAATCAAGGAAAAGGATCCACATGCAAATATTGTTGTATCTCCTTCTGATCATATCGTTACCAATGCCAACGAATTCAGAAGAGTGATCACATCTGCCTTGAAGTTTACTGGTGAGACTGACAGCATCGTTACTTTGGGAATGAAGCCTACCCGCCCAGAGACAGGTTATGGCTATATTCAGGCTGATCTCCGTACCCCTTCAGCTCGTAACAAGGAAGTCTTCCGTGTTGACCATTTCAAGGAGAAGCCAAATTTGGAGACTGCTACTCAATATATTCAGGACAAGAGTTTCTTCTGGAATGCCGGTATCTTCGTGATGAGTGCCGCAACCATCGTCAATGCCTTCCGTGTTTACCAGCCAAGCATTGCCAAGATTTTCGAGAGCATGCGCAGTATTTATGGTACAGACAAGGAGCAGGCTGAAATCGATCTGCGTTATCCTGAATGTGAGAATATCTCGATAGACTATGCTATCATGGAGAAAGCGGAGGAAATCTTCGTGATGCCTGCCGACTTTGGATGGAGTGACCTCGGTACATGGGGAAGCCTCCTGGCACAGAGCCATAAGGATATGTATGGTAATGCGCTGATTGGTGATAATATCCAGATGGTGGAGTCCAAGAACAATATCGTTCATACCATGAATGAGAAGAAGGTTGTTATCCAGGGTCTGGATGGCTATATTGTTGCAGAGGAAGACGGAACGCTGCTTATCTGCAAATTGTCTGAGGAACAGCGAATCAAGATTTTCTCAGGTAGTGAGAAGTAATTCTTGATATCTATATATACAAAAAAACTCTCCATTGAAGGTTGAACCTCAATGGAGAGTTTTTTTGTATATATGCGCTTCTGAAAGAAGTTTATTTCTTCTTGATACCCTTATAGGCAATGAAGGCTACGACGATGACAGCCAGTGCTAAGATGACATAACCAATCTCGTGGCTATACTGTACAGCCTGCTGATAAACGTCATGGGTTGTCTTATAGTCGGTGTATTCGTAGATACCCCAACCGATGGCTGCCAATACGGTGTTCCATACACCTGCACCGATAGTGGTGTAGAGCAGGAACTTGCCTACGTGCATTCCAGCCAATCCTGCAGGAATGCTGATGAGCTGGCGAACGGCTGGCACCAATCTTCCAAAAATGGTAGAGGCAGCACCATGCTTGCGGAAATACTCCTCAGCTACTTCCACCTTTTGGCGGTCGATCAGGCACATGTGGCCGATTCTGCTGTCTGCAAAACGGTAGATGATAGGGCGACCTACCCATTTAGCCAAATAGTAGTTGATGAGGGCACCCAGGTCTGCACCGATGGTAGCAAACACGATGACCAGAATAAACGACATTCCGCTGTTTGGATCCATCGCTTTCCAGGCTGCTGGTGGAACAACCACCTCAGATGGGAAAGGAATGAAAGAGCTTTCGATTGCCATAAACAGTGCAACCACCCAATAATTCAAGTTATCCAGAATCCAAAGAAAAAGATCTGCTGTATTCATAATTATGCTTGTATTTAAATAATATCTATTGAATGATTAGGAGTTAAGAGACATAAAGCTCTTAACTCCTGATATCTTATCTCAGCACTTATTTATTCTGCTTTGCCCAGGTATCCTTCAAGCCCACTGTCTTGTTGAATACTGGCTTCTCGTCTGTTGTGTCGAGGTCAGCCATGAAGTAACCGATGCGCTGGAACTGGAGATATTCTCCTGGCTTCTTGGTTGCTGCATACTCCTCTACATAGCACTCCTTGAAATCGTGGTAGCTCTCTGGGTTGAGCAGTTCACGGAAGTCGCGCTCGTCAGCAGATGGGTTCTCGATGGCGAAGAGTCGGTCGTACTCGCGTACTTCAGCCTTTACGCAGTGGTCGGCAGATACCCAGTGAAGAGTACCTTTCACCTTGCGGTTGGCACCTTCCATTCCGCTCTTACTGATAGGGTCGTATTCTGCCTGAATCTCTGTGATGACACCGTTCTCATCCTTGGTACAGCCTGTACACTTCACGATATAGGCGTTCTTCAGGCGAACTTCCTTTCCAGGAGTCATACGGAAGAACTTCTTTGGAGCATCCTCCATAAAGTCGGCACGCTCAATCCAGAGGTTCTTTGAGAAGGTGATGGTATGTGTACCATCTGCCTCGTTCTCTGGGTTGTTGATAGCCTCCATCTCCTCGCTCTCACCCTCAGGATAGTTGGTGATGACGAGTTTCACTGGGTCGAGTACGGCACTTACACGGCAAGCCTTCTTGTTCAAGTCCTCACGAACAGAAGCCTCCAGAAGAGCCATATCGTTGAGGGCGTCGAACTTGGTATAGCCGATGCTGTCGATGAACATACGGATACTCTCTGGTGAATAACCGCGGCGACGCATACCGCAAAGTGTAGGCATACGAGGATCGTCCCATCCATTGACCAGGTGCTCATCTACCAGAGTATGGAGCTTACGCTTACTCATTACTGTATAAGTGAGGTTCAAGCGGTTGAACTCAATCTGGCGAGGACGGTTATCGTTCAATACGTCATCGCTGCCATCCATCTCCTTCAGGAAGTCAACGAACTTGTCGTAGAGTGGACGGTGAGGAACAAACTCCAAGGTACAGATAGAGTGGGTAACACCCTCGAAGTAGTCGCTCTGTCCGTGTGCGAAGTCGTACATTGGATAAGCGTGCCACTTGGTACCTGTACGGTGGTGAGGAGTCTGGATGATGCGGTACATGATTGGGTCGCGGAAGTGCATGTTTGGATTAGCCATGTCAAGCTTCGCGCGAAGTACCATACTTCCTTCTACAGCCTCAGGAGTGTTCATCTTCTCAAAGAGAGCAAGGCTTTCCTCGATAGGACGGTCGCGATATGGGCTGGCAGTACCAGGGGTAGTAGGAGTTCCCTTCTGGGCTGCAATTTCCTCTGCAGTCTGCTCGTCGATATAAGCATGTCCCTTCTTGATCATCCATACAGCAAACTCCCACAACTTCTCGAAGTAGTCGGAAGCATAATAGATGTTGCCCCACTTAAAGCCGAGCCACTGGATGTCTTGGAGGATATTTTCTACGTATTCGTTGTTTTCCTTACTTGGGTTGGTGTCATCAAATCTGAGGTTGCAGACACCCTTGTATTTTTCGGCTACACCGAAGTCCATGCAGATGGCCTTGGCGTGACCGATGTGAAGGTAGCCGTTAGGCTCTGGTGGGAAACGGGTCTGGATGCGACCACCGTTCTTACCTTCCTTGAGGTCTTCCTCAACCAACTGTTCTACGAAAGAGATGCTCTTTGTTTTCTCTTCGATTTTGTTTTCTTCATTCATTGCCATATTCTATAGAATTACTTTATTATTTTCTAAAACCAGTATTTTTCTCGTTTGATGGTGCAAAGATACAAATTTTATTATAAGTACGGAAATTCTTAGGCTCGAAATTTAAGAAGAAATGTAGGAAAGTAAGAAAATATCTTTTCTGAGGGGGAAAATATAGTGAATAACAGTTAAAGAAAGCGCCTCCACATATAAAGAAAGCGCCCCCACGGGATGTGGAGGCGCTCAGCTTATGATGAATGTAGGACTGATCAGCATAGCAACCATGTTTGCTAC
>URYG01000139.1 GCA_900551985.1 uncultured Prevotella sp. | reverse complement strand
AAAAACGTGCCATATTTTAAACGGATTTTGAACACCCTACCTTACAGGGCGCCTTGCCGATTGCTTTTATACCCAGGGCGTTGCCCTGGGCTAGGAGCTTTTGGGCCTTCAGCCCGTACTTAAACCACATGCGAAACTTCAGTGCAATTAAACATTTAATGCAATTGTTGTAGAAAATACTTCACCCATTTTTCGTATGCTCCATATACTTCAACAGAAGCAATGCCGGTGAAGTATTTGAAAGAACTGCTCATCAGGTTTTTTGAAAGCGAGAGCACAGGCTGCTGGATGACATTCCTATCCATCAAAAAGAGCAGGGTAAGCAACCGGCCTATTCTTCCATTTCCATCGATGAATGGATGAATCATTTCAAATTGATAATGAATGAGCGCCGCCATGATGAGGGCGTCAGTCTCTTCCTCGTAATGGATATAGTTCTCTAAGTCGGCAATGGACTTTTCCATATCCTCATAGACTGGTGGAATGAAGGGAGCTGTGGCCAGCGTGTCATCTTTTGTTCCAAGCCAGATGGGTGAGGTGCGCATCTCACCCGGGTATTTTCTTTCATTGTGCTCACCTTGCATCATTACCCAGTGTACATCCTTGAGCAATCGGCTGCTAATAGGCAGTTTCTGCATACGTTCTACGGCAAATCTTGTGGCTTGAAGAAGGTTTTGTTCATCTAATTTGCGTTTCTGGTCTTCCTTGTCATCCTTATCATCTGTTTCAAAGAAAGCTAAGGCTATGGGCTTCTTTTCGCCATATACCAGATTCACGGAATTCTCAACTTCTTCCTTCTGCAATGCATCAATATCAGAATCAGAGAGGTTGCGATTCTTCAATCTTTCATGTGCTTGAGCAAGCAGTGTTTGCATTTCTTCATCCATTTCCAGGTGAATATCCTGCAAAGGGGTTGGGACGAAAGAGCGGTATGCTCTCTCGTCCCTTCCTATTGTTCTGTAATATCCTTGTCTATCCATTTCTATTCAATTCTTTGAGCGACTGGGCTATATCGCCAGCAATGCCCACGCTCTTTTCTGCTATCTCCTGTGGGATATAGAGTTCCTGAGGCATGTTGAGCGTGATATATTTAGCATTCGGCTCACGATAAGCCAGCTGCATAATTGGTAGCTTGATGAGTCGGTTGCGCGAACCGATACCCAACTCTAATATAACGAGTTTTTTGCCTGAATATTTTGCAAGAAAGTGATGAAAGAGTGATTTCTTCTTGGGGTCTGGCGCTGCAAAAAGGTCGGTCATGACACCTTCTATCTCGAAGATGCGGTTTTCATCAAACCCTGATTTCTCCAGATGCAAGTCGCCATTGCTGGTAAGGATGAAGTAATCCTTCTTGCCTATCACTTTCATGAGGTCATGCATCACCTGCGAAGGTTCGTAATCTTCTACCCAAAACTTCACCAATCGTCTGTGGAACTCTAAGCGTGCTTCAGCAGTAGGATACTGAAAGTAAAGACCTTCCACAACATTTCTGAAACCATATTGCTGCTGCATGTCGCCAAACTGCCTGCGGAACATCTCGTTGTTGGCAAAGATATGATAGCCCTCGGCGATAGAGAGTCCGTTGCTGGCTCCTATGAGAATGGCATCTGCCTGGGCAATCCATTCTTGGGCTAGAGTGATATTTGCATTCATATTTGATATATTCTTCTTTAATATATTCTTCCTGGTTCGAAACTTGTATCTGATACGATATGGTCTGTCGGTTTGTCCAACAGTTTCTTTAATGTCACAGCGATATCTTCCTTGATGGCAATACTCTTTTGGGCAATCTCCTTTGGAATATAAGCATCCTTTGGATTGATGACAGCATAAGTGGCATTGGGCCAGCGATAAACCATGTTCATGAATGGCTCCTTGATAAACATTGGAGTCATCATACCCACACCAAGTTCGAGGAAAAGCACTTTCTTGTTCATGTTCTTCTTGAGGAAATCCAGATAGCGTTGCATTTCTTTTCGGTAATAGCTACCCTCCAGAAACTCGCGACTGCGCCACCATGGAATCATCTCCGTACCGCAATGTGGACAACGGGGAATCAGGTCGTCGGGCAGGCTGTCTCCTTCTATCTTGTCCAGCAGCTCATACACTTTCTCCTTGTTGGGATAGATCTCGTCTGTACAAGTATGTTTACACTGCCAGTAGCGGAAATCGCCCTGAATGCGAGTGATCTTCTCGGCAGGGAAGGTGCGGAAAAACTGCGCATCCTGATTGGTAGTGGCAATATAATAGTTCTTGCCATCGAGTAGTTCTGCCAGATCTTCGTATGGCTCACCAGTATGACACTCATACAAGTACTTGTACTCGCGGAGCAATGCTGCCCATAGCTCACCTTTCTTGATTTGCGGATGATACATTAGCGGGAAAAAACCATCGGTATGATATTTCTCGCTCAACTGTCCGGCTATCTGTTTGAATGTGGCATCGTTCATATAATAGAAGCGGAAACCTGCCGCTGCCGACATTCCAGAGGCGCCACCCACGATGATGGCTTCTGCCTCCTGAATATTTTTTTTCAGTATTTCTATCTGTGTCATAGTGTCTAGCATACTTATGCGAATTTTAATTTCATTTTATATTTACCTTCATTATTCCAACTGCAAAAGTATGAAAAAACACAGATGTATCAGATACCAGAAAACCATCAAAAACTACCAAAATGATAAATCTCTCTCATTCATACACACCATTCTTATAGTCCTCTTGGAATTCTCTACATGTCTTGCCCGTCTGCTGCTTGAAAAAACGCATCAGGTGGGGTGGTTCGGGAAAACTGAAAGCATAGGCTATCTCACTTATAGACTTGCTGGTGAACAGAAGCTCGTTTTTGATTTCTGCCAACAGTCGCTGTTTCAGCAGATAGGTAGCCGATACTCCATACTGCGCCATCACGCTATGGTTCAGGGTGATGCGGCTAATCTTGAGCAGCGAGGCGTAGTCCTGCACACGCTGCAACTTGTGGATGTGGGTTTCCATCAATTCCGCAAACTGAAAGGCGTAATAATTCTTAGGAGCAGCCTGAGGCAATTGATATTCAAGGGTGTAATGGCGATTCATAATAGCCAGCAGATAGTAGAGTACGCTGACGATAATGTGGTAGCTGTCGGCTTGAGGCTGCCGAAGCTCTGCCCTTATTTTCTTGAGCAGCCGCTGATATTCTTCGCATTCATTTCCTGAACACATCAAATAGGGCGGTGTTTCGGTCTGCTGGCAGTATTGCAGACGATAGACAAAGAATTTGTCGGCAATAAACGTTCGCATAAAATCTTCACGGAATATCAGAAATTCGTAGTCGAGAGCCGCCTCATCAATGTGCCATTCCTGCTGCTGGTGTGGCTTCACAATGAGCACCATGCCGTCTTTCAGGTTTATCTTCCTGTAGTCTATCAGCACGTAGCCATTGGCTTTCTTGATGAAAAATATTTCGAAGAAGTCGGTCTTGAACACTTCATGCTCCGTAAGCACCCAAGGGCACTCGCCGCCATAAGCTGTGTTGATGTAGAAATCTACACCGCATTCCGTCTTGCTGAACGGCACTTCTACCAGACGCTGTCTTTGCTTTGCCATAATCTTAATCTTTATCTGAAGCTTCGCAAGTGAATAGATATCAACTTGCTTGGTTATATATATTATGTGTCGTATGGGCAACAGAAAATGATAGCCCATATCTTGTCCGTTACGGATAAGCAGAAGCTTTGATATCTGCTCTTCAGCCTGCAAAATTACATATTATTTATGACCCCCGCAAGATTTATGGAAGAAATATCCCGATGGATGGATGAAAATCCCTATAATTAAGGTAGATGAAAAATGCGATGATTCAGGTATGGGCACAAAAAAGGCAGGTTCCAAATTGCTTTGGAATCTGCCTCAATCATTTATGGGAGATGATTATTTGACTTCGATATTCTTGGTTGCCTTAGCCTCCTCCTTAGGAGCAAGCTTTGGAATCTCAACCTCAAGAACACCATCAGCTACCTTAGCTGAAATTTTCTCACGATCAGCGTCCTCAGGGAGTGTGTAGCTCTGCTGATAGTTGCTGTAAGAGAACTCGCGGCGCAGATAGTGCTCGTGCTTATCTTCATCCTTGTGTTCCATCTTGTTCTCGATAGCCACATTCAGGTTGCCATCATTGTCGATGTTGATGCGAACCCATTCCTTCTTCAGTCCAGGGGCTGCAATCTCCATCTGGTAAGCCTTCTCTGTCTCCTTTACGTTAATGGCAGGAGCGGTAGCATTCATACGTGGCATCAACTCTGTGTTGAAGAATGCATCATCAAAGAAGTTACTCAACCAATCTGAATTATTATTTCTACGTGCTAACAACATAATTAAAACCTCCAATTTTATTTTACTCATCCTCTCGGTTCCTTGCGGCCCCGTCGGGATTTCTGTTTGTTCTTTATTTATCTGTTCTTTTCGATTGCCTCCACCTCGAAACTCCGTTGTTCTTTCGAACTCCTTCATCTTTTGGCTTCAGCTTTCACTCTCTTACTGAGCAACTTGCGTGCCAGCGTCGGATTGATGACAATATTGGCAGCAAAGTATAAATATTTTAAACTTTGCTGCCAAAATGGGAGGCTTTTCTTAAACTAGGTGCTCTTGTTTTTATTTCCCAAATCTGGAAGTATCTACTTCTTCATGCTGCTTGGCCTTGTATCCGCCGAAACGATAGGTGAGGGAGAGACCGATGATTCTGCCAAAGTACATTTTGTTGATGACGTGCTGACCTCGGTAGGTGTCGTGCAGATGGTTGTCGCCCGTCTCGAAGATGTCGTTGCAGTAGGCTTTCAGCTGGAGCTTGTCGTCCTTGAGTGGCTTCCAGGTGAAGGCTGCGTTGAGATAGCCTGAGGCTGGGATGTCGATGATTCCTTGGATGGCATCGGTACGAACGGAAGCATCGAGGTTGAGAATCACATGCTTGCCAAAGAGAAAAGTACCGTTCCACTGGGCTTGATAGAACCATTTGCTGTGGTCGAATGGGAGATCATAGAAATGGGAATTCTTGTCGTTCTGATAAACGCCGGTGAAAGTAAGGCGATTCTGCCACCAGTTGCCTATGTTGATTGGGGCTGTAAGCATCAAACCTACCTGGTTTACATGGTCGAAGTTGACATGTTTGTATTCCATCTCCTTCTTCGTGTCGCTCTGGTAAGGAAGCTGACGGAATTCATCTTTCGAGTTGTTGAAGAAGAGACTTGCCACATATCTGCTGTGCAGAATGTAGGTAAGCGAGAGGCTGAGGTCTCGTGAAGGTTTCAACGTCGGGTTTCCTACAATCTTTCCATATCCGCCCGCATTATAAGTGGTGAAGTTCTTCACCGACCAATAAGTAGGGTAGTCTCTGTCGCAATCCAAGTCGAATTGGATGACGTGTCCTGCCTTTGGAAGATAGGTGATGGAGAGTGTAGGGAAGAGGTTCCACTCATTCCAGATTGGGGTGTGGTAATATTCTTCCATGAGCGAAGCTTCCATCGTGAGTTTTTGTTCGAACGATTTGCTGGCTCCGATGTAGAAACTCATTTGGTCTTCGTTTTGAATGGTGTTGTCATCAGAAGACTTGTTGTTGTTCTCCTGCGAGCTCTTGTCTCTTGATGTGGTGTAATTGATGCCGTAGTTCAAGCCCCAGTCTTTTCCTAAGTCGTGCTCCTGCTTGAGGTAAGCGTGCCATTTGTTGATTCGCTGCTGGCTTGTGATGTCGTAAATCTCATCGTAGAGACTGCTTTTCAGCCATTGTTCATCCGGTGAATTATAATAGGTGTATTCTGCTCCTGCCGAGAAACCGAATGGTGTAGAGTAATCCAGACGGAAATTGTGAAACTGACTCTTGGCATGGATTCTGAGAAGGGATGTGAAATCGCCATCATCCTCTGAAGTTCCTCTCGTGTTATTGAGTTGTGAAGTGTAGGCAAAGCTGAGCTGATGATTCTTCGCCAGATGATAGTTGATTCCCAGTCGGATGTTATGATTGAGATGGCGTTTGGTATTGTCGCTATGTGTAGAGAAGGCATAGAAAGTGCCATCAGTCAAGGTGTGGGCAAACTCATTTTCATAATAATAATATCTCTTGCCATGACCGAAGGAATAGAGCATGTCTATTTCCCATTTCTTGTTGGTGAAGAGCAGGGAGGCGCGCTCTGTGTAACTGTTGCGGTTCTGGTGGGTGTAGCCGCCGAAGAACTCGCCTTGCAGGGAGTGAAAGCCTGTGTTGTGCTTCAGCAGGAGATTGATGACCTGTCCCTTTACCTGATAGCGGGCTGGGGCAGAATAGATGACTTCGGCGTTGGCGATACGGCTGGTAGGAATCGTTTTCAGAAGCGAATAGAGCTGCTCGCTCGTCATGGTGGAAGTTTTGCCGTCTATCATTACGGTTACGGATTGAGCATTGAGGGTCAAGGCTTCATCTTGTTCGCTCACGCCAGGCAGTTGCTTGATGGCTTCATAGGCATTATCCACCGGATGGTTTTTGATGAGTTGAGGCAGGTCATAGGTCAATGCCGCTCCTTTCGCCTTTACGATAGGTCGGTTGCCTTTTACCATCACATCGGGGAGGGAATGGATGATGCTGTCCATTCTCAGGGAATCATTTCTGTTTCCTTGTGCCCTGCCGGCAAGACTGATGGCCAGGCAAGTGCTTAATATAACCAATCTTTTCATATTCTTCTTATCGTTTTATCTTTTTATCGTTCTTTCGGAAGAAACCCTCCCGATTTCGGTGCAAAAGTACTGTAAAAATCTCGTGTCAGCAAGGAATTTTGATTATCAAGTCTTATCAGAAGTGTTATTTAGTCTTATCAAATCAGAAATAATTCCCAGAAAAGTACCTTACTTATCTTCTTTTTTATTACTTTTGCATTGTCTTTATGATTAAAAAGGAGAAACGATGAAGTTACATCTTAAATACATAGTTACGCTCGTCATCACGGCTTTGGTCTGCATTTTCGCTTATCAAACCTATTGGCTCGTGGGGCTTTATCAGTCTCAGGAAAAGGAGGTTGAAGCAAAAATCAAGGGTGGAATGGAGTACGCTCACTTTATGGAGATGAAGAAGCGAATCGAACGATTGCGCAATGATGATAAAGGACCTCATAGACAGCTGACGGGTTCTGTTGCTTTTTCTATGGATGAAGACGATGATATTGATCAAAAGGTAAAGGTTAAAAAGGTTCGTGGAGGAAAGATTGTCCAGTCTGTTCAAACAACTTTTACCAAGCACGAGAAGCGTAGTGAAGATGACAAAGACCAGGAATTGATGATGATGATGTCGGGCAAACTGGCAACTATGGTGCAACAAGCACTGTTTGGCAAATTGAATGAAATCGCCAAACCAGACATCAAAGACTATGACAGTGCATGGGTAGCCAAGATGCTTTCAGACAGTTTGTTGGTCGCCGACAATGCTCAGCCGCTTCCGCATCAGATTCAGCTTTTTGCAGGAAAGAAGGTTTTGGCGAAAGTGACGACGAAGGGGTATGAGCCTTCAGCCAATGCCAAGCAATACCAATATGTGGTTTGCAATGAGGGGGAGGCGAATGAGGAGAAATATGTCCTTACCCTTGAACCGCTTACGATGACTGTGCTCAGCCAGATGGCTGGCATTCTTGCCACATCGCTCTTCATCATGCTCATCCTGGCTTTCGTCTTCTGGTTTCTGATTCATACGATGCTCAAGCAGAAAACGCTTGATGAGATGAAGAGTGATTTCACCAATAATATCACGCACGAATTGAAGACTCCGATAGCCGTAGCCTACGCTGCCACCGACTCCCTGCTGAACTACGGAATGCTCCAGCATCCTGATAAGGCGCGCAAGTATCTCACCATCGCTCAGGAGCAGTTGCAGACGCTCAGCGGATTGGTGGAACAGATTCTGTCGATGAGTATGGAACGACGGAAATCGATGCTGCTCAATATCACGGAAGTTCCAGTGAAGGAGGTAATTGAACCATTAATCTCCCAGCATCAGCTGAAAGTGAAATCAGGAGAAAGAACGGAAAAAAAGGTGAGTATTTCGCTGTCTGTAGAACCGGAAAATCTAATGGTTCCTGCCGACCGGATGCATTTCTCAAACATCGTGAGCAATCTCATAGACAATGCCATCAAGTATTCTGAAGATAGCGTGAAGATAGAAATCAAGGCTTTCCTGAAAGCCGAGGATGAAGTGCAGGTTTCCGTATCAGATAATGGAATCGGCATTGCCCATGATAAATTGCCTTATATCTTTGACAAGTTCTATCGGGTGACGGATGGCAATAAATATACGGTCAAGGGCTATGGTCTCGGGCTTTTCTATGTCAGGAGCCTGATGGATAAAATACCTCAGTTCGGGATAAGAAATAGTGCCTAAAAAAGTTGGTAATCTCCGATATT
>URYG01000138.1 GCA_900551985.1 uncultured Prevotella sp. | reverse complement strand
CTATAATAATAAGGTGTAGCCTTCTCTGCCTTGTGAGAGAACCAGCTGGCACGCTTCGCCTCATCAAAGACCGGTTTACCCACGGTAGGCAAGAGAGAGAACTGACCGTAATCATTGATCCAAGGACTTGGCTGATGAGTCTGCTTCAAGCCTCTGATTTTCTTAGCCGCATAGGTGTATTGCCATCCATCGCCCATCTTTCCGGTCTGAGGAACCCAGAAGTTCATACCCCAAGGCATCGCTATGGCAGGATAAGTATTACCCGTAGAAAGCTCAGGGTTGGAATCTGAACCCACGAGTGGATTGACGAAATCTACGGCATTATTTACATTCACCTTAACTGCATGTGCCAGTAAGGTGAGACATACAAATAGTAATAAAAGTGATTTTCTTTTCATTTTCTTCTGAAAATTAGTTATTATTAGAAACACGTCAATTATATGATGTTATATTATACATTTCCCACATCTCCCGGCAACATGCCATACTCATCCTTAAAACACTTGGTGAAATAAGAAGGAGCAGAGAAGCCCACATCATAGGCTACCTCGGAAACACTCATGCTGCGAGACGCCAGCAAGCGCTTTGCTTTCGCCAGGCGAGCCTTGCGGAGCAGATCAACGACCGAAGAACCCGTCATCGCCTTCACCTTGCGATAAAGCTGGACGCGGCTCAAGCCTATCTGCTTACCGATTTCCTCGACGCCAAACTCGCTATCCGAGAGATTCTTCTGAATGATGGCATGAAGCTGTTTCAGGAACTGCTTATCACGATCTTCCAGATGAGAATCGGCGATTTCCTGCTCAGCCTCCTGACTTCCCTGGAAAAGATGCTTCAGAAGCTTGCGCTGCTTCAACAGATTCTCGATACGTGCCAGGAGCACCTTGCTGTGGAATGGCTTGGTGATGTAGGAATCGGCACCATATTCATAACCCTCGGCACGATGCTCTTCCTGATTCTTCGCCGTAAGCATGATGACAGGAATATGAGAGGTTGCCGTATGGGTCTTCAGATTCTGGGTAAACTCCAGACCATCCATCACCGGCATCATCACATCACAGATTACCAGGTCGGGAACTTCCTTCTTGGCAACATCCAGTCCTTCCTTACCATCAGCAGCTTCCAGAACGATATAATCATCCTGCAGAAGGGTATGCTCATACTGACGGATATCATTGTTGTCATCGATAACCAAGATGGTTGGCTTATTCGTATGATCGCTCAGCAACTGCTGTACTTTTCCACTTTTTCTCTCTCCATCGTCGATATATTGCAGATCTGACTCATTCACCAACGTTTTTCCATCTGATAAAGAAGTATTTACAGAGTTATCCACATCAGTGTGGATAACTAGCGACTTATCCTCCTGCTCACGAGGAATCACCACGAAAAAGTCGGATCCCTTGCCCAATTCACTTTCTACACGAGCCACGCCATGATGCAGTTCAACAAACGATTTCACCAAAGCCAAGCCGATGCCCGTACCGCTTGCAGCTCCCTTAGCCTGGAAGAAACGCTCGAAAATCTTGCCAGCCTCTTCCTGCGAGATTCCCTTGCCGGTATCCCTCACATCCAGACGGAACTTTCCATCCTCATCTTTCAGAGATACGAAAATATCGCCACCGGCAGGTGTATATTTCAAGGCATTGCTCAGAAGATTGAAGACAACACGAGCTATCTTCTCCTTATCTGCAACCACCTCATGAGAACCAACAGAATCAGAGATATCCAAATGGAGCTTGATTTGCTTACGCTCAGCAGTAAGCTGGAAATCGCCTACCCACACTTTCAAAGCTTTCACCAGGTCGAAGCGATAGAGCGTCAACTCCATCTTTCCGTTCTGAATCTTTCGGAAATCGAGGATACTGCTCACCAGTTGCTGCAGAGCAACCGCATTACGCTTCACCATCTTCAAAAGTTCACGACTCTTTCCCTTGATACCACTGTCCTCCAGAAGCATTTCCACAGGATCAGCAATCAATGTTAATGGAGTACGGAGCTCATGACTGATATTCGTAAAGAATACCAGACGGGAATGGGTGAGTTCCAACACCTCCTCGTTCAGTCGTTTCAACTCCTCGTTCTTGTTTTCCAATTCCCCATTCACTCTTTTCAACTCTCCATTGGTTCTCGCCAGTTCCTCATTCAGTTTAGCCTTCACCACATAACTGCGGAAAATCATAGCTGCAGCGACAATACAAACCAGTAAGAACAGACACAAGCCTATCAACATCACTTTCTGAGAATTATAATCTGAAAGATACCGATCCACCTGTTTATGCAAAGTCTTCAGATTATGTGCCTGTCGCTCAGCGTCCCTGGCTTCCATCAATGTAAGTTCCGCATTTTCCCGGGTAATGATAGATGTACTGAGATAGTTTTTCCGCTCAAAAGGCTGATGCTTCAGGATCTTCATCGCCAAGGCTATCACCTCATCACCCTTGGTAGGATAAAGATAGGAAGCCTCGAAGATGCCATCACGCACCAACTCCAGGCCACCGCCTTTATTAGCCATTCCATCAACACCCGTAAATTTATAACGATGCTGCAGCCCCATCTGCTTGGCAACCTCGTAGGCACCCCATGCCAGACGATCGTTGTGAGCAAAGACATAATCAAAGTCCTGAGTCTTCTTCAGGATGCGCTTCATTGCCTGGACGCCGCCTTCCTCCTTCCAGTTGCCTCCTTCAGAAGCAACTACCTGGATACCCGGATATGATTTGATGGCATCCATGAAACCCAGATGGCGCTCCATGGCAGGCGAAGATCCATCCAATCCACAAATCTCAACAATGCGTCCCTTACCCTGAAGCTTCTGAGCGATAAAGGTACCCATTGACTTACCGATAAGATAGTTGTCGCAACCGATGAATGCCGTAAATTTATCGGTACTGGAGATACGATCATACAGAATCACCGGGATTCCCTTCTCGTAGGCACGCTCCACAGCCTTGGAAATCGCACTCAACTGATTAGGAGAGATGACCAGCAAATCCACGCCCTCGTCCACAAACTGATTAACCTGCTTGTTCTGCAGCACATTGTCATCGTTCGAGGAGGCAAGCTTCACGATTATCGAATCATTGATATACTCTCCCATCTTCAGCTCATCATTGAGCTTGTCGCGCCAGATATCCTCGGAGCATTGGGATACACCGATAACGAACTTCTTAGGCTGCTGCTTGCATGCCGATAGCGAAAGTACCAGACCTATATATATAATAAGGTATAAATATCGTTTCATATATATTGTATTGTTTAAATTTATAGATTCTTAGGCTCTGAAAGAGTTACCTCTACAAGAGTTTCGGTGCAAATTTACTATTTTTTTTTGAATTTTAGCGCATTTGGTGCGTTTTTTACAAATCTCGGTCATAATTTTATAAAGAAGATAACCCAAAAATGCTGTAATTTTGCAAACGAAAACAATAAACAACAACAACAAGCAACAATAAACAACAAACAATATGGCAACAGCAATCATACTTTTACAACTCGCCATCGTATTGGCGCTCATCTTTATCGGTGCCCGTGTAGGCGGCATCGGACTTGGAATCTACGGAATGGTAGGAGTCTTTATTCTGGTATTCTTCTTCGGACTGAAACCAGGCAACCTACCTATCGACGTGATGCTCATCATCGTATCGGTGATTACAGCGGCAGCCGCCCTGCAGGCAGCAGGCGGACTGGATTATCTGGTAGGTCTTGCTGCAAAGTTCCTGCGGAAACATCCTAACCATATCACCTATTTCGGTCCGCTCACCACATGGCTCTTCTGCATCGTGGCAGGTACTGCTCATACCAGTTACTCCTTGCTCCCTATCATCTCTGAGATTGCCACCAACTCAAAAATTCGCCCAGAACGTCCTTTGAGCGTTTCTACAGTAGCAGCCTCACTCGGTATTACAGGAAGCCCGGTTTCTGCAGCAACTGCAGCGGTCATCAGTACCGACCTACTGGGTGGTGCCGGCATCGAACTGAAGCATATCCTTCTGGTATGTATTCCAGCCTCCCTGATTGCCATTCTCGTAGCAGCCTTCATCCAGAACCGAATCGGCAAGGAATTGAACGAGGATGAAATTTACCAGCAGCGTGTGAAGGAAGGAATCATCAATCCTGAGAAAGACAGCAAGCTCATTGATGAGATGATCAAGAATCCTAATCCACGTGCCAAATACGCAGTGTTGGCATTCATCTTCGGAGTATTGATGGTAGTCATCTACGGAAGTATTCCTAGCATCCGCCCTAGCTTCATGCTCGATGGCGAAATGCACAGAGTATCCATGCCGGAAATCATCGAGATCATCATGATGTCAGTAGCAGCTTTGATTCTCCTGGTAGGAAAGGCAAAGGTGGGCGATGCCATCAAGGGTAACGTCTTCGGTGCAGGAATGAACGCTATGGTGGCGATCTTCGGTATTGCATGGATGGGCGACACTTTCTTCAATGGCAACATCGCCTTCTTCAAGGAATACATTGCCAATGTGGTTAGCCAGTATCCTTTCCTCTTCGCCATCGCCCTCTTCATCATGAGTATCATGCTCTTCTCGCAGGCGGCAACCGTAAGAAAAAACGTACGCTGTCGCTCGTTGCGATGTTCCCTGCCGTAAACGGATACTTTTTCCTGCCAAACTACCCTACAGCCGTAGCTGCAATCAACTTCGACCGTACCGGTAGTACACGCATCGGACGATTTGTTATCAATCACTCATTCCAGATAGCCGGTTTCACAACAACCATCGTGTCTATCGGAATAGGTTACTTAATCATTCAGTTCCTATAAGCCCAAATGTAATATGCGGAAACGGCCTCTATCGTACGTTTTCAAGTACGATAGAGGTCCCAATGTTGAATCTTTAAAAACCTCAGAAATATGAAGCAAAAATATTCAAAAAGCATCATGCTTTCAGCTTTTACAATAGCTAGCCTACTGCCAGCCAAGGCTTTGGCACAAGGCACCAACGATGGTCTGGGCGGAGATGATGGCAACATCGAATCGCTCTACACCAAGGTTACCAATATCGAGAAGAAGCAGAAGGCGCTGAATTTCTACGTGAACTTCGCAGAATCATTCCAGGCAGAACACAATTCCAAGACTGATGAATGGACAACCCGATTCTACAACAAGAACCTGAGAATCGAGATGACCGGCTGGTTGACGGATAATCTCTATTACCGCTTCCGCCATCGATTGAACAAGACAGATGCCCCTATGAGCGAGGACAACTTTGCCAAGGCTACTGACTATATGATGGTAGGCTGGAAATTCAATGATACCTGGAGCATCCAAGGCGGTAAGAAGTGCCAGGCGCTAGGTTCGTTTGAGTTTGATGAGAATCCGATGTTCATCTATCAATACTCAGACATGGAGGATAATGTGGACAGTTCAAAGGGAGCCCTCAACCTGCTCTACAATCCTAGCAAGACCCAACAGTTTTCTGTCGAGGTAAGCAATACCTATAATGGAAAACTGGCAGATGAATTTGGTGCCAATGCCCAGGTTACTACCGGAAAGGTGGTGAATGATGGTGCGGCAGGCGGAAAGAAACTGGAGGTTGAAGCTCTGGAGAAATCCAACAGTCCTCTGACTTACAGCGTAGGATGGAACGGAAAGTTCTTAGATAATAAACTGCAGACCCGCTGGTCGTATTCTCACCGCACACAAGCCAAGGGAAAGTACAGCCGATTCTTCCGATTCGGTCAGAGACTGAACCTCAGCAAGCTGCAGTGGTATGTGGACTACAACCATACATACGATGATCTCGACAGAATGAAGATTGCATCCAAGGAGATTGTGAATGAGATGATTAACAGTATCTGTCCGGATTCAGAAGAGAATGGTTACACCAACCTCTATCTCAGTAAGGTATGCTACCAGGGCATCGTTACCAAGATGAACTGGCAGTTTGCCAAAGACTGGAACCTGATGCTGAAAGGCATGTGGGAAACAGCCAGTGCTACTAAGGATGAAAAGTTCAAGAACTATCGTACTGCATACGGCTACATAGGAAGTCTGGAATACTATCCAGCCCGCAAACAGAAGCAGGACCTCCGTTTCTTCCTTGCCTATGTAGGCAGAAAATACGACTACAGCAAGAAATGCGGCCTGAAGGATTACAATACCGACCGTATAGAACTGGGTATGATGTATAGACTGAAGGCATTTTAATGCTTTTTCATCCTTGATTTTTGTAGATTTCTGCACGAAAAATACAAAAAAGAACGATTAGTTCGTTTTTTACAAATTAAGGTTCATTTTTTATAAAGAGAATCTACAGAAATCATCGTATCTTTGCAGCGGATAAAGGAAACAACTCCTTCTTCCGAAAACAGAGAATCAATAAAAATAATACAATAACTAGAGAATAGATAACATTAGTATAAACAACAAAACTAACTATATTATGGCTGAAGTTAAAAATTTTAGAGTAGAGTCAGACCTTTTAGGTGAACTCAAAGTTCCTGCTGAAGCACTTTACGGTGTACAGACACAGCGCGGTATCAACAACTATCACATTTCCCGTAAGACCATGAGCGCTTACCCTGATTTCATCATCGCTATCGCTTACGTGAAGTTGGCAGCTATTGAAACCAACCATACCCTCGGTGTGATCAACGATGAAATTTCGGGTTCTATCTCTCAGGCTTGCCGCGAGATTATCGAAGGCAAGTGGCATGAGAACTTCCCTATCGACATGGTACAGGGTGGTGCTGGAACTTCTGTTAACATGAATGCCAACGAGGTAATCGCTAACCGTGCACTCGAAATCATGGGTCACGAGAAGGGTGACTATCAGTTCTGCTCTCCTAACGACCATTGCAACTGTGGACAGAGCACCAACGACGTTTACCCAACCTCTATCCGTTTGGCCTTGATCCGTATGAACACCCATTTGGTAGGTGCTTTGACTGGTTTGATCAGCGCATTCCGCTACAAGGCAGACGAATATGCTGACGTTATCAAGATGGGCCGTACTCAGTTGCAGGATGCAGTTCCAATGTCTTTCGGTCAGGAATTCAATGCATACGCCAACAACCTGGAAGAGGAAATCCTCAATCTGGAGCGCAACGTGAAGCTCTTGCATGAGATCAACATGGGTGGTACTGCTATCGGTACAGGTTTGAACGCAGTTCCTGGCTTTGCTAAGCTTTGTGCAGCCAACCTCAGCAAGTTGACAGGCGAAAACTTCGAAACTGCTACCGACCTGGTAGAGGCTACCCCTGATACCGGTGCTTACGTAAGCTACTCTTCAGCTCTGAAGCGCTTGGCTATCAAGCTGTCTAAGATCTGTAACGACCTCCGCCTGATGGCTTCTGGTCCTCGCTGCGGTCTGAACGAAATCAATCTCCCTGCCAAGGCACCAGGTTCTTCTATCATGCCAGGTAAGGTGAACCCTGTTATCCCAGAGGTAACCAACCAGGTTTGCTTCAAGGTAATCGGCAACGATGCTACCGTTAGCTTCGCAGCAGAGGCTGGTCAGTTGGAGTTGAACGTAATGGAGCCTATCATCACCGAAAGCCTCTTTGAGAGCTTGACATGGATGAAGAACGCTATCGAGACTTTGACTTCTGAGTGTATTCTCGGCATCACCGTCAACAAGGAGCGCTGCTACGAGATGGTAAAGAACAGTATCGGTATCGTTACTGCCCTCAATCCTATCATCGGCTACAAGAAAAGTACGAAGGTTGCCAAGGAAGCTCATGCCACAGGCCGTTCCGTTTATGACATCGTCATCGAACAGGGCATTCTGAGCAAGGAAGAGCTTGACAAAGCACTCGACCCTAAGGAGATGTTGCAGTCACACAAATTTACCCTGAAATAAATTTTTCCATAACCAGTCAGCTGATTAGCTGACAAACAAAAAACCTGTAAGCGTATTCCTATCAAGGGAATATAGCTTACAGGTTATTTGTTATACATAAAGCTTATATGCCTTGTAAGGGCAAAAGCCTTCAACATCAGCCTTGGTTCCGATATGCCAGCGGCGTCATTCCCGCCCTCATCTTAAAGAAATTCGTCATGGCACTCTGATCACTGAAATGCAGATGGTCTGCAATTTCTCCCATCGTCATGTCCGATTGCTTCAGGAGATTGCATATTTCCTTATAGAGCAAGGAGGTGATGTGATCATTCACGGTAGTTCCTGAAATATCCTTGATCATCCTGGAAAGATAAGGTGCTGAGACATTCAACTTGTCGGCATAGAACCTGATCTGTCGCTCGGTTTTGAAATGGCGATACAGGAGATGAAGGAAAATCTCATAAACTTCCTTCTTGTGGCGCAAATCGCGAGTCACCGATACATTCTCGTAAGGAAGTTCCGAAACCAGAAGCTTCAGGACATTCACCATCGACTGGATCATCTCCACCTTGTAGATGTGCTGATAGCGCACGATATCGCGAATCATATGAAAGATATCGAT
>URYG01000137.1 GCA_900551985.1 uncultured Prevotella sp. | reverse complement strand
GAGAGGTGGTTCTTCACCTGGTTCCATTTCATGTGCTTCGAGCCAACGGAGATAGAGTTCCATCTGTCCCTTATACTGGGCTTTGAAGCGTCCGAGCTTGAGGTCAATCGCTATTAGGCGGTGCAATTTTCTGTGGAAAAAGAGTAAGTCGAGATAAAAGTCCTCACCATCGATAATCATTCGTTTCTGACGCTCCACAAAAGTAAAGCCATTGCCTAATTCCAAAATGAATTGTTCCAAATGAGCCACCAGACTATCCTCCAAGCTCTTTTCGCTATACATCCCTTTCAATCCTGTGAAATCGAGAAAGTAAGGACTCTTGAATACAAGGTCTGGAGACATATTGCTGTCATCTCGCAAATCTGCAAGTTCTTTCTTGATGAGTTCATCAGGCTTGGTTGCAATGGCAGTACGTTCGAAGAGCATGCTGTCAATTTCCTTGCGAAGACGATTTCTTCCCCATCTACCAGAAGACGACATTGTCAGATAGAACTCTACAGCTAAAGGATCTTTTACCGGAAGAACCTCTATTATATGCGACCATGTCAATTGGGTCGCAAGTTGCGACACAATTTGTTCCTTTGGTATTTTTTGAGCAAATTGCATCATTCTTCTTATATTTCTGATTTCAAATCCTTTCGTCCCATACTGATTTTGCAATTGTGTCGCCACCATCGACACAATTCGCTTACCGTACTCAGCTCTCTGATTGCCAAGTACTTCACGATTAATTCGTTCTCCGATGTGCCAATACATCATCGTCAACTCTGCATTAGCAGTCACAGCCACACGTTGGCGTGCAGAGTCTATAATCTGGCGCAAATCCTTCATCAAGCCAGAGGACAAATTCTGTACCTCCAAATGATTATTTTTCTCCATTTTCAGCCCTTTCCTTTATTAGTCATTATTTCCCTCCTTGAGCCATCAGCCCTAAGATAGTAGCTATCAGAGGGCAAATTTACAAAGAAATATCGAGAATACCACATTTTTATATATAAAAGTTTGGAGAATACAAAGAAAACTTGTAATTTTACAGCACATATAATAAATTAATAGGAGGACATAAATATGGCAATAGCAATAAAAGCAATCCCTACTTTACATGGCGAAGATGCAATTCGCTTTCGTGAGGAAATGGAAGCAAACGAAAGAGCATTTCTTTCAAGAACGAAAAGGGATAAAAATAAAGACCCCTTTGTTATAAAAATGAGAGAAATGTTACGCAAATCTGGATTAAGATAATTAAAAAATACGAGACTAATGTATTGTGACTTATTGGCAGAAGATTAACGAAGTATTTAAAGATTCTTAGCTTAAAACTGAAGAAATCATGATAAACGACAGAAGACAACTGGCTGACGTGTATCAGCAAACTATAGATATTGTACTGGAGGGACATTACACCTCTGAGAATGGGGAGGAAGTGAAACTGCTCGACAACACGAAGATGTTGAAGGGAAGCAGATTCTATACCAAGCCACTGGATGCTTCTAATGTACCTAGCCTTTCAGATGGTTCCACCAAGATTATTGTGAAGAATGACGACAGCATACATTGCGGTCATCAGTTGCAACAGGAAGGATACAATCCCGTGGTTCTCAACCTGGCAAGCCGTCGCAACCCGGGCGGTGGCGTGAAGAACGGAAGCCGGGCACAGGAGGAGAGCCTCTTCCGCAGCACTAACCTCTTTCTCTCAATGTATCGTTATGCTGAATATGCCGAGGCTTATGGTCTGGAGAAAAGCAAGTTCCAATATCCAATGCCTGTGAGATTCGGAGGCATCTATGTGCCAGACGCTACCGTGTTCAGGGCTGGAGCCAAGGATGACTTTGCCTTGCTTGATACTCCTTATTATATGTCGTTCGTGGCAGTAGCTGCCATCAATCATCCTGATTTAGATAGAGATGGAAACATCTGCGAGGAAGACGCCGCATTGACAAAGAACAAAATGAGGACGATGCTGCGTATCGGTTTGCTGAACGGACACGACAGCATCGTGCTCGGTGCTTTCGGTTGCGGTGCCTTTCACAATCCTCCGAAACATATCGCAAGACTGTTTCACGAAGTCATCGACGAGAAGGAGTTCAAGGACAAGTACAAGCTCATCGCCTTCGCCATCCTTGAAGACCATAACTCGCCAAGAGGTGGAAACCTGCAACCCTTCATCGAGGAATTCAAGTCATAAGTTCCCACAGATTTGGCTGATTAACACTGATTTTTGGACCTGTGCGGTCCTGGGGGTAAGGTCACGCAGATTGCGCAGATGACGCAGATTTTCTTCTTTGCTCTTTCTTGTCCCACAGATTGCACAGATTCTCACAGATGGGGCTTGATTAGCAGTAATCAATGCCCCGTTTCTCGCACTCTCCTCGCAGGGCGGCGAGGAAGTAGCTGCGCTCGCTGCCCCAACCACGAACCTTGCGCTCATGATCCACGGTCTGCTTAAAACGCTCATCGCTGTAAGCGGCAAAACGGGCAGCATACTCTGAAATTCTTGACTCGGCATAGCCTGCATCAACAGCTGAAGACTCGGCATTAGCTGCCTTAATTGTTGAAGACTCGGCATTAGCAGCCATTACACTCTCATTGTTCTTTAAATCTGAATTTGGATTCATAAAGATAATTATTTTAAGTTGTTAAACACTTACACATTCTTTTACCACCGTGGTTATCTCTATGCGAAACTCGGTTGGTGTGCCACAACTGGGCAACTCTTAATGCTTGATTTCGGGTGCAAAAGTACATCAATATTCTGAAACCACCAAATTATTTCGGGATTATTTTTCTTGTTTTTTTCCTTCTTCTAAAGAAGAAGATTTTTCGGGGTAGCAAATAGCAAGGAAGAGAAATCCTTAAATGGTTAAACTTTCCTATATTTGCATTATAATAGTATTATAATAATAAAATTATAATTATCTTTGCACCATGATTATCAGAAAGATATAAGACTATTCAAAGACAATAAAGAAGACTATATACAATGATAGAGAATCCGTTTATTCTGCGAGGATACATATCCGACGCTTACTTCTGTGATAGAGAAAAGGAAACCATCGACTTGATAAGAGAAATCAAGAATGGCAATAATATCACCCTGATTGCACCTAGAAGAATCGGCAAGACAGGGTTGGTGCAACACGTCTATGCCCAGGAAGAAATCAAGGATAAATACTATACATTCCTTGTAGATATTTATGCCACGAAAACCCTAGCCGACTTCATTCAGGAACTAGGCAGAAGTATTCTGCAAAGTCTGAAACCTAAAGGCACCAAAGTAGTGGAACATTTTCTTAACTGCCTCCACTCACTCCGTTCATCCATCAGCTTCGATATGAATGGCGTGCCTTCGTGGGGAGTGGATTTGGGAGAAATCACCAGTCCAACCACAACACTCGATGAAATTTTCCATTATCTGGAGAGCGCTGATAAGCCTTGCATCGTGGCCATTGATGAATTCCAAACCATCAGCAGCTATAGAGAAGCTAATGTGGAAGCCATACTGCGCACTTACATCCAGCACTGCCATAATGCCAGTTTCATCTTTGCCGGCTCTCAGCGCAACATGATGTCGGAAATGTTCTTGAGCCATGCCCGTCCTTTCTATCAGAGCACCTCCATCAAAACTCTGAAAGCTATTGATAGAGAGGTGTATGCCGACTTCGCTACTCGTCTTTTCGAGGAAAGACAGAAGTGTATCAAACGAGAAACCATTTATCGGATATACGACCGTTTTGACGGTATCACCTGGTATCTGCAAAGGATGCTCAATAAGATTTTCTCGCTCACGGAAAAGGCTGATGACAAGATGAGGGAACTGGCTGATGATAAGATGATGGAACTGGCGCTCAACTCGATTATAGACGAAAGTGCTTTTGCCTATGAAGCCCTCCTTTTCCAATTGCCAGCCAAGCAAAAGGAACTGCTCTTAGCCATCTGCAACGCAGGCAAGGCTCAAAACATCATGTCATCGGCATTCATCAAGAAGCACAATCTTCCTTCCGCCAGTTTTGTACAAGGTGGTATCAAGGGATTATTGGAGAAAGATTTTGTTACAGAGACGGATGGAACTTACGAACTGTACGATAAGTTCTTTGGTGAATGGCTGAAAAAGGAATTATAAAGTATAAAGATAGAATTAAAAAGTATAAGAATATAAACAAAAAGAAGAATATGATACAGCAAGTTGAATTTTCATTGCGCCCGCTTCCTCGCGGCTTTCACCTCGTAACCAATGAGGTGATGAGGAACTTGCCGGCGCTGCCTAAGACGGGGATTCTGAATCTCTTCGTAAGACATACCAGTTGTGGATTGTCGCTGAACGAGAACTTCGACCCGGATGTGAGACATGATTTAAAGGATATCTTCGAAAGACTGGTTCCGGATGGCGACCCAAGATATCTGCACCAGGATGAAGGACCTACGGATATGTCGGCGCATGCCAAATCGAGCATGGTGGGAGTATCGCTCACCATTCCTATTACCAATGGAAGATTGAATCTTGGTACATGGCAGGGGATTTACCTCTGTGAATTCAGAGAGGGAGGCGGAAGCCGACACCTCATCGCAACGATTATCGGGGAATAAATAACCGTTGCGACGAATCGGAGACGCCTCTATTTCCTGGATGAATCGGAGGCGTCTTCATCTTTCTTCTTCTCTTCTATTTGGTTTGATTCATCTTCTTCCTTAGTTTTCTTTGATGCAGCCTTCTTTTTCTTAGGCAGTCTGCCAGCCTTGCGCAGCGCTTCGGCGATGATCCATTGCAGCTGGCCGTTGGTTGAACGGAATTCATCCTCCGCCCATGCTTCAATGGCACTCATCGTTTCCGAATCAATGCGCAATATAAAACTTTTTGTATTTGTTTCCTTTTTTGCCATATATTTTTTAATGATTCAATGTTCCCGTATTTACCACAGGCTGGGCGGTATCATCGCCACAGAGCACTACGAGCAGATTGCTGACCATGGCAGCCTTCTTGTCGTCATCAAGCTCTACCACTTCCTCATCACTCAACTTCTGCAATGCCATCTTCACCATCGACACGGCTCCCTCTACTATCTTCTCTCTAGCAGAAATGATGGCTGAAGCCTGCTGACGACGAAGCATTACGGCGGCAATCTCCGGTGCATAAGCCAGATAGTTGATGCGAGCCTCTACTACCTCGATACCTGCCATTGCCAATCGCTCATCGATACGAGCCTCCAACTCCTTATTGATTTCATCACTTCCATCTCGAAGCGTAATCTGATTCGCCTTTCCACCCTCATCATCATCGTAGGCATACTGTCCGGCTACCTGTCGGAGAGCGGCATCTGCCTGAATCTGAACAAAGCGGCCCAACATATTCATGATCTGTGCAGCAGATGCACCGATGCCAGCCTGACCCGTAGAACCCTCAGCCATCGTCTGGGTATCAATCTCGAAGATAGCCTTGTAAGTATCCTTCAGTTTCCATACCAGCACCATACCAATCATAATCGGATTACCCGTCTTGTCATTCACCTTGATTGGTTCGGCATCGAGGTTGCGCACACGAAGCGAAAGCTTCTTCTGACTGATAAACGGATTCAGCCAATAGTAACCCGGTGCTGTAAAAGTGCCACGATATTTACCGAAGAAAAGCAATACACGAGCCTGACCAGGCTCCACCAGGATGAAACCGCAAACGCAGATGATGCTCAGGATGAGAAGCAGTACGCCGCAAACGCCACAGACATTTGCCAGCCAACCTTCTTGCGAAACGCAGGCAAATATAAACAAGCCAACTCCAGCCAGGAAGCCGATGATGTTTAATACTAACATCAGGATGCCATTCAAGGTCTTTCCCTGATAAGTAAATTCCTTATTCTCCATAATTTTACTTTATTTATTACGTTATTAATGTTGATATCATTTTGATATCGCAAATATACGATATTAAAATGATATCACAAGGGCAGAAGAAAATGATTTTAAATACTTTAACAGAAAAAGGCCGTTGGGACAATTCCCAACGACCTTTTCTCAGTTTTTCACCTATTTATATATAGAAAACAGATTCTATCTTCAAATAGAGACAGCTTCTATCTTCTATAGAAATATTATTCTATCACTTCCATTTCTTCCTCTTCTATTTCCTCCTTGATCTCCTTCTCTTTCTTTCCGAACTCAGGATCTATCTTCAGAAAAGCGGTAACCAGGAAGGTGATGGCGCAGCATGCCATCACGATGATGAAGAACAAGCGATAGCCTACCATATCTTTCAGATATCCCGAAACCATACCAGGCAACATCAAACCTAAATAAGAGATACCTGTACAGATGGAATAATGGGATGTCTTGAACTTGCCCTGGCTATAGAACAGCATATAAAGGGTAAGAACCGTGAAGCCCAAACCATAACCGAACTGCTCTATGAAAAGACAGCTCGATACCACGATGATGTCACTATTGAGTGAGTAGCTCAAATAGATGTAAACCACATCCGGCAGGGTGATGGCGCAAACCATCGGCCAAAGCCATTTCTTCATACCATCCCTACTCACCAGAATTCCACCGATGATTCCACCCAGCAGCAAACCGATCAGTCCCACCGTGCCATTGGCAAAGCCATATTCCTGAGGAGACAATCCCAGTCCGCCCTGCGAATTAGGACGAAGGATGAATGTCTTGGTCATCGTATTCAAGAGTGCTTCCGGGAAACGATAGAGCAGGAGGAAGAGCATTACACAGATGGTTTCTCCCAATCCGAACTTCACGAAGAAGGTGCGGAACATATTCTTCAGTTCGTGCGCCACTTCACTCACCGTTCTGTCAGTCTGCACATCCTCCTTCGGACGCGGCATGAATCTGCTATGATAGAGCCACAATCCGATGAAGATACCTGCCAATCCGTAGAAGATAAGCGCCCACGAGAAGCGAATCTGGTTACGGAACAGCACCTGGAGAACACCAGCCAACATCACCAGGAATCCATTCACGAAGATAATGGCAAGGCGATAGAAGGTGTTTCTCAACCCCACAAACTTGGTCTGCGTATGCTCATCCAACTCTATCATATAGAAACCATCCGCCGAAATATCGTGGGTAGCACTACAGAAGGCGATGAGGAAGAAGAAGCACATCGTGGCCTGGAACCAGAAGGCAGTAGGCAGCGAAAAGGCGATTCCGGCAAGAGCTGCTCCGATGAGCGCCTGCATTGTCAATACCCACCAACGCTTGGTCTTCAGCAGATCGATGAATGGGCTCCACAAGGGTTTGATAACCCAAGGCAGGGCGAGCCATCCGGTATAGAGACCCACCTCGGCATCGGTCAAGCCCAACTGCATATACATTACCACAGAGAGAGCTGTCACGATGACGTTAGGCAGTCCTTCCGCAAAGTAGAGTGTCGGAATCCAAGCCCATGGATTCCGACTATTTTTCAATGTTACCATTCTACAACTTATTTATAGAGTTTCTTGATTTCTGCACCCTGATAGTAATAGAGAAGGATGGCATCATAGAGATAACCCTCCTCACCCATCATCGCAGCACCAATCTGACAGAGACCTACTCCATGGCCCCATCCGGCACCGATGAGTTCGAAACGCTGAGGTACTCCCTGCTCGTCTTCATCCTGTTTATCTACCACAAAGGCAGAACTTAAAAGATGAGAGTCGCTGAGCGCACGTCGGATTTCGAGTTCCTTACCGATGGTGAAGGTTTTCTCGGTACCGATAATCTGGAGTTTGCTGATTCTTCCACTCTTGCCTCGCTCAACGGCTTTCAGGTCGAGGATGGCACCAAAGTCCATCTTCAGTTTGTCAGCGATAAGCTGCTGGAGTTTCTCCTGAGTGAGCGTTACCTTCCAGCGATAGAAATCGGCAGTCTCCTGGTCATAGTCATTCAATACCTGCGAAAGAATCTTCTTGTCTGTCGTATTGCAGAAAGCAGGCGGGTTCGAGCGAATCCATTTCTCAGCCTCTTCCTCGATGGTAAGATCAGGCATAACCTTTGCATCCTCGATACCCAAGGCAATATCCCTTACAGCTGTGAGATAATTCTTCGGCGTATTCTCCCAGCAATACTGGAACTCTTCGGTAATACCGCCACAACACTTCGAGAATCTGGCATCACAAATCTCATCACCATCCAGCAGAACCTGTCCCCTGGTGAGTCTTACAGCTTCTGCCACATGTGGTGAGGTCTCCTTGGTAATTCCCTGATAACGCTGACAGTGGTCATCGGCACAAACATCGAAAAGAGTATGATCTTCGCGATCGTACCAACGGATGAGCATATCCTCCTTCTTCACGAAAGAGAAGAAATTGTTGCCACTCTCCGCCACCTCTCTACGATGCTGCATCTGAGCCAAAAGCCAAGAGCGGGAAATCACGGCGTGCGCCTTCAGGAGTTCGAGACTGGATGTGGCACTCATCTCACTGCTGATGACACTCTCCAGATACTTCTCTCTTCTGCCTTATA
>URYG01000136.1 GCA_900551985.1 uncultured Prevotella sp. | reverse complement strand
GAGAGCTATGTACCACCTCGTTGCGGAATGCCTTACCAATCTGGCAGATACCGAATGGCAACTTCATACGACCGGTCTTCTGAACGCTCAAATAATCAACGAAGATACCCTGAGCTGTCTCAGGACGGAGATATACCTTGCTTGAAGCATCGCTGGCAGCACCCATCTGGGTAGAGAACATCAGATTGAACTGGCGAACGTCTGTCCAGTTCTTGGTACCGCTGATAGGGCATACGATACCCTCATCCTCGATAATCTGCTTCAGCATCTCGAGGTTAGGACCCTGCATTGCCTCAGTATAGCGGGCATGGAGGTCATCAAACTTCTTCTGGTTCTCCAGGACACGAGGGTTGGTTGCACGGAACTGAGCCTCATCGAAGCTATCACCGAAGCGCTTCTGAGCCTTGGCAATCTCCTTGGCAATCTTCTCCTCATACTTAGCCATGTGATCCTCGATGAGCACATCGGCACGATAACGCTTCTTGGAGTCGCGGTTATCGATCAATGGGTCGTTGAAGGCATCCACATGTCCTGAAGCCTTCCATACGGTAGGGTGCATGAAGATAGCTGCATCGAGACCTACAATGTTCTCGTGCAACAATACCATACTCTGCCACCAGTACTGCTTGATATTATTCTTGAGCTCAACACCATTCTGACCATAGTCGTAAACGGCAGCCAAGCCATCATAAATTTCACTACTAGGGAACACAAAGCCATATTCCTTGCAATGGCTTACAATTTTCTTAAAAACATCTTCCTGTGCCATGATTAAATCTTATTTTTTTCAAATTTTCGGCAAAGATACTCTTTTTTCTCGAAAAATTGTTGTATTTTTGCCATAAATTAATAAAATAAGTATTAAAAGCTACATATGAGCGACGAAATTAAAGATAAAAACGAGATAAATGAGGAAAATACGCCTCAGGAACACTCCGACTACAAGCCGGTGAACCGTTTTGATGCTTCTGCCGTACATCACCTCAGCGGAATGTATCAGAACTGGTTCCTCGACTATGCATCGTATGTAATCCTGGAGCGAGCAGTGCCTCATATCGAAGACGGATTGAAACCCGTACAGCGACGCATTCTCCACTCCATGAAGCGCATGGATGACGGAAGATACAACAAGGTGGCTAACATCGTGGGACATACGATGCAATTCCACCCTCACGGAGATGCATCCATCGGAGATGCACTCGTGCAGATGGGACAGAAAGACCTGCTCATCGACACACAGGGTAACTGGGGTAACATACTCACCGGCGACCGTGCTGCCGCTCCCCGATACATCGAGGCACGACTCTCGAAATTCGCCCTGGATGTGGTATTCAACCCTAAAACCACCGACTGGCAACTCTCCTACGACGGCAGAAACAAGGAACCTATCACCCTGCCAGCCAAATTCCCGCTGCTCCTGGCACAAGGTGCCGAGGGTATCGCCGTGGGGTTGAGCAGCAAGGTACTGCCGCATAACTTCAACGACCTCTGCGATGCTGCCATCCACTACCTTAAGGGCGAACCCTTCCAGCTCTATCCGGATTTCCCTACAGGAGGCGCCATCGACGTAAGCAAATACAACGACGGACAGCGAGGAGGCGTACTGAAGGTAAGAGCCAAGATAGACAAGCTCGACAACAAGACACTCGTAATCAGCGAGATACCATTCAGCAAAACCACCGGAAGCCTCATCGACTCCATCACCAAGGCAGTGGAAAAGGGAAAGATCAAGGCAAGAAAGGTGGATGATGTCACATCGGCAAACGTTGAAATCCTCGTGCATCTGGCACCGGGCACTTCTTCGGACAAGACGATGGATGCCCTCTATGCCTTCAGCGACTGCGAAATCAACATATCGCCCAACTGCTGCGTCATCGAGGACAACAAGCCGAAGTTCCTCACCGTGAGCGATGTGCTCAGACATAGCGTTGACCGCACCATGGGATTGCTCCGACGCGAACTGATGATCCGCAAGGGCGAGCTGGAAGAGCAGCTCTTCTTCTCTTCGCTCGAACGCATCTTCATTGAGGAGCGCATCTACAAGGAGCGCAAGTTCGAACAGAGTAAGAGTCAGGACGAGGTAGTGGCATTCATCTACTCCAAACTGGAGCCGTTCAAGGATCAGATCTTCACCGCCAATATCGACGGCAAGGGAAACGTGGAATACTCCTTTCACCGCGACATCACACGCGACGACATCCTCAAGCTCCTGGAAATCAAGATGCAGCGAATCCTGAAATATAATAAGGATAAGGCGGATGACCTCCTGCTGAAGATCAAGGCAGAACTGGCTGAAATAGAAAACGACCTCGCCCACATGACCGATGTCACCATCAACTGGTTTGAGTATCTCAAGGGCAAGTACGGAAAGATGCATCCTAGAAAAACCGAAATCAGAAACTTCGATACCATCGAGGTGACCAAGGTGGTGGAAGCCAACCAGAAGCTCTACATCAACCGACAGGAAGGTTTCGTAGGTACAGGTTTGAAGAAGGATGAATTCGTATGCAACTGCTCTGACCTCGATGACATCATCATCTTCTACAAGGATGGAAAATTCAAGGTAACCAAAGTTGCCGACAAGATTTTCGTGGGTAAGAACATCCTCCACGTACAGGTGTTCAAGAAGAACGACAAGCGAACCATCTACAACTGCGTATATCGCGATGGCAAGCAGGGCGACTACTTCATCAAGCGATTCAACGTAACCGCCATGACGCGCGACAAGCTCTACGATATCACCCAGGGCACACCGGGAAGCCGCATCATCTACTTCACCGCCAACCCTAACGGCGAGGCAGAAATCATCAAGGTGACGATGGAACCTGATCTGAGCAAGAAACGCCAGAGCATCTTTCTGGAGAAAGATTTCTCTGAAATCCTCATCAAGGGACGTGCTGCCAAGGGCAACCTGCTCACCAAGCGAACCATCCGCCGCATCGGATTGAAGAGCCACGGACACAGTACCCTGGGCGGAAGAAAGGTTTGGTTCGACCCGGATGTAAACCGCATCAACTATGATGAGAACGGCAGATTCCTGGGAGAATTCAACGATGATGACTCTATCCTGGTAGTACTCGACAATGGCGAATTCTACATCACCAACTTCGATGTGAACAACCATTACGAGGACAACATCCTGAGATTGGAGAAATGGGACGAGCACAAGATATGGACGGCGATTCTCTATGATGCCGACAACGAGGGATATCCATACATCAAGCGATTTACGTTGGATGCCACCAAGCGCCACCAGAATTGTCTGGGAGAGAATCCGAACAGCAAGCTCATCCTGCTCACCGATACCCCATTCCCTCGCATCAAGGTTACCTATGGCGGTGTGGATGCCATCCGGCCTGCCGAGGAAATCGATGCCGAGCAATTCATCGCCCAGAAGAGTTTCAAGGCAAAGGGTAAGCGCCTGACGACATGGAAGCTGGAAAGCATCGAGGAATTAGAGCCGACAAGATTCCCGGAACCTTCTGCAGAAGATGATTCTGAAGCAGAAGATGCAACCGGCGATTCTGAAGGCGCAGGTAAGAATGCTGAAGCCGTAGAGAATCTCGACCCTGATGCAGGAAAAAGCGAGCAGCAGGTAATAGATGAACTTACCGGTCAAACCAATCTCTTCTCAGAAAAAGATTTCGAAGAAGATCAGAAAGACAAAGATTGGTTATCGAAGCAATAAAAGAAGAGAAGGAGATAAAGCTCCAAAGAAGCTCATCCCAGAAAAAAGGCGAAGCTCCAAAAGAAGCTCACCTCGAAAAAGGGATAAAGCTCGAAAAGAAGCTTACCCAGAAAAAGGGGATAAAGCTCCAAAAGAATTGGAACAAAAAAAATAAAAATAGGGAGTTTAAGGCATCAATAACCTTAAGCTCCCTTTATTTTTATTCTTATACTAAATACTCTCAGCATTCGCCATTTTGCGTTTCGCGTTTCAGCGTTTCACCATTAACTCTGCGTTTCGCGTTTCAGCGTTTCAGCGAATAGCCTTCCATGTCTCCCTCCTCGCCCCCGTTCCAGGCGATTCCATCGCCTGTCCAGCAAGGCTTTATTTCTTATATCCCTTCAGTTTCTCCAGACAATAAGCCTTGAAATCATTCCAGTGGTAATAAGGCTCCACATCGCTCTTGATAGGAAGCGTAGCTTCATCCTCGCAGAGCAATATCTTCACCAGCACATCATTCGCCTTGTTGCGATAGAATACAAACTGAAGGTTGGTAGCCATCGGAGTAATCTTATAATCAAACCATTGAGAAGAAATTCTCTCAGGATCTCTGATCTCCTCGCCATATCCATTCAGATCCAGGAGGCAAGTAAGTGGAGTAACCATCGTATCATGGCCATATCTCAAGGTAGCACCCGGATGCGGAAGAGCTATGCAGCTATCGGCCTTCTCGATGATATCCATCAGAAGATTACGCTGGGAGTATGGCTGAACATTGCCCGTATAAGGAGAATTGCCATACGCCATCTGCCACCAGATATTGGTACTTACCCAATTCTGATACAGCTCCTCCTCTGTAAAGAGATCATAAAGCGAAACCTTGCCTCTCAACTCAGTACCCTGGATAGAGCTAGCCATCTCATAGAGCTTTCTGTTCAAGTCGCTCTGGTTGATATTCTGCTTCACCCAAGCCGGATCATTGAAAAGTTCCTGCATCACTCGGCTATAGCAGGCATGCTTCTTGGAAAACTCCTCCTGCACCACCTTTCTGCCCACAGAATTCTTCAAGCTATCCAGGTATCTATCTCCCTGATTCATATAGTACATATCATGCTCGCTGGCATCATGGAAGATATGGAGCTTGGGATTCATACGAAGCAACTGATGCAAGCCATTCTCCATAGAGAGGATGCAGCGGATCACCACCGTGCTTCGTGCCTCGATATTCGTATTGCCGGCAAAAATCTCAGGAAATCTTTCCATCATTCGCTTGGTAATACCCTGATGCTGGAGAGCACCCAGCGGAGTCAACTCGCCATCACGTCCCTTCGCCTCTTCACGAATCAGCTTCACCTTAGCCAGTGTTTCCTCACCCTTGGCAGTCAACTTACCTTCCTGCTTCGCCTTCAACAGGGAGAAATAAGGTACATCATACGCCTGCTTGCCAATCATATAGCGGGAGCCATGACGGCCATAGTGGCTCAGATAGAAAGGCTTATAGCCCTTAGGCGCCGGAGTCAACTGTTTCTGAGGTCCGCGATAAGCCACATAGTTACTACCCGAGAGCGTAATGTCTCGCTTGAAATCCTCCAAAGGACTCTGAGCAGACAACGGCATCGCAAAAGCTAGAATCAGCATGGTTGCCATCAATAACAAATTCATTTTTTTCATCATGTTTTTTCAGTTTACCTGCAAAGTTTTATAATTTGCCTGCAAAAGTACCATTATTTCTCGTAAAAAACAAACAAACCCACTTTTTTCTGCTCATTTCTTCTTTTTATTCGAATATTTGTTGTATCTTTGCACTCACAAATGCGCTTGTGGCGAAATTGGTAGACGCGCTAGACTTAGGATCTAGTGGTTCAGGCCGTGTAGGTTCGAGTCCTATCAGGCGCACCGATAAAAATCCTAACTGCTTGATAATAAGCGGTTAGGATTTTTTATTTTAGAAATCAGGAAGGTATCATCAACCTACTTGCTTATAGATATTGGAAGAAACGGCCGTCACGTAACCACGTTTTTTGATTTAAATCAACAAAACCCCATATTTTGCAAGAAAACTAGATAAACATTTCTTGTTTTTCGCATATTTCCTATATCTTTGCCCCGGAATTCCAATAAAAGAAAAAAACAAAGTATTAATTTCGATTTAAAAGATTGATTATGAAGAAGATTATGTTGAGCCTTATGATGGCTCTCGTTTCTGTTTGCGCAAGCGCACAGGTTTACATCGGTGGTACAGCTGGTATCTCTAGCAATAAGATTGGTGATGAAGACAGCAAGACAGCTTACAAGCTCATCCCAGAAATCGGTTATCAGTTCAACAACGAGTGGGAAGCTGGTATCGAGGTAGGTATCCAGAAGGGCGATGTTTGCAAGATTGCCAGAGTAGGTGATGCTACTACATTCACGATTGCTCCTTATGTTCGCTATACAGCAGTTGAAACCAAGCTCGTCAACTTCTTCCTGGAAGGTACAATCGGTTACGGCAGCGTCAGCAAGGGCGGTGGTGATTTCTATGAGGTAGGCATCAAGCCAGGTTTGGCAGTTAAGCTTTCAAACCACGTAAACCTCATCACCAAGATTGGCTTCCTCGGTTATAGAGGTTACTCTCCAGAAGAGGGCAAGAGCTCATCTACATTCGGTGTTGATGCAGATGCTAACAACATCTCATTTGGAGCTATCTATAAGTTCTAATCTTAGAAAAGCTCATTTACTCATAAGTTAATATAGCAAGGGCGCAAGCTTTTTCCGTAACAGGAATAGCTTGCGCCCTGTTTTTATATGAAATTTCAAATTATGCGAAATCCCAATTTATAGGAAATCTCAATATAGAGCAACCTTGATAACCCCATCTTTTCTATTCTCGAACACATCGTAGGCTTCCTCTATTCTAGATAACGGGAAACGATGGGTAATGAGAGGAGTAGTATCTATCTTACCCTGCGCTATCAAGCTCAGGATTTCCTCACAATCACAGCCATCTACTCCACCCGTCTTGAAGATGAGATTCTTGCCATACATATCAGGAAGCGGAAGCATCTGGGGCTTATCATACATAGCAACAACAGTAACGATGGCATTAGGACGGGCACACTTCCATGCCAACTGGAAGGTATCAGAACCACCAGCTACCTCCATCACCACATCGGCTCCACCATGCAAACTCTGTTCCTTGACGAAGGTTTCGCATTTTTCCGGTTCTACCACAAGAACCTGCGGATAATGTTCCTGGATAAATGCTCTTCTGGCTTCTGATTTCTCGCAAACGATGATTATTTCAGGATTCTTCAGTAAGGTACAGAGCAAACAGCAAACTCCCGTAGGACCTGCCCCGATAATGAGGACCGTATCTTCTTCCTTAATTTCCGAGATTCGGGTTGCCCAGAATCCAGTGGCAAGAATATCGCCAACAAAGAGTGCCTGCTCATCGCTTACCGTATCAGGAATCTTATTCAATCCGGTAGTGGCGTACGGAACCCTGACATATTCCGTCTGGCCGCCATCTATTCTGCAACCCAACGCCCAACCACCATGAGGAGAAGTACAGTTGTTTACGTATCCATGCTGGCAGTAGAAGCATTCGCCACAATAAGTCTCCACATTCACCGTTACTCTATCGCCTGGCTTCACATGGGTAACCTGCTCGCCTACTTCTTCTACTACCCCCACCATCTCATGCCCCACGGTAATACCTGGTACGGCACGAGGCACTGAACCATGCTTGATATGCAGATCGCTGGTACAGATACTGCTCATTGTTACTCTCACTATGGCATCCTTGGCATCCTTGATGGTAGGTTTCGCTTTCTCTACAAAAGCGAATTCCCCTTTTTTAATATATGTAAATGCTTTCATCGTCTCTAGTTTATTAATGTTTTATCGAAAATGCAAATATACAAAAAAATATTCATAGCATCATACGTTACGCCAACTTTTTATGCTTTGTTAAAATTAGAGTTTTTTTAACGAGAAAATACTGAAAATTCACAGAATATATATATCTTTGCAGTATTATTATAACATCATATCACAAAAACCATTCTATATGAATAATTACAAGAATATCAAGGCAAAGGTTCTGCGCATTGACGAAGAAGAACATAAGTTCGTCATCGAAGTAGAAAACAGAATTTACAAGGTTGGACAGATTGACTTCCAAAGGAGGCAACCAGCTCCAAAGATGCTTGACTGTCTGATGATTACAACCCATCTTGGCAAAGTTTTCATCTCACAGAACATAGAACACCTTATGAGAAAACATTATAAGGAAAATGATGAGGTGGATTTCAAGATCAAGATGACATTAGGTGATTTCTATCATCTGGAAGACGAATACGGCTTCACGGCTATGCTGAAACGTGATACCATCATCAATGCAGCGCTCACTCCTAGAGTGAGATGCAGAGTGATGAAGTTCCGCCAGAAATACATGGAGGTACAACTCGTAGAAGTATTGGGCGCCGACAAGTCGGAGTTTTCACTTTCAGATAAAGATTTTCGTGAAATCATAGGAGATGAAAACTGGAATACCCCTGAGTTCAGAAATCTGATGCTAGGAGATACCCCTTCCGACATCTTCGACCTGGAGTGCCACCGATGGATAGCCGGCATCTCCAATCATCTCAGTCAAGATGAATTACAGACATTACTCCTGCAGATTCATTCCCAATGTATCGAGACGCTACAGGGAGAGTTTCTCCTGCCCCGATGCAAGGAAGCCGAGCGCATGCTGCTCGAACAGCGATTTACCGATATCATCGAACTGATATCTTACTACATTCAAGCCATCAGAATATTAAGAGAGGGAAAGGCCGAACAAACCATCAGCCAGATACTTTCTACTCTATCTACCTGCGCCTACATTTACCATCCACGCAAGCAGTTCTGCATCATGCAATGCATCTTCATGCTCGACTTC
>URYG01000135.1 GCA_900551985.1 uncultured Prevotella sp. | reverse complement strand
TAAACGGCGATTTTTTTATTAATATTGTCTCAACGCCCCGAGCAATTCGGCATTCTCTGTCTTGTTTCCGATGGTGATTCTCAGACAGTTGCCGCAGAGCTGAACCTTATTGCGGTTTCTTACGATGATGCCCTGTTCCACCAGATAATCGTAGATGGCCTGCGCATCCGTAACCTTTACCAGGAAGAAGTTGGCATCCGTAGGATAAACCTTCACGGTGATAGGCAAATCCAGGAAGGCAGCCATCACCTTCGAACGCTCCTGAAGGATGTTCTTCACCCACTCATCCACCTTCAGCGGATTCTTCAAGACCTCAAGTGCCTGCTGCTGGGTAAGCTGATTCACATTATAAGGATACTTCACCTTATTGAATATATCAATAATCTCCTTGCTGGCAAACGCCATACCCAGACGAAGCGCCGCACAACCCCATGCCTTACTCATCGTATTGAGCACGATGAGATTAGGGAAATGCTTCAGCACGCCTCGGAAGGTGCGCTCGGAAGAGAAATCGCTATAAGCCTCATCCACAATGACAATACCATCAAAGAGACGAAGCACCTCTACGATAGCCTCGCGATTGATATGATTGCCCGTAGGGTTGTTAGGGCTGCAGAACCATACCACCTTGGTATTCTCATCGCAGGCATCGATAATCTTCTCGGCAGAAATCTGATAGTTCTCATCGAGCAACACAGAGCGATACTCCACGTCGTTGACATCAGCACACACCTCATACATACCGTATGTAGGAGCGATGGCTACCACATTATCCTTGCCAGGGCGACAGAACACACGGTAAACCAAGTCGATGGCCTCATCCGAACCATTGCCCAGGAAGATCTGGTCTTCAGCTACCCCCTTGATCTTACTCACCTGCTTTTTCAGTTCCACCTGCAGTGGGTCAGGGTATCGGTTATAAGGGTCGTTATAGGGATTCTCGTTGGCATCAAGGAAGACGCGGGCATTTCTGCCAGCGAATTCCGTGCGAGCGCAACTGTAAGGTGCCAAGTTCCAGATGTTTTCTCGGCACAAGTCTTTTAAATCTTTCATTCCTTACTTTTATTTTAGACTTTTTACTCTCAATCTCATAGCGTTGGCATGTGCCTCCAACTGCTCGTTCTCCGCCATCGTCACCACAGCATCACCTATGTTACGAATACCTTCTTCCGTGAGATGCTGGAAGGTGATCTTGCGGTTGTAACTGTCGAGGTTCACGCCATTGTAAGCCAGTGCATAACCATGGGTTGGCAGGGTATGATTGGTACCGCTGGCATAGTCACCGGCACTCTCACATGCATAGTTACCCAGGAATACGCTGCCCGCATTCACAACTTTCTCGGCAAGCTGCTCATAATCAGCAGTTGCAATGATGAGATGCTCAGGGGCATAGGTATTGCAGAGATCGATGGCTTCCTCTTCGTCCTTCACAAGGATGAACTTGGAGTTGTCCAATGAGGTCTGCGCCATCTCCTTGCGTGGCAACTGCTCCAACTGCACCTCCACTTCCTTCTTCACATCTTCCAAAACCTTCTCTGAGGTAGTGATGAAGAAAACCTGTGAGTCGAAGCCGTGCTCAGCCTGCGACAAGAGGTCGGCAGCAGCAAAGACAGGGTTGGCTGTTTCATCTGCGATGAGACAAACCTCCGAAGGTCCTGCCGGCATATCGATAGCCACATCGTGGAGAGAAACCTGCTGCTTGGCAGCCATCACAAACTGGTTGCCCGGACCGAAGATCTTATATACCTTAGGCACGCTCTCCGTACCGTAAGCCATCGCACCGATAGCCTGCACGCCGCCTGCCTTGAAAATCTTGCTTACGCCAGCAATCTTTGCCGCCATCAGGATAGCAGGATTCACCTTACCCTCCTTGTTAGGAGGAGTGCAGAGAACGATCTCCTTGCAACCGGCAATCTTGGCAGGAGTGGCGAGCATCAATACGGTGCTAAACAAAGGTGCAGTACCACCAGGGATATACAATCCCACCTTCTCTATCGCCACGCTCTTCTGCCAGCAGGTGACACCTGCACAGGTTTCCACCTTCTTACCCTCAAACTTCTGGCTCTGATGGAATGCGGCAATGTTATGATGGGCGAGGTGCAAAGCGTCTTTCAGTTCTTGAGAAACCAGTTGCTCAGCCTCTTCGATTTCAGCCTCAGTCACAGCCAAAGAATCGAGATGGGCATGATCAAACTTCTCCTCGTAACGCTTCACGGCTTCATCGCCATGGTTCTTCACATCGTCGAGTACACCTTGTACGGTCGCATTCAACTGCGATACATCCAGGTGTGGGCGTTCTACTATCTCGCTCCATTCCTCCTTTGCAGGATACTTTATTACCTTCATTCCTTATTATTAATGTTTAATTATTACAATATCATCTTTTCGATTGGTGTCACCAGGATACCCTGTGCACCGAGTTCCTTCAACTTACCGATGATTTCCCAGAAACGCTTCTCATCGAGAACGGTGTGGATAGAGCACCACTCCTCGTCAGCCAATGGGATGATGGTAGGACTCTTGATACCTGGCAATACCTGGGTAATCTCCTCTACCTTCGCCTTAGGGGCATTCATCATCACGTACTTCTTGTCCTGTGCTGAGCGTACAGCCTCGAAGCGGAACAGCATCTCGTTGAGAATCTGATGCTTCTCTTCATCCATCTTCCAGTTGCCGATGAGCAGAGCCTCGCTCTTCATCACTACCTCTACCTCGGCAAGATTGTTGCTTACCAGTGTAGAACCAGAGCTGACAATATCAAAGATACCATCTGCCAGACCGATACCCGGGCTAATCTCCACAGAACCTGTGATGACGTGGATGTCGGCATTGATATTGTTCTTCTTCATAAAGTTGCGCAGGATATTAGGATAAGAGGTAGCAATCTTCTTGCCATTAAACCACTGCAATCCTGGATAATCAATCTTCTTAGGGATGGCAAGACTCAAGCGGCACTTGCTGAAACCCAATCGGTCGATAATCTGTGCGTTTTCACCACGCTCCATATACTCATTCTCACCTACGATACCGATGTCGGCAACGCCTGAGGCTACGCTCTGAGGAATATCGTCATCGCGGAGATAGAGCACCTCGAGAGGGAAATTACTTGCCTGCACCAGAAGAGTGCGCTTTGAGGCGCTTACCTTGATGTCCGCCTCTGCTAAAAGATTCATTGTGTCGTCGAACAGACGACCTTTACTTTGTACTGCTATTCGTAACATATTTCTGTATTTTGTTTGAAAAACATTGCAAAAGTACATAAAATTGTTAGAATATGCAAATAATTTCGTACTTATATGCTTTTTTTTCGTACTTTTGCAGTCGCAATGAGAAAAAAGTTATATTTATACGCATTATATTCGCTGTTTTTGCTTGCCAGTTGCGCTGACAAGAAACCGCAACAGGAACTCACTCCCTGGGGAACTCCCGTGGGCGAAGTGGAGGCTATGGACGGTTCTGATGAAGAGGAATCTGACGGAAACGCAGCAGATGGCGAAGCCGGCGTTCAGGCACTGCAACGGGGTCTGTCGCTGTCGGATATCCAGGACAATGGCGAGCTGATCATGCTTACCGTAAATGGTCCTACCACCTATTATGATTACCACAACCACGGAATGGGTCTGCAGTACCTGCTCTGCGAGAAGTTTGCCCAGCAGATTGGTGTATCATTGAGAGTGGAGGAATGCAAGGATACTACCGAGATGATTCAGAAACTCCAGAAGGGAGAAGGCGACATCATCGCCGTTCCCCTGCCCCGCCATATATTAAAAGGTGGAAAGTCATCGGCAGGAAAGAACAAAACGGCAGGAAAATCGGTTGCCGGAGATAGCAAGACTACCAATCTGCTTTTCTGCGGCGTAACACCCGACAAAGGCAAGACGCAGTGGGCAGTAGTTGGCGGCAACAAGAGTCTCGCCGACACCCTGAACGGATGGTTCAAGCCGAAACTGATAGCCGAGGTGAAAAAGGAAGAGTCCTTCCTGCTCTCTACGGCAAGCATCCGCCGACATGTCTATTCTCCTTTCCTCAACCGTTCCAAGGGAGTCATCTCCCGCTACGACCATCTCTTTATGAGATACTGCGGAACGGCACGTATGGACTGGCGCCTGATGGCAGCACAGTGTTACCAGGAGAGTTGCTTCGACCCGAATGCCAAATCATGGGCTGGTGCCTGCGGACTGATGCAGATCATGCCATCTACCGCTGCCCACCTGGGATTACCGATGAGTGCTATCCACGATGCCGAAGCGAATGTGGCAGCTGCAGCCAGATATATGGCAGAACTCCAGGGACATTTCTCGGATGTAGGTGATCCGGCACAGCGTGCGCTCTTCGCCCTGGCTGCCTATAATGGCGGTTTCCATCATATCCGTGATGCGATGGCACTGACCAGGAAACATGGTGGCAACCCACAGAACTGGGGACATGTAAGAGAATACGTGCTGCGCCTCACCCAACCCGCCTACTATGGAGACCCTGTGGTGAAATATGGTTATATGCGAGGCTCTGAAACGGCAGATTATGTAGATAGAATCCGTGCCCGCTGGAGCGAGTACTGCGGTGGAGCCAGCTTCCACGAGAGCTATCGGGGCGGCAGCCGTGGTCCGCACATCGGAAGAGGCACCGACTCCTTCAATGGAGCACCGGTAAAATCAAAGAGAAACTATCAAAGGAAATACCATATATAATGATAAAGGCTTCTGCGAATCCGCAGAAGCCTTTATCATTATTTCAAAACTTCATCGAGCAAGGTGTAGAATGCAGGATCCTCACCCACGATGGTCTTTACGATCTTGCCGTCAGGACCCACAACAATCTTGGTTGGGAAGCCCTGGACAGCATACTTGTTGAGCACATCGCTACCCTTTGGATTATAGACGTGAATCCATGGCAACTGATGCTTCTCTACGGCAGCCTTCCACTTAGCCTCGGTATCGTTGCAGTCAACACCCAGGATTTCGAACTTACCCTTATACTTCTCGTAGTACTCCTTCATCTTAGGCATACCCTTGATACACCAGATACACCAAGAACCCCAAAAGTCGATGACAACATACTTGCCACGAAGGCTGGAAAGAGAGAATGGCTTGCCATTGATGTCATTCAGAGTGAAATCAGGAGCCTCTACACCGGAAGCCTGAACCACTTTAGCCTTCTCCTCCATCTCGGCCTGCTTCTTGGCACGCTCAACGATAGGCTCATAGAAAGCCTTCATCCTACCATTCTTCACCTGAGCAGAGAGCATATCAACGGCCTTCTGCATATTCTCGCAACTAGACATTTCGCCGATGAGAGTAGCACTAGCCTCGTAATCTGGGTGCTGGCCAATGAATGCCAACATTTTCTCCTCCTTTGCCTTTGTCATAGCTGGAGCCTTCTCATCATATTCCTTCATCAATGCCTCACGGTCACCACCATTCTTCATCTTCTCGCTGATAGACTTCTCAAAATCAGCCAACTCCTTGTCAGCTTCATCCTTCATCGCATCAACCTCGGCAAACTGCTTGTAGAAGTTGCTACCCTTGATATCAAACTTTGCCTTCAGATCACCTACCAACTCAGCAGTCTCACCAGGCACACCAACCAACTCGAAAGCTACAGCATGTCCGCCACGGAAAATCGCAGGCTGTGCAAACATCATCTGCTTAGGTTCATTCAAGGTAACAGAATAAGTAAACTTATCCTTCTTTACCAAGATGGTATCACGCTTTTCACCTCTACCCTTATAGACGATGATGGTATCGCCCATGTTCTTCAAATTAGCCTTGAGCTGGAAAGTTCCGCTCTGAGCCATTGCAGCTGCTGATGCCAACACCAAAGCTGCACTCAAAATCATTTTCTTCATTGTATATTGTTATTATTTATATTTTCAGAATCATCTCGTCTTGATTATCCCATCTTTCTTATAAGACTCATCTGATAATCGAAGACGCCTGATTTCTCCTTCATTTATTCCTCATACTCCGTAGTATCTTCAATGCCTGCCGCAGCCAGAGCTTCCTTGCGCTCCACGCAGGTACCGCACTTTCCGCAGTGCTTCTCACCACCCTTGTAGCAGCTCCAGGTCTCGGCATAATCGATACCGAGCTTCTTGCCGATGACTGCAATCTCACCCTTGGTGATGTTGGTATAAGGAGCCACCACGCGGACATCTACAAAGGTTCCAGCCTCGGCTGCCTCATCGATTGCCTTGATGAATTCAGGGCGACAGTCCGGATAGATGGTATGGTCGCCGCCATGATTGGCGATGAGCACCTTCTTCAGATTGTTGCTCTCAGCAATACCGATGGCGATACTCAGCATGATACCATTACGGAAAGGCACCACGGTAGATTTCATATTATCATCGGCATAATGTCCCTCAGGGATGGCATCGGCACCCTCCAGGAGAGAACTCTTGAAATACTGATGCATGAATCCCAGATCGATGGTGATATGCTTGATGCCCAGTCGCTCGCAGTGCATCTTGGCGAAAGGAATCTCCCGCTCGTTGTGGTTACTGCCATAATTGAAACTGATACCCAGGGCTATCTCGTCCTTCTTGTCATAGAGCAGGGTAATGCTATCCATACCGCCGCTCACAATAATTACTGAATCCTTCATTTACGTTGAACTTTGAATTTTGAACTTTGAACTGTATGATTACTTTGAACTTTGAATTTTGAACTTTGAACTTTGAACTGTTTGATATGCATTATAACTGTATAGGAACAGCAAGGCTAATCATAAAGTTCAATGTTCAAATCTCAAAGTTCAAAGTTCCTTACCCGAACAGGCAGCGGAACGCCTCTTCCACCTTCCTTACGGGATGAATCTCAATCTGATACTTCTTATGGTCGAAACCATGATAATTATATTTCGGAATGATGATATGCTGGAATCCGAGCTTCTCTGCCTCAGCAATGCGCTGCTCAATACGGCTCACCGGACGAACCTCGCCACTGAGTCCTACCTCGCCACACATACACCAGCCCTGCTCTATCGCCGTATCCACATTGCTGCTCAATACCGCAGCCAGCACACTCAGGTCCATCGCAGGGTCTGTTACTCGCAAGCCTCCCGCAATGTTCAGGAATACATCCTTTGCCATCAGCTTGAAGCCAACCCGCTTCTCCATCACCGCCAGGAGCATGTTCAGTCTTCGCTGGTCGAAACCCGTTGCCGAGCGCTGCGGAGTTCCGTATGCCGCCGTGCTCACCAGAGCCTGCGTCTCCACCAGGAACGGGCGCACACCCTCAATGGCAGCACTGATGGCAACACCCGACAGTCCGTCGTGGTCTTCCGTAAGGAGCAGTTCCGACGGATTGCTCACCTGTCTCAATCCTCCCTGCAGCATCTCGTAGATGCCGAGTTCCGAAGTACTACCGAATCGGTTCTTGATGCTTCGCAGGATGCGATACATATAATGCTGATCACCCTCAAACTGGATGACGGTATCCACGATATGCTCCAGAATCTTCGGACCAGCCAGGGTTCCCTCCTTATTAATATGTCCAATCAGGATGACAGGGATGCCGCTGGTCTTGGCAAATCTCAGGAGCGATGCTGCGCATTCACGCACCTGGGATACAGAACCAGGAGAACTATCCACACTCTCTGTAGCAATGGTTTGGATAGAATCGATAACTATCAGTTCTGGAGCCACTTGCTGAATATGAGAAAAGATTTTCTCCAACTGTGTTTCGCAGAGAATGGTGATATGACCGAAGGCATTCTCCGGTGGGGTTCCTGCCAACGAAGCTGCGTCTTCTTCCGAAGTTCCCTTCAGCATCGCCTGTCCCTTCGCCAGTCTATCAGCTCTCAGCTTGATCTGATGAGCACTCTCCTCACCGCTCACATACAGCACCCTTCTATGTTTCATATTCAGGATGGTCTGCAGCGTAAGGGTACTCTTTCCGATGCCCGGTTCACCGCCCAGCAGGGTGATGCTTCCCGGCACCATACCGCCACCCAGTATGCGGTTCAGCTCCTCGTCCATCATATCGATACGCGGCTCATCCACAGCCGAAATATCCTTCAGATTCATCGGCTTGGCATCCGCGTCGGAGTGTTGCCCACCAAACATGGTAGCAGCCCCGCCATGCCTCATGGTCATGCCAGCGCTTTTAGCCGCCTGCGATCCCGAATCAGCCGCAATGCGTATCTCCTTAAAAGTATTCCATTGTCCGCAGCTAGGGCATTTACCCATCCACTTGGCACTTTCCTGCCCGCAGTTGCTGCAAACGTATGCTATCTTATCTTTTGCCATAACGATTGAATTTGTCGGCAAAGGTACAGCTTTTTTCTTTAAAAGCCAAAAAAGCGCTCCATTTTCGCAGCCGAATCCCTATTAAACAATATTAAAAAATAATCATTCTTTTCCAAAAGTCTCTCCCATTCGCTCATTTTTGGGTATATTTGCATATTCAGACTCAAAAGTAACAACTAAAAAAAATGTGTATGAAAACAGCTATTAAAATCATAAAAAGACAGCAGAAACTGAAAGAACCCATCAAATTACGAGTCAAGAAACTCAAAAATGGTAACCAGAGCTTATACCTTGACATTTACTGGCAGGGGAAACGCACTTACCAATTCCTGCATTTATATCTGGTTCCGGAAATCAACGAGCATACC
>URYG01000134.1 GCA_900551985.1 uncultured Prevotella sp. | reverse complement strand
CCATAACGATATTCCATGTGTTGCTGACAATGAGGATGTTCACATGCTCTTTGTGCTGGCTCGACAGAGTGAATCACAGAAGATTTTCCGCCTGATAGATGAGATTGACCCTACTGCATTTGTGAGTCAGAGTTCTGTAATCGGTGTGTATGGTGAGGGCTTTGATAGATTTAAAGTGGGCAAGAAGATTTCATTGTCTAAAAAATAAGATTTAAAGTATTTAGATGAAAGTTATGTTCGCAAGTATGAAATGTGTATTCTCATGCTTGCGAACATTATTTTTTTTCTGATACTTGCTAACATTGTTTTGCTGAGTATCAGGAAATCTCTCTGTCTAGTCCTTGTAATCTACCTTGATGACGATGACTCTGATGTCCTGGTTATCGCTGTCGTTGGCAATCTTGGCAATGTGCCAGTCGTCTGGGAAGAAGATAAAGAACTTGTCAGGTGTGCTGTCGTAGAAGCGGGCACGGGCTTTGTCGTAATCGTAGTGGATTACGTCTGGACGATATTTACAGTTAGGCTTGCTGGTAAGATGGTCGATGATACCGAAACGCTCCACACCCTTTACTACATACTGGAAGTCTATGTGATGGTAGTGACTTTCGCTGCCACGCTTTTCCAATGGATCGTTCTTGCTGTCTTCTACGCTTACTGTCAAGTTGGAACCTGGGATAGGGTGCTTTCCTTTAGGGATTGCGAGGAGGTCGGTTCTTGCTATAAAATCGAATAATGCCTTCCACTGTTCCGGATTCTTCTGATATTGCAGGTAGAAATCTACCAGGTTCACGCTGCTGTGAGCATCAGCCTTCTTGAATCCATTGCGCCACTTACCTTTCTTATACCATTTCTGTGCTGCCTTTATCAGCTTCGGATTGTTGCTGTAATCCTTGGTATAAACTCCTTCCTGCTGGGCTTCCTTGCAGCAGTTGCTGTCTGCCTTCTTGCACTGTGCGTTGGCATGCATGGCTGGAGCCATAGCAAGTGCGGCAATGAGTGGCAAACTCATCCAATACATTTTCTTCATTTTCTCTAGTTTTGATTTGTTGTATGATAAAAAGATTCCGCAAGTAATCAAGTCTGTATGATCACTTGCGAAATCTTCCTGTTTGTTTTTACTTCTTTCTTTCTGTTTCCTTGATGTAGCCGTGTCGGTAAGCATAGAGAAGTTCCTGGAGATCTTCTATCTGCTTGCGTAAATCCTGACCGATATCTGTATCTGCTACGAGCATTCTTCGATTGCTCATTTCTACAATCTGGGTGGTACTCTTGATGTCGGTACCGCGTGTGATGGCATCCTCGGCACTTGTGAAAGGCTCGTGCTGTACGAGCTGGAAACCGCGAGAGTGATAAACCAGGGTGTAGCCTGCTATACCCGTCTCGTTATGGTAAGCTTTGGAGAAACCTCCATCAATCACCATCAGCTTTCCGTTTGCCTTGATAGGATTCTCTCCCTTTAAGGTTCTTACCGGAACGTGACCGTTGATGATATGGCGATTCTCGCCCTTCAGTCCGAAGGCATCCATGATATGGTCTATCACCTTCTCGTCATCACGCAGCTTGAAGTAGTAGCCCTTTTCCTCTTTGTGGGTCTCCTTGTCGGCGATGAAGTATCGCTCGAAGGTTGCCATCTTGCTCTTGTCGAAGAGTGGACTGTCTGGACCGCACCAGAGATAGAGGAAGTAATCGATGGCATACTGTTTCTCTTCTGGATCGGAATCCTGCTGGAATGCCGTGCGAATCTGCATTCCGGTATGGTGCATCAGTTCCTTGCCGCTATACTTTTCTCCTGGATAAATCTCAACCTCTTTCAATGTTCCGTCTTCGTTGAGTGGACAGGATGCATGGAAGAGTAGGTTGTTGTTGAAGATGGCATACATGCAGCCATGCTGCAGCATGGTTCTGATATGCTTGTGCAGTTTCTCGCATACCATAAACGAATGGTGCAGTTTCTGCATCAATACTTCTTCTTCCTCGCTGAGCTTGTTCGGATTCTCCGGGTCGATGGTTGGGAAGTGGCATGTGGACATTTCGTACTCCTTGCCATCAATCTCTACGGTTCCCTTTTCGTAGTTTACGTACTCAAAGAGTCGTCTGCCGTCCATTTTCCATTCTGGATGCTTGGCGATGAGCTGACCTTCTATCTTGAATTGTATCACGGCAATAGCCTTGTGCATCAGAGATGTGAGTCGCTTGGTCTTGTCATCCATAGCGGCTGCACCACCCGTCATCTTTGGCAGGAATTCTTCGCAAGGATCATCGCCGTAGGTATCCATCGCAAAGGTGGCTAATGGAATGAGGTTGATGCCGTAACCCTCCTCCAGGGTGGCGAGGTTGGCATAGCGCAGCGACAGTCGGATGACGTTGCAGATACAGGCATCATTGCCGGCTGCGGCTCCCATCCAGAGTACGTCGTGGTTGCCCCATTGGATATCCCAGCTATGATAGTGGCGCATCTTGTCGAGAATGATGTGTGCTCCCGGACCGCGATCGTAGATGTCGCCGAGGATATGAAGCTGGTCGATGGCGAGTCTTTGTATCACATTGGCAATGGCTACAATGAAATCGTCTGCACGTCCGGTAGAGATGATGGTATCTACGATGACATTCACGTATGCAGCCTTGTCGTGATCTTCCGTATGCTCGTGCAAAAGCTCCTGTATAATATAGGAGAAATCGCATGGCAGTGATTTGCGCACCTTGGAACGGGTGTACTTGCTTGATACGTCACGGCAAACAGCCACCAGCTGGTGAAGGGTGATATGATACCAGTCGTTGATATCATCTTCTCTTTGCTTTACCTGCTCCAGTTTCTGTTCCGGATAGTAGATTAGGGTGCAGAGTTCACGCTTGTCCTGTTCACGCAGGGTGTTGCCGAAGAGCTCGTTCACCTTACGCTTGATATTGCCTGATGCATTTTTCAGTACGTGCAGAAAGGCCTCATACTCGCCGTGAATATCGGCGAGGAAATGCTCTGTGCCTTTCGGCAGATTGAGAATAGCCTGCAGATTGATAATCTCCGTGCTAGCCTCGGCTATGGATGGAAACGACTGTGCGAGTAACTGTAGGTATCGCATGTCGTGATTGATATCATACTGTTTCATATTCATAATCCTTAATGTTTGCGTCATTGTTTGCGTCAATAATTGATAAATCTAATGTTAACTGCTGAAACAACATTTCTGTTGATAATCTATATTTCAGATGCAAAGTTACAGCTTATTCTTGAAAATAAAAAATCTTTCGGCATATTTTTTCGGAAATATTTTGTAGTTTCACTTTTTTGCATTACTTTTGCAAACGTGTAGGATGATAAGGTTGGCACTGGCATCGCTTTCTGCCGGGCATCAATCCTCACTTTCATATAAAAAAGATAATATCAATTATTCAATAGACTAGCAATATGAAACAAACAATTTTGGTAACTGGCGGCACTGGTTTCATCGGTAGCCACACAACAGTAGAGTTGCAGCAGGCAGGCTACAACGTAGTAATCGTAGATGACCTCTCAAACTCAAAGATTGAGGTTCTTGACGGTATCGAGAAGATTACAGGTATTCGTCCAGCTTTCGAGCAGGTAGATCTTCGTGACAAGGCAGCTACAGAGGCTGTATTCCAGAAGTATCCTGCTATCGAGGGTATCATTCACTTTGCTGCCAGCAAGGCTGTAGGTGAGAGTGTACAGAAGCCTTTGTTGTACTACCGCAACAACCTGGTTTCGCTCATCAACCTGCTTGAGTTGATGCCAAAATATAATGTAAAGGGTATTATCTTCTCTTCTTCCTGCACCGTTTACGGTCAGCCTAAGCCAGAGAACTTGCCTGTAACTGAGGAGGCTCCTCATCAGAAGGCTACTTCTCCTTATGGCAATACCAAGGAGGTAAACGAGCAGATCATCGCAGACTACATCCATAGCGGTGCCAACATCAAGAGCATCGTCTTGAGATACTTCAACCCAATCGGTGCTCATCCATCTGCAGAGATCGGTGAGTTGCCAAATGGTGTGCCAAACAACCTGATTCCTTACGTAACTCAGACTGCTATGGGTATCCGCAAGGAGCTCACCATCTTCGGTAACGATTATGATACTCCTGATGGAACCTGCATCCGCGACTATATCTATGTAGTTGACCTCGCCAAGGCTCACGTTTGCGCTATGGCTCGTGTACTCGATAAGGAGACTGAACCAATTGAGTACTTCAATATCGGTACAGGTAACGGTAACTCAACTCTCGAAATCGTTGAGACATTCGAGAAGGCTACCGGCGTGAAGTTGAACTGGAAGTATGGTCCACGTCGTGAGGGCGATATCGAGAAGATTTGGGGCGATTGCACCAAGGCTAACGAAGTACTTGGCTGGAAGGCTGAGGCTAAGCTTGAAGACGTTTTGGCTTCTGCCTGGAAGTGGCAGCAGAAGCTCCGTGCCGATGGAATTATGTAATTACGGTTAAATATATATAAAAAGAAGGGACTTGGCATCTGGAATGATGGCAGGTTCCTTCTTTTTTTATACCTTTGCAGGAAAGTATTTTTTAACGTAAAAGAGCAGGAGTATGAAGAAAAGTTTACTTACCATATTGATGATACCAAGCATGATGTTGGCTGTGCCTATGGTTTCTTCGGCACGGACTGGTGCAGAGGAAATGATAGACCTGGATGTGCAGGAGATTTCCTTGAGTTATTCAGGAGGCGTGATGCATATCACCGGAGCCAACAACCAGATCGTTACCATCTACAATCTGGCTGGTGTCGCCGTGAAGTCTTTCAGGGTAGAGGGACAGGACAAGCGCTTTAACCTTTCGCTCTCTGACGGTGTCTATATCATCAAGGTAGGAACCTCCTTTACGAGAAAGATTCTGGTTAGACGTTAACCGTTGACTTCTTTATCATCCATATACGTTTCGTGAAAATACTTAGAATTTTGCCATTCCTGCTCTGTTGGGTCATTCTGTCGTGTAAGCAGCATGAACCTAATGAAAATCAAAACTTGACGTTGGAATACTATCAGGAGATGGTGAACCCAAACTATGCCATCAATTCTAAAAAGGTAAGGAGATTGATGGATAGCCTGATGAACAATGATTCGGGTTCTACTGTTGCCGACTTGCATACCAAGAGATACTACCGCAATCATGGAGGATTCCTTTGGGTTGACCGTCATGGAATAGATCATCGTGCAGATACGCTGCTGACCTATCTGCAGAAGGTGGATGAAATGGGATTCAAGACCAAGCATTTCTATGTGAATCAGATTACTCAAGATCTTGAAAGACTCCACAGTTTGAATCTGGGGGAAGGCAACGAGGATATCAACCATGTAATGGCCCGGCTGGAATACAGGCTTACCAAGTCGTATTTGAGATATGTAGGTGGTCAGAGGTTTGGATTCGTCAATCCGTCATTTGTCTTGAATCGTCTGGACAGCATCGATCCCAATCCATACGATTCCATCAGGCGGCCTGTGAGATACCGTGGTCTTTTTGATGTGAAGATGCAGCATGCCAGTGATGCCTTTTTTCATCTTGCTCTTCAGCAGTTGAGAAGTAGGGTGGATGTTGATGGCGAAGAAACAGAGAAAAGCAGATTGGCGGCATTCTTAAAGGATGTACAGCCCAAGTCTCCTTTCTATTATACGTTGCAGGAAAGATTGAAGTCGGAAAGCCTTGACAGAAATCAGAGAATGAAGATTCTTGTGAACATGGAGCGGTGCAGGTGGAGGGAAGCAGATTATCCTGCCAAGCATAAGAAATATGTGCTGGTTAATATTCCTTCCTTTCATCTTTATGCCATAGATGAGCAGGATACGCTTACGATGAAGATAGGATGTGGCTCTACCAAGACCAAAACTCCGATATTGAACAGCTATATCAAGCGGATGGATCTGAATCCGAAGTGGTTTGTGCCTCGCAGCATCATGATCAAGGATATGGTGCATCATGCCGGGAATCCGGCTTACTTCAATGCGCGCAATTACTATATCTCAGATCGTTCAACGGGCAAGGAGGTAGATCCGGCTCAGGTTACAAGAGCCATGTTGCTTTCCGGTAAATATGGTGTGGTTCAGCGTGGCGGAAAAGGAAATTCGTTGGGAAGAATCATTTTCCGTTTCGATAATAACTTCTCCGTCTATCTGCATGATACCTCGAGTCAGACTGTTTTCAGCCGAGAAGACAGAGGCGTATCGCATGGCTGCATAAGGGTGGAGAAGCCTTTCGAACTCGCTAAATTCCTGCTTCAAGAGAAAAACGAAAAGCTCATAGCGCGATCAGATATTCGATGACTGCAGATTCTCTGAAGATTAAGAAATTAGTGGTCGGGTCTGTAAAAGTGGAACCGCAGATTCCTCTCTTCATCACGTATTACACGCTTTATCCATTTGCCAAGGGGGTGGTAAGCTATCCCGATGTCTATGGATTTGATGGTGTGATATTTGAGCAATTAAAGAAATATCTATAGCCGGAAAGTAGGCTTATATAGGCTTATATTAAGAATTAAAGAATTAGTTTTATTAAATTAGAAAACTTCATGATACTCAGTGATTCAGAACTGATAGAGATGCTTCGGGAACCACGCACCCGGCGAGAAGGATTCGCCGTGCTGGTTAAGCAGTATAGTGAAAAACTATACTGGAAGGTGCGTCGTATCGTGCTCAGTCATGAAGATGCTAATGATGTTCTTCAGAATGTTTTCATCAAGGTTTGGAGTAATCTGCAGAATTTCCAGGGAAAGTCTTCGCTTTCTACCTGGCTTTATCGTATTGCAATCAATGAATCGCTTGATTTCCTGAGAAAACAGAAACTGGCAGATAAAGTAAGTGCTGATGAAGATCTTTCTGTGGCATCCAGGTTGATGAGCGACGAATACTTTGATGGTGATGAAGTACAGGCCAGGTTGCAGGAAGCAGTGGCAAGGTTGCCTGAAGTGCAGAGAACGGTATTTAATCTTAAATATTTTGAGGAAATGAAGTATTCTGAAATTAGCCAGATTCTCAATACCAGTGAAGGTGCACTGAAAGCTTCTTATCATCTGGCAGTGAAAAAAATAACTGAATATTTGCATCTGTTTGATTAAACCTTTTTCGGCGTAAATCGTCTTTAAGTATATAAAAGAAGAAAGGATATTGCAATATGATAAACGAAGAGAAAAAAATAAATGATATTTTCGGCAAGAAAAACCATTTCAAGGTTCCTGAAGGTTATTTCGATAACTTTGCAGAACAGATGATGGCAAAGATTCCTGTGCAGGAAATTGATACTCTTGAAGAGACTGATAGGGAACTTCAGGAGAATAAGGCTAAGGTCGTGCATTTAAGTCTCTGGAAGCGTTTGCCTCTCAGAAAGATTGCAGCCGTTTTAGCCGTAACTGCTATGTTGGGTGGCGGTGTGCTTTACCAGCTTCAACAGGCAGAGAAGAAGCATCATGCATTGGCGCATAACGAAACTTCTGCCGAAGAAAGTTCACACGTCACAGACGGGGATGATGCAGCCTTTGAGCAGATGGCTGATTATACAATGATGGACACTCAGGACTTCTATGCACAGCTTGTGGCAGAGAACTAATGTTGAATCTATTTAAAAAAAAGACGTATAAATGAAACAAGATAATAACAGTAAGCATAGAACAAGACATCTGGTCTTGGTTATAATGGCAGCTATTGCGATGACGATGATGGGAATCTCCTGTCATGCCGAGAATTCTCAAAGTCAGCGTCCGCCATTTGACCCGAAGCGTTTTGAGGCAGAATTGGAGCAGTATATCACAACCCATGCGAGTCTCACTCCTCAGGAAGCCAGTAAGTTCTTTCCGGTTTACCGCCAGATGATGAAGAAGATGCGTTCTTGTTTTGATGAGATGCGTAGATATCATTTTGTCAATCCTGCAGATGAGAAAGCTTGTGCTGAGGCTATCCGCCGCCAGGACGAGTTGGATATCGAGATGAAGCAGTTGCAGCAGGAATATCATACCCGGTTTATGTATATCCTGCCTGCCAGCAAGGTGCTGCAGGTCATCAAGGCTGAAGAAAAGTTCCATCGTCAGGCGTTTAAGAGAGCCAGACAGTGGCACCAAAATCACTCAAAGCATGTGAAAAGATAATGTATAAAGTCGCAAAGGTGTTATTTATAGTAACATTTTTGCGATTTTATTTTGTTGTTTCCCTAAATTATAGTAACTTTGCACATCAGAAACAAAAATATATAATATAATAAGGTATGTACAGAACACAAACTTGTGGAGAGCTTCGTCTCTCTGATGCTGGCAAGGAAGTTACACTTGCCGGATGGGTACAGCGCTCAAGAAAGATGGGTGGTATGACATTCGTTGACTTGCGCGACCGTTATGGTATCACACAGTTGGTTTTCAACGAGGCTGATGATAAGGCCTTGTGTGATGCTGCCAATAAGCTGGGTCGTGAATATTGCATCCAGATAAAGGGGACAGTAAGTGAGCGACAGAGCAAGAATCCTAAAATGGATACAGGTGATATTGAAATCCTGGTAAAGGAGCTGAATGTGCTCTCTCAGAGTCAGACTCCTCCTTTCACTATCGAAGATAATACTGATGGCGGTGACGATATTCGTATGAAGTATCGCTATCTCGATTTGCGCCGTCCTGCGGTTCGCAAGAATATGGAGTTGCGTCATCGTATGTGTATCTTGATTCGCAACTTCCT
>URYG01000133.1 GCA_900551985.1 uncultured Prevotella sp. | reverse complement strand
ATTGTTTCAAGCGTATTTAATGGTTTCCACGACCTGGTGGCTACGCTCTTTACGAGCTTCGACCCGCAGTTGAAGGTAGTGCCGATGGAGGGAAAGACGGCGCCTGCCGATGACCCGATATTGACGCAGATACGTATGCTGCCACAGGTAGATGTGGCTACTGAAACCGTGGAAGACCAGGCGCTGGCTATCTATGACGACCGTCAGGCTATGGTGAGGATCAAGGGCGTGGATGACAACTTCTCAGAGTTGTCGCATATCAACGACATCCTTTATGGTGATGGCAGTTTCTCGCTCCATGCAGCCAATCTGCAGTATGGTACCGTGGGTATCCGTCTGGCGCAGACCTTGGGTATCGGGGCAAAATGGGATGGTTTTATGAAGATTTATGCTCCGCAGAAGGAGGGACAGTTGGATATGATGAATCCGGATGCCGGCTTCGTGGTTGATTCGCTGAATTCTCCGGGTGTGCTCTTCGCCGTCAAGCAGTCGAAATACGACAAGAACTATATCATCACCTCCATTGCCTTTGCGCGCAACCTCTTCGGGCAGCAGGGTATGCTCTCTGATCTGGAAATCCGATTGAAGGAGGGTAGTGACCTGCAGGCAGTAAAGGCTGAGATGCAGAAGATTGCCGGCACCAAGTACAAGGTGCTGGATAGATTTGAGCAGCAGGAAGATACTTTCAAGATCATGTCGATAGAGAAGCTGATGGCTTATATCTTCCTGACCTTCATCCTCGTGGTGGCATGTTTCAACATCATCGGTTCGCTCTCGATGCTCATCATTGATAAGAAGAACGATGTGGTGACGTTGCGGAATCTGGGTGCCAATGATAAGCAGATTACGCGTGTCTTCCTCTTCGAGGGAAGAATGATTGCGGTGATTGGTGCCGTGATTGGTATCGGACTGGGCCTGTTGCTCTGCTGGCTGCAGCAGCAGTATGGCTTCGTAAGACTGGGCGACTCTGAGGGCTCCTTCATCGTTGATGCCTATCCGGTAAGCGTTCACTATTCTGATGTAGCCATCATCTTCGTGACGGTTATTGCCGTAGGCTGGCTTGCCGTGTGGTATCCGGTGAGAGCATTGAGCAAAAGACTTTTGAGTTAATGGTAAGAAATAAGCATAAAAAATCCTGTTTGTGTATGATCAACGCAAGCAGGATTTTTTATGCTTATTTCTTTTTATTTCTTTCTGATGAGTGTCAAGCCATCGCGCAGCGGCAGGATGACTACTTCTACCCTAGGGTCGTTGGCAATCAGGTCATTGAATGCTCGGATGCCCTTGGTCTGATGGTCACGGTCGTAGGCTGGGTCGATGACGTGCCCGTCCCACAGCGTATTGTCTGCCAGAATGTATCCGCCAGGATTCAGGATCTTCATCACCATCTCGTAGGTTTCGATATAGGTGCGCTTGTCGCCATCCACGAAAGCCAGGTCAAACATCACTCCCAGTTTGGGTGCTTCTTCGTTGGCATCGCCGATGCGGAAATCAATCTTGTCGGCAACATCCGAACCCTCAATCCAGGGACGGGTGAAATCCTCCATCTCGTCATTGATTTCGAAGGTATAGAGCTTGCCCCCTTCCTGCAATCCCTGAGCCAGACAAATGGCACTGTAGCCACTGAAGGTTCCCACCTCAAGAATATTCTTGGGGCGAATCATCTGAACCAGCATCTTGAGTAATCTGCCCTGGATGTGCCCACTTGCCATACGTCCGTGAATGGTATGGATATTGGTGGCACGATAGAGACGGTAGAGATAATCTCCCTCTGGTTCAATATGTTGGCAGATGTATTTATCTATCAATTCTGTTTCGGTCATCTTACTCCCCGTTTTCCTTTTGTGATAAGATACCTGCGATGGCAAGGTCGTAGGAAGCCAGACCGAATCCACAGATGACTCCCAGGCAGGCGCAGGAGATGTAAGAGTGATGACGGAACTCCTCGCGCTTGTGTACATTGGAGATATGCACCTCTACGCAAGGGCATTTCATGCTGCGGATGCAATCCTGCAAGGCAATGCTGGTGTGGGTGTAGGCACCCGCATTGAGCACTACGCCATCGTAGGTGAAGCCTACTTCCTGCAACTTGTTGATAAGCTCGCCCTCGATGTTGCTCTGATAGTATTCTATCTCTACATCAGGGTATTTAGCCTTCAACTTAGGCAGATAGCTCTCGAAAGAGTTGCTGCCATAAATGCCTGGCTCTCGAACGCCCAGGAGGTTCAAATTAGGACCATTGATAATCTGTATCTTCATAATCACATGATTTTTTAAGTCTGTATCATTAATTTTTTGTATCTTTGCAGATGCATAGGTTATCTAACTCATAGCTAACCCTGATGCAAAGGTAATAATAAAATTGGAAACAGACAAGAATTTAGATAAGAAAATGGCAAATGATATCATCAGGAATTATATGAGGTACCTCAAGCTGGAGCGAAACTATACGTATAATACGCTTGAGGCATATCGCCACGACCTGGAATATCTCATAGAATATGCCCGCCAGAACGATGTGGCACTGGTGGATATGAAGCTGGAAAATCTGGAGAACTTCTCGGCAAGTCTTCACGACAAAGGCATCGTTGCCCGCTCGCAGGCTCGCATCCTCTGTGGTGTGCGCTCCTTCTACCGTTATCTGGTGACCGACGGCTATATCAAGGATGATCCTACCGAACTGCTGCCTTCGCCGCAGATAGGCGAACATTTGCCGGAATATCTTTCCGTAGAGGAGGTGGATATGCTGGAGGCTGCCATCGATCTCTCGAAATGGGAAGGGCAGCGCAACAAGGCTATCATCGAAACCCTTTTCTCCTGCGGACTGCGTGTTACGGAACTGGTGAATCTCAAGATCAGTCAGATCTTTGAGGAGGATAAGTTTATCAGAGTTCTGGGAAAGGGTAGGAAGGAAAGGCTGGTGCCTATCTCTGACAGGGCATTGAAGGAAATCCACCTGTGGTATCTCGACCGCAATCTCATGAAAATCAAGCCCGGAGAGGAAGATTATGTCTTTCTGAACCGCAGAGGTGCCCATCTTACCCGTGTGATGATTCTCATCATGATCAAGAATGCGGCACAGGATGCGGGTATCAGGAAAACCATTTCGCCCCATACGCTGAGACACAGTTTTGCCACCGCCCTGCTCAAGGGTGGAGCCGACCTGAGAGTGATTCAGGCTCTGCTGGGACACGAGGACATCGGAACCACGGAAATCTATACGCATATTGAAACTTCCGACCTCAGAGAGGCCATCTTATACCATCATCCACGCAATATCAAGCACAGGGAAGAGTAAATGGTTATGATTCAGCTACAAAAGGAGGATTATTCGGCTGTATTTGCTCTATTTTTCGCCTGAATATGGCAGAATCTGAAAAAAAATGCGTAACTTTGCAGCCGCAAAATAAAGAACATTAATTAATAACAGAAAATAAAGGAAAAATATGGCATATTTGTTTTCATCAGAATCAGTTTCTGAAGGACATCCAGATAAGGTGGCCGACCAGATTTCAGATGCTTTGCTCGATCAGTTCCTGGCATACGATGACCATGCTCACTGCGCTATCGAGAGCTTCTGTACTACTGGTCAGGTAGTAATCATGGGCGAGGTTCGCTCTAATGTATATGTTGACTTGCAGACTATTGCCCGCAAGACCATCAAGAAGATTGGTTATACCAAGAGCGAGTATCAGTTTGACGGCGACTCTTGTGGTGTGCTCACTGCTATCCACGAGCAGAGTGATGACATCAACCGCGGTGTAAGCCGTGAGGAGGATGAAAATCAGGGTGCTGGCGACCAGGGTATGATGTTCGGTTACGCTACAAACGAAACCGCTAACTACATGCCTGTATCACTCGACCTGGCACAGCTCATCATGCGTGTGCTTGCTGACATCCGCAAGGAGGGTAAGGTGATGACTTATCTCCGTCCAGACTCTAAGAGCCAGGTTACCATCGAGTACTCAGACGACAATATCCCACAGCGCATCGATACCATCGTGGTTTCTACCCAGCACGATGACTTCATCAAGAAGTCAAATGGCGAGGACGATGATGATGCTATGTTGGCTAAGATTCGTGAGGATGTGATCAATATCCTGATTCCAAGAGTAAAGACTCACTTGAGCGACAAGGTATTGGCTCTCTTCAACGACGACATCAAGTACTTCGTAAACCCTACAGGTAAGTTCGTGATTGGTGGTCCTCATGGAGATACAGGTCTTACCGGCCGTAAGATCATCGTAGATACCTACGGTGGCAAGGGTGCTCACGGTGGTGGTGCCTTCTCTGGTAAGGATTCTAGTAAGGTGGACCGTTCTGCAGCTTATGCAGCCCGTTACATCGCCAAGAACATGGTAGCTGCCGGTGTGGCAGACGAGATGTTGGTTCAGGTAAGTTACGCTATCGGTGTGGCAGAGCCTGTAAGCATCTACGTAAATACCTATGGCAGAAGCCATGTGAATATGACCGACGGCGAGATTGCCAAGAAGATTGCCGAGATGTTTGATCTCCGTCCAAAGGCTATCGAGCGCCAGTTGAAGTTGCGCCAGCCAATGTTCTTTGAAACTGCCGCATACGGACACATGGGTCGTAAAAACGAGGTCGTGGAGAAGACCTTCACCAGCCGTTATCACGACGCAAAGACCATGAAGGTAGAGCTCTTCACATGGGAGAAGCTCGACAAGGTAGATGAAATCAAGAAGGCTTTCGGTCTTTAAGGAACGAATAACAATAAGAGAGCGGTTTCTTAGGAAATCGATAGAAAAGAATGGTGCAGCAAGCAGATTCGATACATACAGGTCTGGAGATTGATGCTGAATTACAGCAGCAATCTGTCCAGCAAAAACATAGCAGCCAACTCACACCTAAGCAGGTGCTGAGTTGGCTGCCTAAGAATGCGACCCCTGCCCAACAGGATTCCATGATCAGGGCGCACATCAAACCCTGTGAGATTACTCACTGGAGCAAGATGCCCGATACCCTGCATCTGCCTGGACATAAGGCTGGCAAGAGTTTCAGAGATGTGAGCTTGCCACAATACTATCGCGAGTCGTTCTTTTCGAAGGATTCGCTCTTCCATCCGGAGCTAAGGGGTGGAAGACTGGGTGTGGCGGGTGATCCGGTGCCTTATACGGTGGCGGGCGACAACTTTATCACCTCGTTGCTGCTTTTGTGCTTTGTGTTGGCATGTATTGCATTCTCCAAGTCGAAGCATTTCGTTTTCCGCCAGGCAAAGGCATTCTTCCGTGTTCAGCGAGAGGGAACTACGGTGATTACGGAGACGAGTTCGGAGGTTCGCTTCCAGTTCTTCTTCGTATTGCAGACCTGCCTGCTGGTGGCACTCGGATACTTCTTCTACTCGAAGGCATCCATCAGCGATACGTTTACCATCGAGCAGAATTGGGTAATCTGTATCTATGCCGGATATGTGATGAGCTATTGCCTGATCAAGGCTTTGCTCTATACCATAGCAGGTCTGGTATTCTTCGACAAGAAAAAAAATGAACAATGGCTCAAAGCGTATCTTTTCCTGTTATCCTGCGAGGGAGTACTGCTGTTCCCGGTAGTTATGCTCTTGTCTTACTTCGACTTATCGCTCCAGGTAGCAGTGATATATACCATAATAGTACTCGTATTGGTGAAAATACTGTCATTTTATAAGAGTTATCTTATCTTTTTTAAAAGAAATGGCTTGTTTTTGCAGATAATTTTGTACTTTTGTGCCCTTGAAGTAGTACCTCTGTCTGCCCTCTGGGGTGGACTCGTATTAATCAGTCATTATTTGAAAATAAACTTTTAAGACAAGATGATTAAAAAAATTTTAGTTTCTCAGCCAAAACCGGCAAGTGAGAAATCTCCTTACTATGATATCGAGAAGGAGTACGGCGTAGAATGTGTGTTCCGCCCATTCTTTAAGGTTGAGGGACTTACAGCGAAAGAATTCCGTCAGCAGAAGATTAATCTGTTGGACTATACTGCAGTCGTTTTTACATCTCGCCATGCAGTGGACAATTACTTCAAATTAGCCAAGGAGATGCGTATTACCATTCCTGAGGATATGAAGTATTTCTGTGTTATTGAGACTATCGCACTCTATATCCAGAAGTATGTACAGTATCGTAAGCGCAAGGTCTTCTTCGGTGATACTGGTAAGATCGATGGATTGATGGCACAGATGAGTCGTCATAAGGGAGAGAAATATCTCGTTCCACTGAGCAGTGTACACAATGATGATGTGAAGAACCTTCTCGACGAGAAGAAGCTGAATCATACTGAGTGCGTGATGTATCGCACGGTAAGCAATGACTTCACAGAGGAAGAAATCAAGTCGTTCGACTATGATATGATGATTTTCTTCAGTCCTACAGGAGTAAAAGCCTTGAAGAAGAACTTCCCTAAGTTTGAGCAGGGCAAGATTGCTCTCGGTGCTTTCGGTCCGGCAACCATGAAGACTGTAACTGACGAAGGTCTTCGCATCGACTTGGAGGCTCCTACCAAGGAGTTCCCATCCATGACTGGAGCGCTGAAGGATTATCTGAAGCGAAACAATAAATAAGAAACTATATGATGTTGACAGAAACAGATAACACTTTCGGAAAGAGAGAGCACCTATGCAAGCAGACGCTTATAGACCAGCTCTTTAGCGGTAAAGCCCATGCTATGACGGCTTGGCCCTTGAAGATGGTGTATCTTGTTGTTGACAAGACTGATGAGCAGAGTGCTTCTGTAGAACTGATGGTAAGCGTGTCGAAACGGTTCTTCAAGAGAGCCGTGAAGCGCAATCGGGTGAAAAGACAGATCCGTGAGGCTTACCGCACCCAGAAGCATGAGCTGATGGAGCGTATGGTACAGATGCCCGACAAGCAGCTGCTGCTTGCCGTCATCTGGCAGGATGGCAAACTGCACGATTCGGCTGAGCTGAATGCCAGGATGAACAAGAACCTGCAACGATTGGTAGAGAAACTATGAAGTATCTGCATATCGTCTGGTATGGAATCGTAAAAGCACTGACCTGGCTGTTGTTGCTTCCTATCCTGTTCTATCAGAAGTGCATCACTCCCTATACACCGCCGTCATGCCGCTTTCAGCCAACCTGCTCTGAATATGCCAGGCAAGCCATACGGAAGCATGGACCTTTCAAGGGGCTGGCTTTGGCAATATGGCGTATCTTGAGATGCAACCCTTGGGGTGGCTCGGGCTATGATCCCGTGCCGTAAGTTTCCGGCTGTTTCGTCGGGCCCCTTATACATATTATATAATATATAAAGAAATCACATTCGATGGCAAAAAATTTTGTTGAAGAATTGAAATGGCGTGGTATGCTGGCACAGATTATGCCAGGTACTGAGGAATACCTTAACACCCACATGGTGTCTGCCTATCTCGGAACTGACCCTACTGCAGACTCTCTGCACATCGGTCACCTTTGTGGTATCATGATGTTGCGCCACTTGCAGCGTTGTGGCCATAAGCCTTATCTCCTCGTGGGAGGTGCTACAGGTATGATTGGCGACCCTTCTGGCAAGAGCCAGGAGCGTAATCTGCTCGACTCTGAGACTCTCTATCATAACCAGGAAGCTATCAAGAAGCAGGTATCTAAGTTCCTCGACTTCGATGGCAATGAGCCTAACAAGGCTGAGTTGGTTAACAACTATGACTGGATGAAGGACTTCACCTTCCTCGACTTTGCTCGCGTGGTAGGTAAGCACATCACTGTTAACTATATGATGGCTAAGGATAGCGTGCAGAAGCGCTTGAATGGTGAGGCTCGTGACGGATTGTCTTTCACTGAGTTCACCTATCAGTTGCTCCAGGGCTACGACTTCCTCTATCAGTATGAGAAGTATGGCGTGCGCCTCCAGTTGGGTGGTAACGACCAGTGGGGTAACATGACTACCGGTACTGAGTTGATTCACCGCACATTGGGTAACGATGCTGAGTGCTTCTGCCTCACTTGTCCTTTGATTACCAAGGCAGACGGCAAGAAGTTCGGTAAGACAGAGAGCGGTAACATCTGGTTGGATCGCAACCGCACCACTCCTTACGCTTTCTACCAGTTCTGGTTGAACGTAAGCGATGATGATGCTGAGAAGTATATCAAGATCTTCACCGACCTCGACAAGGAGACTATCGATGCCCTCGTAGAGGAGCACAAGCAGGATCCAGGTCGCCGTGTACTCCAGAAGCGTCTGGCTGAGGAGGTTACCGTAATGGTTCACTCTCAGGAGGACTTGGATATGGCTATCGCAGCCAGCAACATCCTCTTCGGCAAGGCTACCAAGGAGAACTTGGCACAGCTCGATGAGGCTACATTGAACGATGTATTCGCCAACGTTCCTCACTACGACCTCGACAAGAACCTGCTTGGTGGAACAGCTGTAGATCTCTTCAATCAGGAGGGTATGCAGATCTTCCCAAGCAAGAGTGAGATGCGTAAGCTCGTTAAGGGTGGTGGCGTTTCTCTCAACAAGGAGAAACTCGCTGCTTTCGACCAGGTTGTAACTGCTGATGACCTGATTGACGGCAAGTATCTTTTGGTTCAGAAAGGTAAGAAGAACTACTTCTTGATTACCGTTAAGTAATCGTTAAAAGTATTGAAAATATTTGGTAGTGGAGAAAAAATCCACTACCTTTGCATCCGATTTGCTTGTCCTATGGTGTAATGGTAGCACTACAGTTTTTGGTTCTGTCAGTGGTGGTTC
>URYG01000132.1 GCA_900551985.1 uncultured Prevotella sp. | reverse complement strand
AGGTGGAATCGCCCCTCTCGGCAAGCGGTAGCTACGCTCTTGCGGATGCGTTCCTCATCAGCTTCCTTCACCACGAGCTTGTCGATGACAACCTCGATGTTGTGCATCTTGTAGCGGTCGAGTTTCATTCCGCTTACCACTTCCTGGATTTCACCATCCACACGTACATAGAGATAACCTTTGCGGCGCATGCTCTCGAAGAGTTCTCGGTAATGTCCCTTGCGCTGGCGAACCAGAGGAGCCAGCAGGAAGATGGCCTTGCCGGCATATTCATCGAGAATCATGTCGATGACCTGTTCCTCGGTGTATTTCACCATCTCTTCACCGCTGCGGTAGCTGTAGGCAGTACCGGCACGGGCAAAGAGCAGACGGAGATAATCGTAAATCTCGGTAGTGGTACCAACGGTAGAACGAGGGTTCTTGTTGGTGGTCTTCTGTTCGATGCTGATAACCGGACTCAGACCGGTAATCTTATCTACATCCGGGCGCTCCATATTGCCCAGGAAGTTGCGGGCATAGGCAGAGAACGTCTCAATATAGCGGCGCTGCCCCTCGGCAAAGATGGTATCGAAAGCCAACGACGATTTGCCCGAACCCGAAAGTCCGGTTATCACGGTGAGGGAGTCGCGTGGAATCTCAACATCAATATTCTTGAGGTTGTGTACTCTGGCGCCCCATACATTTATCTTTTCTTCTGAATTCATATTCTACTTTCCGCTCACTTAATTGTTACTGTATTGTTCTGCTGTATATCCTCTGAGCAGGTTGACATCTCTTTTAATCTGATAGGTCTTGCCATCTGCTCCTTTTGCCTTGACCAGACAGAAATAGACACCTTCCTTTACAGGCTTTCCCTTGTAGGTTCCATCCCATCCCGTGGCAGGATCGGTCCATTCAAAGAGCTTCTGTCCCCACCTATTATATATATAGGCGTGAAAATCCTTGATGTTCTGGTAACCCTCCTTGGGCTTGTAGATGTCGTTGATGCCATCCCCGTTTGGCGAGAATGCGTTCGGCATCAGAAGGACACTGGTCTGCGTGCCTTCCTCATCTCCGATTTCTTCCTGTGCCATCATTGGAGGGGTAAAAAGTGCCAAAAAGGCAACAAGTAATCCTATTTTTTGTCTCATTTTGCAAATTATTTGTGCAAAGATAATAAAAAGCTGAGAGATATTGCGCTAGATGCGAGATTTTTTGTATTTTTGCAGGAGAAAACTTTAAATCATGTCGGTTACGGCAAGATTTTGGGATCATATAAACATTAAAAACAGGAAGATATGAAAAGAAACATAAGATATTTCTTGATGATAGTGGGGCTGATGCTCAGTGTTGGTATCTTTGCTCAGACAACGAAATGGCGTGACATCTACACGGTGAAGAAGAAGGATACTATTTTTGGTATTGCCAATAAGTATGGATTGAGTCTGCCGGAACTGATGGAGGCAAACCCTGAGATGAAGCAGGAAGGTTACATGCTCCAGAAGGGAGCTACTCTCTTTATTCCTTTCGCCAACGACCAGCAGAATCCTAATGCTCCTAAAAAGACACAGAAGGAGGACAAGAATGCTGTTGCTGCCAGCAAACCGGCTGTAGCAGGAACCGCTGCCGCTCAGCAGAAGGTTGCGGCTAGTGATGCGGTGAAGATTGGCGTGATGTTGCCTTTGCATGATGTGGATGGTGATGGTAAGCGTATGGTGGAGTATTATCGTGGACTCCTGATGGCTTGCAATTATCTCAAGAAGAAGGGCATTTCTACTGACATCCATGCATGGAATGTGCCGATTGATGCTGATATCCGCACCACCTTGTTGCAGGAAGGTGCCAATACGTGTGATATCATCTTCGGTCCGCTTTATACCAAGCAGGTGGCTCCGCTTGCCGGCTTCTGCAAGACCTATGGCATCAAGCTCGTGATTCCTTTCTCCATCAGCGGTGACGATGTGGAGCGCAACAAGGAAATCTTCCAGGTATATCAGAGTCCTGAAACATTGAACGAGTGCACCATCAAGGCTTTCCTGAACAGATTCACCAATGTGCATCCTATCTTTGTAGATTGCAATGATTCTACTTCGCGTAAGGGAGCTTTCACTTTCGGACTTCGCAAGGAGTTGGAGAAGAGAAACATCAACTATAGTATCACCAATGTGAGCTCAAACATCGACCAGTTTGCCAAGGCTTTCCTGCCAAGCAAGCAGAATGTGGTAATCCTGAATACGGGCCGTTCGCCACAGTTGACTGCCGTACTCAACAAACTGGATGAGTTTGACAGCAAGTATCCGGGTGCATCTATCTCTCTCTTCGGTTATACGGAGTGGTTGATGTACGCCAAGTATAATCTGGAGCGATTCTATAAGTACGATACTTATATCCCTTCTACCTTCTATTACAATCCGGTAGCTGAAAGAACGCAGAACCTGGAGAAGGCTTACGAGGGATGGTTCCATCAGCCGATGATGATTGCGCAGCCTCGCTTCGCCATCACGGGTTATGATCATGGTATGTTCTTCATCCAGGGTATCAAGAAGAAGGGCAAGGAGTTTACGGGTGAACGCCAGCAGGTGAACTATCAGCCAGTGCAGACTCCATTGCATTTCGAGAAAACGACAAAGGGTGGATACAAGAACAAGAACTTCCAGTTGATTCACTACACCTTCAATCATCAGATTGAATCGGTGAATTACTAGGAACCGGTAGTTTTATAGTTAATCGTTTATAGTAAGAAAAGAATGAATAAAGTCAAGATAGGGGCGCTGTTAATGGGACTTCTCCTTTGGGGAGGACTTTCGGCACAGGCCCAGATAGGTGAGCATCGCAACGATTTCTCCATCGGATTCAACGGTGGCTATGTGCTCAGCTCTGTAGGATTCGAACCGGAGGTTCAGCAGAAGCAGCATGGAGGAATGACTGCCGGACTCTCGATGAAATATACTTGCGAGAAGTACTTCAAGACCATCTGCTCCATCTATGCAGAGGTCAACTATGCCAAGGTGGGATGGAAAGAGGATATTCTCGATATCGACAACAAGCCTGTCATCATCACCGAAACCCAGCAGCCGATGGCTTACAGCCGTACCATCAATTATATCCAGGTGCCCGTTTTCGCTCACTTGGCTTGGGGTAGGGAAGAGAGAGGCTTGAACATCTTCGTGAATGCCGGTCCGCAGTTCGGACTCTATCTCAACGACTCCCAGACTACCAACTTCGATGTGAAGAATATGCCAAAGACAGAAAATGACCGGGTAAGTATGGTAGTGGCACAAGATACGATGGCGGTAGAGAATAAGTTGGATTATGGTATCGCTTTGGGTTTGGGTGCCGAGTACAGCATCCCGAAAGTGGGACACATTCTGGCTGAGGCTCGCTACTATTATGGACTGGGCAATATCTATGGCTCATCCAAACGAGATTATTTCGGAAAGAGTAACTATGGACAGATCGTGTTCAAGGTATCTTATCTCTTCGATATTTCAAGAACGAAGAATGTGAAGAGAAAGTAACTTCCGGCGATGGTTATGGAAAAATAAGTAATAATATAAAATGAGTACAACAGAAAAAATTCAGATGAAATTGAGCGACTCGAAGTCAGCTCGCTGGACTGCCCTCTTCATCGTGAGCGTCACGATGATGTTCGGTTACTTTTTTACAGATGTAATGTCTCCACTGGAGCCTCTCTTGACAGCTGCCAAGGGGGCTGAGAATGGTCTCGGACTCGGATGGAGTTCGGATGAATATGGCTTTTTCTCTGGAGCCTACGGATACTTTAATGTATTCCTCCTGCTCCTCTTCTTCGGTGGACTTATCCTTGATAAGTTCGGCATCCGTTTTACAGGTATTCTCTCCACCGTTTTGATGTTTGGTGGAGCCTTGATCAAGTGGTATGCTGTAGGTCATGAGTTTGCCGGATCGGTAGCAGTACCATTCTTCGGTACTTATAGTACACAGGTGGTGGTAGCTGCTCTTGGATTTGCCATCTATGGTGTGGGATGCGAGATATGCGGTATCACTGTGAGCAAGGTCATCGTGAAATGGTTTACGGGTCATGAGTTGGCTCTGGCAATGGGAGTGCAGGTGGCTACGGCTCGTTTGGGAACTGCTGCAGCCTTGGGCTTTTCTCTTCCTTTTGCAAAGGCAATGGGCGGTGTGTCTGCTTCTATTGCCTTGGGTGCTGTTTTGCTTTGTGCCGGTGTACTTGTTTATCTTGTATATTGTGTGATGGACAAGAAGGAGGATGCTTCTGCTGCAGCTGTGGCTACTGAGCCGGAAGAAGGTTTCAAGTTTTCAGACTTGGGTGGTCTGTTCAAGACAACAGGTTTCTGGTATGTGGCATTCCTTTGCCTGATGTTCTATGCCGGTGTATTCCCATTCCTGAAGTTTGCTACCAAGTTGATGATTTTCAAGTATGGTGTCGATGCAAATCTGGCTGGTCTGATTCCTGCGATGTTGCCATTCGGTACCATCTTCCTCACTCCGCTCTTCGGTAGCGTATACGACAAGTATGGCAAGGGTGCCACGCTGATGATCATCGGCAGTTGCCTCCTGACCCTGGTACACGTAGTATTTGCCCTGCCACTCAACTCCTGGGTGCTTGCCATCGTGATGATGCTCATCCTTGGCGTTGCTTTTGGTCTGGTACCATCAGCTATGTGGCCTTCTGTGCCAAAGATTATCCCTATGAAACTCTTAGGAACTGCATACGCCCTTATCTTCTATATCCAGAATATCGGACTGGCTCTTATTCCAGTATGGATTGGTAAGGTGAACCAGGCTAACACGGGTGCCGACGGAGTCATCGACTATACAGAGACGATGACCATATTTGCTGCCTTTGGTGTGATTGCTATTGTCATCTCCTTCCTCCTCTTGTTGGAAGATAAGAGAAAGGGCTATGGATTGCAGCAGCCTAATGTGAAGAAATAATACTAACAGGAGATTTCCCCTTTAAGTTCAAGGGGGGAATCTCCATAAACAAAAAGAAAGGAAATAACCATGAACGCTACACCTGAATCATTGATTAAGGAATATGCTGACCCTATTGAGCAGCAGGAAATAGACAAGTTTATCTGTTCTGAAATGAGCAGGCAGATTCACCGATATATCAAGGGTATGTCGGGAACCAAGCAGGCTATGCTCAAGTTTGAGGAGAAGTTGGCGAGCCTCTCTGTCACAGAGAAAGAGAAGGCAATTGCCAAGTATATCGATTTGAATCGCAAGGCTTTGGATGGACTGGATCTGAAGATGATTCTCGTCCGTTCGGTGGCTAACTACTGTGATACCTTCCAGTATATGCTCGACTTTATAAACGACAAGCGTAAGATGGTGTTCTATTATCGTCGCCTGAAGGAAAAGTATATCCGTTACCATGAAGTCTTCGAGGAAAACGGCAAGTTTGGTATGAAGGATCATCAGGGCAACGTGATGCTTCTGCCAGTCTATGATTTCCTCCGCACTTGCTATATCTATAATGATGACCTGAGCATCATGCCGGTTATTGCAGAGAAGAATGGCAAGATGGGACTCGTGATGCCTGACGGAAAAGATACCATCGTAGCAGATTTCCTTTATGATGAAATCTGTCTGAGAGATGAGTATCCATATTTCGAGGCGGTGAGAGATGGAGTAAACGGATTGATTGATAAGTTCGGAAACTTCGTGAATAATTAATTGTTAATAAAGCTTTTGCCCTTTCAGGGCGACAGGTTAGCGCCTATGACAACCCAGGGTGTTGCCCTGGGCTAGGAGCTTCTGCCCTTTCAGGGCGTGTGTGTAAAAGAGAAAGGGCAATCAGGTTGGGATGAACCAACTGATTGCCCTTTTTGTTTCAGTTGTGGGTAACACAACTGAGCTTTATTTATTTTTCTCTCGTCTTCGATATGGATTGAATTCCTGTTTCAGAATTCTATATTTCTGTTTCCTGATTCTTGGTTTCAGTTTCAGAATTATCCCAAGTATTTCATCAAGATCTTGATCTTTCCGCTTTCACGGAGCTTGATGATGCTCTTCTCGCGAATCTGGCGTACACGCTCACGGGTGAGGTTGAACTCGCTGCCGATTTCTTCCAATCCCTTCTCGTGGCAACCGATACCATAGCAGTAGCAGAGAATCTTGCGCTCGCGTTCCTTCAATACTGTTGCCAATACGCGCTGGAGCTCGCTTGCCATAGACTCGAAGTCAACACCCTTGTCGGTGCGGCTGTCATCACCTGAAGCCATCACATCTACCATCGCATTGTCGTCGTCGTCACTACCGAATGGAGCATCAATACTCATGTGGTGGTTGTCTGCCTTGATGGTCTGGTCGATCTTGCTTTCCTCCATCTTGGTAATCTGTGCCAACTCGGCAACAGAAGGCTTGCGCTGGTTCTCCTGCTCGAACTTGCTAATCTCGGCGCTGATCTTGCTCAACGCACCTACCTGGTTCAAAGGCAGGCGAACGATACGGCTCTGTTCAGCGATAGCCTGGAGAATGCTCTGGCGAATCCACCATACTGCGTATGAGATGAACTTAAAACCACGAGTTTCATCAAATTTCTCTGCAGCCTTTACCAAACCGATGTTTCCCTCGTCGATGAGGTCGGTCAGACCCAACCCCTGATGCTGGTATTGTTTAGCAACAGATACAACAAATCGGAGGTTTGCCTTGACCAGTTTCTCCTTGGCACGCTCACCCTCACGACCGCCTTTGCGAATCTTCTGGGCCAGCTCAATCTCCTCGTCGATAGAGACCATAGGCTCTCTACCAATCTCCACCAAGTACTTGTCAAGTGCTTCACTGGAACGGTTGGTTATACTCTTGCTAATCTTAAGTTGTCTCATATAAATCCTTTTACCTTTCTTTTTTGTTTTAATCCAATATTTATACTGTCGGAATCCACCTTTACGGTTTCGGGCTGCAAAGGTACAAAAAAAAACGCAATCTTGTTGTAATGGAAATGGAAAACTTTTGCATTATTTGTCTGTTTTTTAGAAATTTAGGCGATTTCGAATATAAATATGGTATTATGTATAACGATTTTTAGGCATTAAGTTTGAAATATGGAATAATTTGTGTATCTTTGCACAGAATTTGCGAGAAAAGAATAACTAAATAATAAAATTATAAATAAACAAAAAATTATGTTTGAAAATCAACCAAAAGGTCTATGGGCCTTAGCTTTGGCAAACACAGGTGAGCGTTTCGGTTACTATACCATGCTTGCTGTGTTCTTGCTCTATTTGCAGGCTAACTTCGGTTTTGAAACCGGATTGGCAAGTACAATTTACTCTACCTTCCTGATGATGGTTTATTTCCTTCCTATCATCGGTGGTATCGCAGCCGACAAGTTTGGCTTTGGACGTATGGTTACCACGGGTATCTTCATTATGTTCATCGGCTACCTTGTACTCTCTCTTCCTCTTGGAAAGGACACCGTAGCCGTAGCTGCCATGGGTATTTCGCTTATCCTCATCGCTTTGGGTACCGGCTTGTTCAAGGGTAATCTGCAGGTAATGGTAGGTCGTCTCTACGATGAGCCACAGTATGCCAGCAACCGTGATTCCGGTTTCTCTCTCTTCTACATGGCTATCAACATTGGCGCCATGTTCGCTCCTACTGCTGCCATCAAGATTATGAAGTGGGCGCAGGAGAGTCTGAGCGTATCTGTAGAGGATTCATACCACTTCGCATTCGCCGTGGCATGTGCTTCGCTTATTGTCAGTATTGCTATCTACTATGCCTTCAGCTTCACATACAAGCACGTGCTTGCTTCTGAGAACAAGAGCAAGGACGACAAGACTCCAGCCAAGGAGACTAATGAGCTTTCAAAGGCTGAGACCAAGGAGCGCATCATCTGCCTCTGTCTCGTATTCGCTGTGGTTATCTTCTTCTGGATGGCTTTCCACCAGAACGGTAATACTTTGACACTCTTTGCGCGCGACTATACACAGAAAACTTCTGAGGGGCTGCAGTCAATGGCGTTCGACGTTACCAACCTTGTAGCCTGCATTTTCGTGGTTTACGGCAGCTTCGGTCTGGCACAGAGCAAGACTGGCAAGGGTAAGGGAATCTCACTCGGTATTATCGTTGCTGCTATTGCTTTCCTCTTCTACAAGTACAACAACCTTGAAGGTGCTGTAGATGTTGAGGCTCCTATCTTCCAGCAGTTCAACCCATGCTATGTAGTGGCATTGACACCAGTGAGTGTTGCTTTGTTCTCTTGGCTCAACAAGATTGGCAAGGAGCCTACATCTCCTGAGAAGATTGGTTTGGGTATGCTCGTTGCAGCTCTCGGTTTCGTATGGATGGCTGTAGGTTCTATGGGTCTTGAGCTTCCTTTGGCACAGGGCGACCCTGCTACAGAGGGTACACGTGTAAGTGCAAACCTTCTCATCTCTACATACCTCATCCTTACTTTCGCCGAGCTTCTGCTTTCTCCTATCGGTATCTCATTCGTATCGAAGGTAGCTCCTCCAAAGTATGCAGGTTTGATGATGGGTCTCTGGTTCGGTGCAACAGCCATCGGTAACCAGTTGGTGATGGTTCCTGGTATCATGTGGGGTCAGAACTTCAACCTCGTTACCATCTGGGGCGTTCTCGCAGGTATCTGCCTGGTTTCAGCCCTCTTCATCTTCTCTATCATCAAGAAGTTGAATCGCGTAAGCTAATACATTCTATCATAATACAAAAAAGGCTTGCTTCGGAAATGAAGCATGCCTTTTTTGTATTATGTTATTTCTTCAACCATTTGTCTAACCATCCGAAGAAGGTGCGCTGCCAGAGCACGCCGTTCTGTGGCTT
>URYG01000131.1 GCA_900551985.1 uncultured Prevotella sp. | reverse complement strand
TCTGCAAAGCTCTGTCGGTTGATCAACATGGTGCTTTAGAGGGAAAAACACAGAGTAAAGAGGTAAAGTACTACAATCTAGACGTAATTATCTCTGTGGGCTATCGTGTAAAATCTATTCAAGGAACACGATTCCGCCAGTGGGCTACAGAACGACTCCATGAATATATTGTGAAGGGATTCACAATGGATGATGAGCGACTCAAGAAAATGGGTGGCGGCAGTTACTGGAAAGAACTGCTAGACCGCATTCGTGATATTCGCTCTTCAGAGAAGGTACTTTATCGTCAGGTACTCGATATCTATGCAACAAGTGTTGACTATGATCCGCGGACTGATGCCTCGAAGCTATTCTTCAAGATAGTGCAAAACAAATTGCATTATGCCGCCCATGGACATACTGCAGCTGAGGTCATCTATGAACGGGCAGACGCAGAACAGCCATTTATGGGTTTGAAAACTTTTGAAGGAGATTTACCTGCCATCAAGGATATAAAGATAGCCAAAAACTATCTGAAGGAAAACGAACTGAAGATTCTCAATAATCTTGTTTCTGGATATTTCGATTTTGCAGAGATTATGGCTTTGGAACATCGTCCTGTCTATATGATGGATTACGTGAAGCAGCTCGATACCATATTGCAATCTACAGGACGCCCATTGCTGAAAGGTTCTGGTAGCATCAGCCATCAGGAAGCTATGGATAAGGCTTTGGCAGAATACAGAAAGTATCAAGTCAAGACCTTGTCTCCAGTAGAGGAAGATTATCTGGATTCTATCAATGCTTTGGGTAAGATTGTAAAAAGAAAGAGAAGACAGAAGGGTGACCAGTAGTGAAGGGAATTAAAAAAAATATAAGCGTGATGTTAAATGGCTTTTTATTGTCACTTAATGTCACGCTTATTGCGGTAATTTTATTTCTTTATCACCTTCAGAACCTGGTCGGCAAGGCTTCGCATTCCCTTGATAGTTGGGTGACCGTTCTTCTTGTCTATGTCATGAAGGGCGATGACCGGAATCTGATAGGTCTTGCAGATTTTTTTTACTGACTCGTTGATCTCATCCTTCAGCTCAGAATTTAGAATGAAGTAGATATCTACATTCGGATGGCGCTGACGGAGATCGGAAAGCAACTTTGCCAGGGCAGGACGGAAACAGTAGAGGTCGGCACGCTTCCAGTTGCTGTACTGGTAATTGCCGATAGGGACATTCGCCCAACTGTCGTTCGTTCCGCCGCAAATCAGGATGATGTCTGGATTGCCCAACAGGGTAGTGCGGTTGATGAATGAACGGTCGCTGTAATCCTCATCGCGATAGCCGGTGTTGCAGATGGTGGAACCTGAATAGGAATTGATGTTGCCCATCTTGTAACCACCTTCCTTGATAACCTGCCACCACCAGGTTTGCTCCACCTTGTTGACATCGGTTGCTTTTTGAACCGCAGTGGTGTACCAGGTGGCATATCCCTTTGGAATGAAACCCTCGAAAGTTGAATACGAGTCGCCGAGAACGGCAACGGTCTGCTTCACTTGTGCCAGCAGAGGCATCAGGGCGAACATAAAGAGGCAGACGATAACTGATAATCTTTTCATGACGTTTTTTATATAGTTTGATTTTTTTATGTAATCCCTTTTTGGGATAGGGTTTGAAACCCGATTGCAAAGATACGATATTATTTGTGGATATACAAATGTTTGTGGCTGTAATTTCTAAGACAGATGATGAGAATGCTGAATTTATCTCCTAACCACTAGGTATGCTGTGCCGTATCTGGTTCTTTTGCTCTTCAATCCATCGATGTTCTGAAGCTCCCTGCCGAATCTGTGCAAACTCGTTACCTGCAGAGATGAACCGATTTTCTGCTTCAGAATACTGAATATAGCAGTAGCGGTGAGATATTCTCCCTTTTCCACATCATTAGTCGGCTCGAAAACCTCCAGGAAGCATTGCTTGATGGGAGAAATCTGCTCAAACTGTCGGTTGCTCTGCATGATGACGGCGGTTTCCGCAGCATTGAAATAGGATTTCTCTCCTTGCTCCAGAGCTTGCATCGCCTGTGCATAAAGCTGCTCGTAGTTCAGTCTGCCACTTACATCAATAGGTCCCGTCAGCTCTACACCCAGGAATCGGCGGTTGCCGGATGGGTCGGCGAGGATATCCGTCATGTTGCTCGTGGCAATGAAGGAGGCGAGACGAGGAAATTCCTGTACATGACTTCCGTATGGCGGCTTGATCTTCACCGTGGGCAGTTGCAGCAGATTCTTCAGGAATCCCTGCTGAACCTGTGGCGAAATCTGGTTGAATTCATCGAGATTGATGAGTAGGAATTGCGACATCGCCTGCAACACCTGTCGCTTTTCTGATAGAATCATATTGTCGGTGAAGCCCCACGATAACTCATTCGGAATTAGACGGCGACAGAAAGTACTCTTGTTGTAACCCTGCTTGGAGATGAGCAGCGGCATCGTACTGTTGCCATATTGACGACGATACATGCCACGCCACTGGTCCACCATTCCCAGGAACCAGGTGTAAAACCAGTCTTCCCAATGGGGATTTTGGGTAGGAACGGTACGTGCCAGGGCACGGATGCGATCCTTGCCGTCCCATTTTCCCAGACAGTCAAAGAGGTATGACTCTATCGGACTATAGTTCCTGATGCGATCCGACTCCAGATAGTTTCTCACGTCCTTGATGCTTACGTGGATGTCGGCAATCTGCACATCGAGCGTCATGCTTTTCTGCACTCTGGCATCCACCGGCTTGAAGTCTCCCACCCACGAATTGTTGGGGCGATATTCCGTAAATTTCATTACAGTATTGTAGCGGAACTGATAGCGGCTTTCCAGATAATTGATCATCTGTAGGATGTCTGTTCTGCCCTTTCCTGCGGCTGCACTCTTCGATTTTTTGTCTTTGCTGTGAGTGGCGTATGCGCTTCCCACCACCTGTCGGAGCTGCTCTTCGGCTACTTCGTACCAGTTGTTTCTGCGGATGTGGATGAATGCCTCCTCTTCGGTGAGTCCCATGTGGCAGAGTTTGGCTGCGATGGCAGAGAGGCGGGCGAGCAGTTGGTCATTTTCATTTGTCCAATTCATCTTCGCCTCCGTCATTTCTTCTGCAGCCTCCCTTGCTGCCTTGCGATAGAGAAACTCGTAGTCGTTGTATGCCTTCAGGTCATCTACGGCTTTAGGAACCGCTGCCTTTGTCTGGCTGGTTCTGGAGATGCGCATCGCAACCGCCTTACTATTATAATAAGGTGAAGGGTCGAGGGTGAGCATGAAATTGGATTTCATGGTTGGCTTCTCTTCCTTGAGTTCTGCCTGTATCTGAGAAAGATAGAGTGACTTGACCTGCTCGTAGGCACACTGGTAGAGCAGTTCTGCATCTTCCTCCTTTTCAGGAATCTTTCCTTCTTCATCGCAGATGCAGACGAGCACGATGAGGCTTCTACCATCGGCTCCGGTGATGGCAGCGAAGGTCATCGGTAACAGACAGGCTGCTTTCTTGGTAGCTTCTATCTCCTGATCAGTCATCAGGTGGATGAAGTGGAGCATCAGCAGTCCGTTTGATTTTTTGAATACAAGGTTGTCGCTTTCATCCTTTCCGAACTCAGCGGCTGGATAAACGTGTTGCCATTCATTGATGCCTTTATAAAACTGATAATCGCCTTCCATCAGGGGCACGCTCATCCTGAAATTGGCGACACTCTGTTTCGAATCGTCTTTGGCGATACGTTCCAGAAAACTGTCAATGGTTTTCGTACTTACCATCAACTTGTTCTGTTTGTTGGTTCTTATGATAGTAAACTTCATACTTCTGCTAAAATATTGAAAGGGTGTTACTTGTGATTACAGATAGCGTTGCTTTTGGGTTGCAACCAAGGCTCTAACATCAGTTTTCTGGTGTTAGGTATGTTGCTCCAGGCATTTGCCCAGACTTGCCCGGAGCCTTGGGCAAAAGTGCCCGGATATTCCGGGCAAAAGTACTCATAGTCTCGGGCACTCATACTCATGTACTCGGGCATTCATACTCATGTACACGGGTACGGATGCTCATGTTCATGGGTATGAGTGTTCATGTTCATGGGTACATTTCTTTCATGATAGCCGGCTGCTAATAGTTAACCTCTTCTGTATATCGGTCGAATCTCATATTGGTGTATCCATGTCCCTTGCACCATTGCAGGATGTACTGTTGCTGTACGGGAACGAGACCAACTTGTCCTAATTTATAGCGATAGTAGGAGGTGCTGCTTCCGAAGTAGGAAGTCATGTGCAATCTGAAGCTTCCTTCATCCTTGCGTTTCAGCTCATCCAGAAGGTTCTCGAATCCGTATGCCATTTTCATCATACGGAGTTGCAGGAAGTGTTCGCACTTGTTGTCGTGATAAGCGTCGGGATAGATGGCATAGCCAGAGGTCTGTTCCGGTCTCTTGTAGGTCACTGAAAGATAGTGTGCGCATTCCTGTGCTAGTGGACATTGCTGGTTGAAGCAATAGGTCCATGAGTTGTAAGCGTCTCCTTTAGCGAAGTAAATTCTTACTAAATCTGCTTGAGTCATTGGATTATGTATTTAAGATTGAAAAATAGTGGTTTCACAGGAGTCGTAAGCTTCTAGGTGGAATCGGCAAGAATTGTTCTTGTTGGTTGCAAAGATACAAAAAATGAATCGAAATGCAAGCTTTTCCTCTCTTTTTTTCTGTTTTTCTTCGAAAAGTCTGTGTTTTTCTTTCAAAAATCACCGTTTTTCGCCGTAGTGTGGCATTAGGTGGCATTAAGTGGCAATAGAAAATACCCCTATTGCCACACTTAAATAGCTGGATATCAGATTTCTATCTTGTAGCGTGGCAATAGTGGAATTATTTTGTTGAAACAGAATCAGATAATGATGCTGCTAACATCCTTGATCACCTCATCATATCTCTCCTTATTAAACTTATATAAATAAGGTGAGCGGTGGGCACCGATCTTGCGCTGCTCATCCAGCTTGATGATTATCCCCAGCGATGTCAGTCGCTTGGCAAAGTTGCGGCTATCCAGTTTCTTGTTCAGCATCGTCTCGTAGAGACTCTGGATTTCCGGAAGCGTGAATTTCTCGGGCAGGAGGTTGTAGCCTATCGGACAGTAGTTGGCGAAGATAGGCAGATACCTGACGGCAAGCCTGATGATTTCCTCATGGTCATACATCAGTTCGGGCAGATTGTCAATGTCGAACCATTGGCAGTCTTCCGTATTGTATTCTCCCGAAGGCTTTACCTTGGAGTATTCTGTCAATGCGAAGCAACCCACTGTGATGAACTGGTCGAACATCCAGAAGTTCTCGGGAACCTTAAAGCCGGCAAATTCAAAATCCTTTCTCTGTGCCTCCTTATCACTATTGTTTCTACCAGGCTTACCAACCAACAGCGATTTGCTGCGTATTGATGCCAAGCGTTCGCAAATAGAGTATAATCTGAAGAAAGCAAGAAATGGAGTGGAACTGTGCCGCATGTCGCTTTGTGCATCGTTGGGACTTGGCTTGAAGACCCAGCTGGATGTAGATGACAAGGATCTGGCTTCTATCACCTCTCCATCTGTTGATTCATCCATCGTATCAGCCAATACTTCCTTGACTTTCCGTCCTGAATACCAGCTCTTGCAGCAGGGCATCAAGGCGAAGGAACTGGAGATTAGAAAGGCACGAGCCGGCTACCTGCCAACCGTGGCACTTGTTGCCCAGTATTCCCAATATGGTTGGGCATATATGAAAGGTCAGCAGGAGGGTTACTCCTACAAGAGTGAGATTTCCGGTGGTGCTCCGATGCTGATGGCAACCGTGTCTGTGCCTTTGTGGCATTGGGGCAAGGAGGCGAAGCGCATCAGAAAGGCTAAGTTTGACTTGCAGAATGCCCAGCTCGACTTGCAGAAGAATGCCCGATTGCTCGGCATCCAGAACCAGCAGGCATTGCTCAATGTGCAGGATAGTTACCGGCTCATCGAAACAGCCGAGCGTGGACTGACGCAAGCCACCGACAACCTGAAGAATCTGCGATTGCGTTTTGATAATTCCATGGCTACCCTCACCGATCTTCTCGATGCCCACAGTCAGTGGCAGGAAGCTTCGAGTAACCTGATAGAGGCAAAGACGCAATATAAGATTTATGAGAGTGAATATAAGAAACTGATGGGGGAATAGAGTTCAAATATAATTCTCTTCCTTATCCTAAAGAGAAATAAACTAAAAAAGTGGCAACTGGGTTTCCGATTGCCACTTTTTGTTTACAGTTTAGTCGCGGCTCGAAAATATCTTAAGAGAAGAAAACTTTTCCCTTAAGGAAAAAACTATTTTCCCTTAAGGAAAAAAATAAAAACCCTTAAGGAAAAATTCTCAATCTCTTCTTTCCCCATTTTTCGGGTGTTTTTGCCAGATTTCCTTTCTTGGGAATATTGTTTACAAAATGTTGGACGGAGAAGGGGGATAGGCTAATACAAGAGCTTGAGAAAGGAAGGAATAATCTACTTTCGGAATCCCAAAAGCATAAGTTTTTCTCATTTTATTTGCTTAGATGAAATATTTTCTGTACCTTTGCCCTATTGCAAAAAGTCGGCTTGCTAAGCTAGGAGGTGATCAACAGCGGACTGATGAAGGGCTTATCATTCAGGAAGGAGAGGAATATCGACTGAACGATGTTTATATAGCTATGAAACTTCGTGCAAGAAAGAAGATAAATGAGAAGATAAATGAGAAGATAAATGAGAAGATAAATGAGAAGATAAAATTGACTGATAGGCAGAAAATGGATATCATTGAGAGTAAGATATAATTTTTAGATTATGCAATACAAGAATATCATATTCGATTTAGGTAATGTCTTGGTGAAGCTCAATCCGGAAGGATGCATCGGGGCTTTCAAGGCGATAGGAATGGGGGAGTTGGTTGATCCGAATCCTCAGAGTGAGGGAATGAAGCTGATGAGCAAACTGGGTGTGGGAATGATTACCACCGAAGAATTCTGTGATGCGGCTCGTAAGTTGACAGGGACTGATGTGGCGAATGAAGACATCATCGATGCAGCCAACAAGATGCTGGTGGTGATTCCTGATGAGAAAAAGGAGCGACTCCTGCAATTGAAGAAGGCTGGCTATCGCCTCTTCCTCCTGAGCAATACCATTGATATACATTGGGATTATTGCGTGGAGTATCTCTTCCCTTATCAGAACTATGGGGTAGAGGATTATTTTGAGCACTGCTTCCTCTCTCAGAGAATGCATCTGGCAAAACCTGATGCCCGCATTTATGAGGAGGTAATCAGGCAGGCGAACATCCATCCCGATGAAACCCTCTTCATCGATGATCTGAAGGAAAACTGTGAGGCTGCCGAGAAACTGGGCATCCACACCTTCCAGAACGTGAAGTTCGATGATTGGCTTGCACTTCGATTCTGACGGAAAGGTCAGAATCGAAGCTTTTATTCGTTAAATAAAATTGTGTTAATTTGCATTTTTTCTGATGAATAATCGCATGAACTTCACACTTTTTCTAACGAATATCTGTAGAAGTCCACACTTTTTCTAACGAATAATCGACAATTTCCCACACTTTTTCTGACGAATAACTCTTTTTCTGACGAATAACTAAGGAAAAGGCTGATTTATTCGCTTTTTCCAATAAAATGTTATACCTTTGTGGGCTAATAAATAACTAACATACAATATCAAAATGAATTTTTACAAGACATTAGGATTGAAAAACAGCCGTATTGATGTGGCTGATGCCTTGCGAGGATTGGCAGTGGCAGGTATTATTCTCTATCACTCCGTGGAGCATTTCAATATGTACGATGGAAGCATAGCGCATGCTTATACGCTGGGGTGTGATGATTGGATGGCAGATGTGCTGGCATTGCTGCTGTCGGGAAAGATGTATGGCATCTTTGCCCTGCTCTTCGGATTGAGCTTCTTTATCATGAATGATAACCAGCAGCAGCGTGGAAATTGCTTTTCGGGTAGATTCGCCTGGCGAATGTTCCTGCTGGCAATGCTCGGTATCGTGAATACAGCCTTCTTTGATGGCGACATCCTCTTTTCCTATGCCATCTATGGACTGGTTCTCATCCCATTGAGTTATCTTCCTACCAAATGGCTCTGGTGGGTGGTTGCCTTCCTCTTTATCCAACCGATAGAAATCTATTCCCTCATTTCGGGATGGCAGGTAGATGCGTCGTCGTTGAGAGAGGTGTATGGAAATATGTACAATGGTCATCAGCACGGCAGTTTCCTGGAGAATGCCTATGGTAACCTGCGATACGGACAGGTGGCTACTTATTACTGGTGCATGATGAAGGGAAGACATACGCAGACCATCTGCCTCTTCATACTCGGAATGCTGGTGGGCAGAAAGCGTTGGTTCTACAATGAGAACAACAATCTGGCTTTGTGGAAGAAGGTGCTGGTGGTTTCCATCCTGGTATTGATCGTGGGCGGCATCGCTGATGTGCGCCACATGGAAACATGGAACAATTGGCTTTATCCTATCTACAACTTCTTCATCCTCTCGTTTGTAGTATCAGGATTCGTATTGTTGTGGTATGGAAAGGAATGGTTCAGAAAGGGATTGTCGTTCCTGCGCCAGTTTGGTAAGATGAGTTTGACCAACTATTTCCTCCAGTCTATCATCGGTTGCGGACTGTTTGCCTATTATGGCTTCAATCTTCAGACGAAGCTTGGCATCACCTATGCCTTCTTTGTGGGCATCGCCATGGTGGTAGTACAGTGTCTCTTCTCCAACCTCTGGCTCAAGTATCACTCCCATGGTCCTTTCGAGGGAATATGGAAGAAGCTGACCTGGATTAAGTTCTAAATATAAGAAGTTTACTGTAAAA
>URYG01000130.1 GCA_900551985.1 uncultured Prevotella sp. | reverse complement strand
GATGTCCGAACCTGCAGAGCTGGGTATCGGCAGGATTCAATGCAGGCAAGGTGACCTCGCAGACCGACGTGTGGTATTCTTCGAGTGATGCCTTCTACATGTACCAGGCGGAGAACGACAAGAAGGTCTATACCCAAGAGGCGAACCCTTGGCTCGACCACGACGTGACCATTACCAGCGTGGCTTCCCGTCCGCCAATGGGCATCGAGGGCACAGAGCATATCTCGGTATCGCAGAAGGTATTTTACGACCCTTTCAAGAACCTGGAGATTCTTGCCTACGGTAGTGCGTTCTATATGAACACCTACGACCTCATTCAGGACATGACCTTCAGTCAGGCGCGTGACTGGACAGCTGGTACTAAGATTAAATATACATTTAAGGATTGGTTCAAGATTACCGCCTCCCTTCATGGCGACTTCTACGACCGCTTCAAGCGTCACGAGCGCATCGACGAGCGTACCAAGGTGTATAAGAGCCGTATCTTCCAGCCTCGCCTCTCCATCACCTCGCAGAAGTTCGAGGGCCACGACCTCATCCTCGGTATCGAGCACCTGAGCGATGACCTGACGAGCGACCGATTCAACGGCGATGCCTCCCACATCATGCGCACCCGTTCATTAAAAGAGACGGAGGCTTTCCTGCAGGACGAGTGGACGATGAACGACCACTGGATGGTTTCGGCAGGTGTGAGAACCAACTTCAGCCGTGCCTTCGGACTGATGGCGATGCCTAAGATTGCCTTCAAGTGGAGTCCTTCGGAGCACTGGGCATGGAGAGCCAACTACTCGATGGGCTACCGTTCGCCAAGCATCAAGGAGCTGTTCTTCAACTGGGACCACCTCGGCATGTTCATGATCAAGGGTAACGAGGACCTGAAGCCTGAGAAGAACAACTACGTGAGCCTGGGCACAGAGTACTCGAACGATAACTTCTTCATCTCGGGCAATGTGTATGGCAACTTCTTCCGCAAGAAGATAGAGGGCGTATGGCGCATCTACGACATGCAGTATAACTTTGAATATACCAACCTCGCCAAGCAGAACCTCATCGGTCTGGAGACCATCATGCGCTGGCACTTCCTCAACCACTTCACAATGAATGCCACCTACAGCTACGTGAACGTGAGCAAGACGGATGGCATCCAGGTGAACACCACTTCGCCTCATGCTGCTACGGCGAGCCTCGACTATAAGTACAACAAGAAAAACTACCGACTGGGCGCCACCTTCTCGGCAAGCTACATGGGTGAGAAGAAGTTTGATGTGCAGGACCGACTCTCTGTAAACGGTGAGAGCCACGATGCCTACTTTCGCTGCCAGTTGCCTCAGTATGTATTGTGCAACCTGTCGGTGATTCAGACCTTCTATAATAAGGTAAAGGTAACGGTGGGTGTGGATAACATCTTTAACTATGTACCAAAGACCTTAGGTTCGGGCATCACCATGTTTAACGTGCCAGCCACGGCAGGAGCCAAGGCGCATGTGCAGGTGGAAGTGTTGGTAGATGAATTGGTAAAAGCATTTAGAAAGAAGAAATGATGAAGAAAGCATTACTATATATAATAGGTGTGGCAGCCGCAATGACGAGCTGCGTATCTTATGAGGCTGAGGACTTCACAGGTCATACCTTGCCCCGAAAAACAGGTTATAGCACGGGTGTTACCAACGACTGGCTCTATTTTGACCTGAAGACGGGACATCGCTATAATGTGCTGAATCCTAACCAGAGTGTCATCGCCTTTATTGATGGCAAGCCAATAGAGGAGTATTTCCATTATAAAGGTACAGCTAAACTTGTAAAGTATTGGAGCGAGGGCGTACAGAAGAACATCTTCGAGGATGCAGAGCGTGATGCAAACGGCGATACCATCTTTACCAAGAATCAAGCCACTGGCAAGTTAACCTATAAGACGGTGAAGCGCCAGGCAAGCAGCATTATGGTGATGGAGAACATGGAGGATGACCCCAATACGATGGCTTATCCTGCTACGGAGTGGGACCTTGCCTTTGATGGTTACCAGCTGCGAACCAACAGTGGAACAAGCGGCATAGGCAAGGGCGGTGCTGCCGACCTGGGCTATGGCGAATATGACAAGTGGACGAGCAAGGCGCAGGTGGATGCTTATCTGGCAGAACACAACATGACTTTCGCCGTGGATGATTCAGCAAGCGTCTATGTCACCATGTCGCAGAACGACTGGAACAAGTATTGCATCGCCAACAAACTGGATATGAAAGAGAACCCTTGGTTCGACCCGAACAACGGACCTGCCAAGCAGTTGGTAAGCGGCAATCCGGTACTCGAAAAGGCAATGAGTTTCTCTGGTCCACCTCCAGTATATACTCCTTCTTTCCATACCTACGTAATCCGTTCGTGGGATGGCGAGAGATATTACAAGCTCCAGATTATCTCCTGGTATGATGCCAATGTGCAGATAGGTGACGAGGGCGGAAGAATCAGTTATTACTTAGACGAACTGCAATAATTCAATTGTTCATGATAGGGCAGATGTCTCTTCTTACCTATAAATAGGTATTTTCGGGCGAATACCTACTTTTTATGGTGTCCGAAATTTGGTGGTTTGCCAGATAATACCTAAATTTGCACTCAGAAATAAGAAATGTTTAATGTAATTAAAAGTATTATAGTATTATGATTATCGAAAATGTTCATGCAAGAGAAATCTTGGATTCTCGTGGCAATCCTACAGTAGAGGTTGAAGTTTCATTGAAGTCAGGTGTCGTAGGTCGTGCATCGGTTCCTTCTGGTGCATCAACTGGCGAGAACGAGGCTTTGGAACTTCGTGATGGCGACAAGAACCGCTATGGCGGCAAGGGCGTCTTGAAGGCAGTAGAAAACGTGAATCAGGTAATTGCTCCTGCTTTGGTTGGCTTCTCTGCTTTGGAGCAGCGTGCCATCGATTATAAGATGTTGGAACTCGACGGCACCAAGACCAAGTCAAACCTGGGTGCCAATGCCATCCTCGGTGTTTCTCTGGCTGTGGCTCATGCTGCTGCTGAGTATCTCCATATCCCATTGTATCGCTACATCGGCGGTTGCAATACTTACACCCTTCCTGTTCCTATGATGAACATCATCAATGGTGGTGCTCACTCTGATGCGCCTATCGCCTTCCAGGAGTTTATGATCCGTCCTGTGGGTGCACCTTCCGAGAAGGAGGCTATCCGTATGGGTGCTGAGGTGTTCCATGCCTTGGCTAAGCTCCTGAAGAGCCGCGGACTTTCTACTGCCGTGGGCGATGAGGGCGGTTTCGCCCCTGCGCTCGATGGTATCGAGGATGCGCTCGACAGCATCTGCCAGGCTATCAAGGATGCCGGTTATGAGCCAGGAAAGGATGTGAAGATTGCCATGGACTGCGCTGCCAGCGAGTTTGCCGTTCAGGAGAATGGTGAGTGGTTCTACGATTACCGCCAGTTGAAGGATGGCAAGAAAAAGGACCCTAATGGTAAGAAACTGACTGCTGCCGAGCAGATCAAGTTCCTGGAAGAACTGATTACCAAATATCCTATCGATTCTATCGAGGATGGTCTTGATGAGAACGATTGGGACAACTGGGTGAAGTTGACAGCTGCCATCGGCGACCGTTGCCAGTTGGTAGGTGACGACCTCTTTGTTACCAATGTGAAGTTCCTGGAGAAGGGTATCAAGATGGGCGCAGCCAACTCTATCCTCATCAAGGTAAACCAGATTGGTTCTCTTACCGAGACACTGGATGCTATCGAGATGGCTCATCGCCATGGTTACACCACCGTTACTTCCCATCGTTCTGGTGAAACCGAGGATACTACGATTGCTGATATTGCCGTTGCAACTAACTCAGGACAGATCAAGACGGGTTCTATGAGCCGTACCGACCGTATGGCTAAGTACAACCAGCTTATCCGCATTGAAGAGCAGTTGGGCAATAATGCAGCTTACGGTTATAAGAAGTTGAAATAGAAGCGATGATATGAAATTGATGTGAACCAATTTCACCATAACAAAACACAATTATCATAGAATAGATCAGATACGAAATAGATGGGCATGGGTGACCGTGAGGTTGTCCATGCTTTTTTTATCTTCTATGATGTATCTGCATCTTCATGTATTTAACTGGATAACTTCGATATATTTCATTGATTATGACAAACGTATTGATAAGTGCTGCCGGACTCTGTGGTGCCACGATTATAGGTGCCATTCTGGGATTCTTCGTCAAGGAGTTGCCTCATAAATGGAACGATGCGGTGTTGGGTTATTGTGCCGGAATCATGTTGGCTGCCTCCACGTTGGGACTGATAGTGCCGGCCTTTGAACAGACTGCATTATGGTGGCTGGTAGTAATCGGCGTGATGGCAGGAGCCTTATTCCTGAACGTGCTCGACCTGGTGACTCCCCATCTTCATCATATCACGGGACTTGACCCCGAGGAACATCGCAACAATGCCAGACTCAGCCACGTGATGCTTTTCGTGATGGCGATAGCCCTGCACAAACTGCCCGAGGGAATGGCAGCTGGAGTGAGTGTCTGTTCTTCGGAAGGAGCAACGGAGTGGGGCGTTTCCTTCGGTATCGCCCTTCAGAACATCCCTGAGGGTATGGTAATCATCGCTCCTCTGATGATGGCAGGCGTTTCTGCAGCCCGCACCTTCTTCATCTCCATTTTCATCGCCTTGCTCGAAGTGGCAGGCATCCTGTTAGGTTTCGGTTTGGGTTCCGCCTCTTCCACCTTTCTCCCCGTGATGCTGGGTTTTGCCGGTGGCGCCATGCTTTATGTAACGAGCGATGAGATGATTCCCGAAACTCATGCCCATGGTTTCCAGAAACAAGCCACCTACGCTCTTCTCCTTGGCTTCATCACCTTTGTGTTGATGGAGAAATGTGTGTGATTAGATTCTGATGTATAAAAGAAAGAAACTGCCAGGAATGTGATTGTGGCAGATGAAAAATAGCATAGTTGTGGTATGCCCAGCTTGGAGAAAACAAAAAAGCGGAGCGTGATTTCACAACCACACTCCGCGCAAACTTAAACAACCAATAAAAGAAATAGATTGATCGTTCTTTGTTATATCTGATGAAGAGTAGCTCTTTAAAGAGCTTTTGCGTTTTCTTTTTCTTAAACGAAAACTTGACCTTATAATTAAACCAGAAAATTGCTTGTTATCTGATGAAGAGAAGCTCACGATACTTAGGCAATGTCCAGAGCTCATCGGCAACAGCCAACTCCAACTTATCAATCTGATAACGGATTTCCTCCATCTTTGGAGCTACCGTATCATGATAAGCAATTGCCTTGTCGTGCTCGCTCTCAATCTTGTTGGCTACCTTGCGGGCATTTACCAACTCCTCAACACCTGTCTCGATGATCTGAGTGCGCTCGGCAATCTTCTTGATGATGTTGATGTTGCGGGCTGTCAACTTCTTGCCTTCCTCTGCACCGAAGATGTCAATCATGTTCTCCACATTCTTAGCCAACTGACTCTGATAGTGAGTAGCCACAGGAATGATGTGGTTCATGCTCAAATCGCCCATCACACGAGCCTCAATCTGAATCTTCTTGGTGTAGGTCTCCCATTTCACCTCGTTACGAGCTTCCAACTCGTTCTTCTTCATGACACCCATATCCTCGAACATCTTGATAGATGCAGGGGCGAGATAACGCTCGAAGATCTTTGGACAGCTCTTCTCGCAGTCCAAACCACGCTTAGCAGCTTCCTCTACCCACTCATCTGAGTAACCATTACCGTCGAAACGGATTGGCTTGCAGGTCTTCAAATCCTGACGAACGATATCGATGATGGCAGAAGTCTGATCCTCACCCTTGGCAATCAACTCATCCACACGCTTCTTGAAGTCGGTCAAAGCCTCGGCTACAGCTGTGTTCAATACGATCATTGCTGATGCACAGTTAGCCTCAGAACCTACGGCACGGAACTCGAAACGGTTACCGGTGAAGGCGAATGGTGATGTACGGTTACGGTCGGTGTTATCAATCATCAACTCTGGAATCTCTGGGATATCCAACTTCATGCCCTGCTTGCCAGCCACGGTGAAGAGATCCTTCTTGTCGGCTTTCTCGATGTGCTCGAGAAGGTCGGTCAACTGCTTGCCGAGGAATGAAGAGATGATTGCTGGAGGTGCCTCGTTGGCGCCCAGACGATGAGCATTGGTTGCGCTCATGATAGAAGCCTTGAGCAAACCGTTGTGCTTATATACACCCATCAAAGTCTCTGTGATGAAGACTACGAAGCGGAGGTTGTCCTCAGGTGTCTTGCCTGGACCATGGAGCAGAATGCCAGTATCTGTAGCGAGACTCCAGTTGTTGTGCTTACCGGAACCGTTGATGCCTGCAAATGGCTTCTCATGGAGAAGTACGCGGAAACCGTGATGGCGAGCCACCTTCTTCATCAAGCTCATCAAGAGCATGTTGTGGTCAACGGCAAGGTTGGTCTCCTCGAAGATAGGTGCCAACTCAAACTGGTTTGGTGCTACCTCGTTGTGACGGGTCTTGCAAGGAATACCGAGCTCGAGAGCCTGGATTTCCAAATCCTTCATGAATGCCTGAACACGCTCTGGGATGGCACCGAAGTAATGGTCGTCCATCTGCTGGTTCTTGGCAGAATCGTGACCCATCAGGGTGCGGCCTGTCAACATCAGGTCAGGACGTGCTGCATACAAGCTCTCATCTACCAGGAAGTACTCCTGCTCCCAACCGAGGTTGGAAACAACCTTCTTGACATCTGGGTTGAAATAGTGGCAAACCTCTGTGGCTGCTACGTTTACGGCATGCAATGCACGGAGCAATGGAGCCTTATAGTCGAGAGCCTCACCTGTATAAGAGATGAAGACTGTAGGGATACAGAGTGTATCGTCGATGATGAATACAGGAGATGTTGGATCCCATGCAGAATAACCGCGGGCCTCGAAGGTAGAGCGGATACCGCCAGATGGGAATGAAGAAGCATCAGGCTCCTGCTGAACGAGCAACTTACCTGAAAATTCCTCGATCATACCACCCTTGCCATCGTGCTCGATGAAGGCATCGTGCTTCTCGGCAGTACCTTCTGTCAATGGCTGGAACCAGTGGGTGTAGTGGGTTACGCCATTCTCGTCAGCCCACTGCTTGATGCCTTTGGCTACGGCGTTGGCGATGTTACGGTCGAGACGAGCTCCGTTGTCGATGACATCTACCAGTTTCTCATAGACGTCTGCAGGGAGATACTTGTACATCTTCTGTCGGTTGAATACCTTCTTTCCGAAGAATTCACTTGGTCGCTCGCTAGGAGCGGTTACCTCAACAGGCTTTCTCTTGGAAGCCTCTGAAACAGCTTCAAATCTTAAGTTGCTCATACCTTATATAATTTAAAATTTCTGATATTCTATATTTTTAATTCGTATTATCTGTGGAAGTTTTATTTTCCCAGCCATTTGGCGATTCTCTCCATGGCCTCCTTGCAGTCTTCGTGCTCACCGAAGGCGGTAAGACGGATGTAGCCTTCGCCTGATGGACCGAAGCCGACACCTGGGGTGCAGACTACGCTTGCGCCATAGAGCATCTCCTCGAAGAACTTCCAGCTTGGTGTATCGTTAGGAGTCTTCACCCAGAGATATGGAGCATTCTCGCCACCATATACTCTCAGTCCGAGTTTCTGAAGTTCCGCTCTCATAAAGTGGGCGTTCTCCATATAGTAATTGATGGTAGCCTTCACCTGCTCCTTACCCTCAGGGGTGTAGATGGCTTCGGCAGCACGCTGGCTGATATAGCTGGTTCCATTAAACTTGGTGCACTGGCGGCGGTCCCAGATAGGATTCAATGCCACTTCCTCACCGGTCAAAGTCTTGGCCTTCAATTCCTTTGGAACGATGGTGTATCCACAGCGTACACCGGTGAAACCGGCAGTCTTGGAATAACTGTGGAATTCGATGGCCACCTTTCTGGCTCCACGAATCTCGTAGATAGAATGAGGAATATCTGGGTCGGTGATGTATGCCTCGTAGGCTGCATCGTATAGGATGATGCTCTCGTTCTTGATAGCGTAGTTCACCCATTTTCTGAGTTCTTCCTTCGAGATGACTGTACCCGTTGGATTGTTTGGATAACAGAGATAAATCATATCCACGCGGTGGTCTGGAATCTGAGGGATGAAGTCGTCGCTCTCATCGCAAGGCATGTAGGTTACATTGCTCCACTTGCCGTTCTCAAAGACTCCCGCTCTGCCAATCATCACGTTAGAGTCTATATATACTGGATAAATCGGGTCGGTGACGCCGATGTTGTTATCCCATCTCAAAATCTCCTGGATATTTCCTGTGTCGCTCTTGGCTCCGTCGTTTACGAACACCTCGTTGGCATCCAGATGAATGCCGCGAGGCAGGAAGTCGTTCTTGATGATAGCCTCACGGAGGAAGTCGTAGCCTCGCTCCGGACCGTAGCCTCGGAAGGAAGCCTGAACAGCCATCTCATCCACAGCCTTGTGCATCGCCTCGATGACAGCAGGGCAGAGGGGCTGGGTTACATCACCGATGCCCAGACTGATAACTCGTTGCTTCGGGTGGGCAATCTTGTAAGCGTTTACCTTCTTTGCGATGTCGGCAAACAAGTAATTGCTAGCCAACTTCAGGAAATGTTCATTAACTAATGCCATATTTTTGTTCTCCTTTATTGCGGTCTTTTTATCAACCTTTGTTATTTAAGTTTGCTCTTGTTTACATTGAACTTTGAGATTTGAACATTGAACTTTATGATTACTATTGAGATAGAACTTTTTAGCTGTCACTTCTTTTAAAAAGACATATCATACAGTTCCAAGTTCAATGTTTCAAGTTCAAAGTGTCTCTATTTCTCCTTCGAAAACGAAGGCAGCAGGTCCCGTCATATAGACATGGTCGTCTGCCTCGCTGTATTCTATTTCCAGC
>URYG01000129.1 GCA_900551985.1 uncultured Prevotella sp. | reverse complement strand
ATATTGATATTGGTCAGCATTCACCTTGATGTTCAATTTCAACATATCATTGAGCATCCAGTGACTCATATCAAAAGCTACACTCATTGACTCATTACCCGTCTTCTTCATTACACCCTCAGCCTTACGGTAGGTGAAGTTTCCGAAATAAGAAGTCTTGGCATTACCACCACTCAAAGATATACTGTGATTTTGAGTAACACCTACACGACTGATTGCATCGAGCCAATCAGTATCATAGCCTTCATCGTTAAAAGTAGTTTTACCGGCACGAATATCTGAAGAAGTCATAAAATCTGCCTTCTTTGCCCAATTAGAGAAAGAAACATAACCATTATATGTCACTTCCGTACGCTGCTCACGCTGACCGGTTTTTGTAGTAATGATGATGACACCACCTGCACCACGGGTACCATAAATAGCCGCTGCAGAAGCATCTTTCAACACATCGATAGATGCAATATTCTCAGGTGGTACCGATGATAAAGAACCAGGAACACCATCAACCAAAACCAAAGGTTGAGCATTGCCTGATACAGTTGCTATACCACGAAGACTAATCTGAGTTGTTGCACCTGGGTCACCAGAAGGTTTTGTAATGGTCAAACCAGCCACCTTACCTTTAATAAGGTCACCTGCATCATTGAAGTTACCCTTGGTAAAGTCCTCTGCCTTCACACTGACAACAGCAGAAGTTACATCAGCTTTCTTCTGGGTACCATAACCGATAACGACCACTTCGCTCAAAGACTTTAAGTCTTCTTCCAAAATGATATTACCACCTTTGGTTTCCTGACTAATAAATCCGATATAGGAGATTGTCAAGGTAGCGCCACGCTTTACCTTTAAGGTATAGTTACCATCAAGATCGGTAACTGTACCATTCTTGGCGTTGCCTTTTTCAATAACACTCGCACCAATGATTGGTTCACCATTGGCATCCTTCACTACACCCTTTACGGTAACTTCGTTCTGCTGAACATTTTCTACCTTAGGGCTTGATAAGGTCTCATTTGCAGCTAGAGTAGGTAATGCCCCCCCACATGCAAGGACCAAACACGCGATGGCTTTAACATAAGCTTGGCTATGTACAAAGCCTGAGATTTTTTGTGTCTGTCTCATTTTCTATTTTTGCTAGGTTTATTATTGTTTAAATTTCGATTGCAAAGTAACACAATATTTTGCATATTATGCCACATTATCGTCTAAAAGAGTGAAAATATCGTCTAAATCGCTCAGATTGGACGATATTTTCGTCTTTTAAGCCGATTTTGCTACTCTCAAATGTTGTTTATTCTAAATGATGTCTTTGTTGTCTTTAATGTTTTATTGTTTTGTTGCTTCAATGTCTTTATTGTTTCATCGCCTTCTTCAGTTTTCCCACAGCGGCATGGATCATATCGTGGGTTCCACTTCCGTCGGTCACGTATTTCTGAACCATTCTGCCATAACTGATGGCTTCCTTGAGTTCTGCACTGGTATTTTCATCCGGCCAACCGGCACGGCGAAGCAGGCCGGAAAGTTCTCGGAGGTCTTCCATCTCGGCAAGGTTGCCAGGGCGCATCGTATTGATGGCACGATTCAGGATGGCAGTAGTGCCTTCCAGTTCATCCAGGGTAACCTTCTTCTTGCCCTTTGCCACCAGCTCCTGTGCCTGAGCCATCACCTTCTGCATGCGCTCATATCCGAACGGTGCCCATGGAGCATACTCCGGAACCTTCTGAGAGAGGGCATTCCACTTCTCCTGGTCAGCCTTGCGCTCTGCGGCAAGATTCAGAAGAGAATTCAACTCGGTGAAATCTATCTTCACCTTCTTGCTCTTCTTGCTCTTGGCATCGGTCAGGTTGATGCGGTAGTAGTGAGTGCTGTTGGCGTTACGGTAATAGTCTGGCTGGAATTCCTTGCCATCCAGTTTCAGGGTAAGGAGATTGGCTCCTGCACCTGTAGTCACGCCGTTCGATTCACCCACGGTAATCTTGCTCAATCGGGAATCGATGTTCAGCGTAGCCTGGTTCCAGGTCTGTGCGCCTGTACCTGCCATCACCAATGGTCCGTACATCAGGGTTCCTACCCAGGATGTCTTCAGCGGAGTACCGTCCATACTTGCCACATCGCTCGAAAGCTTGTCGGCACCATACTCGACATGCTTACTGAATGGCATGTCGATTTCCACGACATCGCCCACCTTCCAGTGTTTCTGCTCCAGTTCTAGATAGGTGCTAGGCTGATAGCTCTTTGCTACTTCCTTGCCGTTCACCTTGATGGAGAAACCTTGAGTAGCCCAGTATGGAACACGGAGTTTCAGGGTGAAATCGCCCTCGCCTTCCGTTATCTTGATGGCTGAATGCTGTGCCGGCCACAGACAATCCTGCTTGATGGTCACGCCCTTCTCCTTCCAGCGAAGGGTGGTTGGCATATAGAGACCTACCCAGAGTGTATGATCGTTGGCAAAATAAGCCGACTGCTGGTACTTGGTATGGTTTTCAGAACCTGTACCGCCGCAGCAGGTACTCTGAGGAGTCTCGTTGCCGAATGGCTTGGTAGCATTCAATCCTACTGCATACTGATAGCAGGTCTGATACTGGTCCGGATTGAGCGAACCGATAATCTGATTGTACAGCGTGCGCTCGATATAGTCGAGATACTGCGCATTGTCAGGGTTATAGCAGTTCAAATCCTTGCTCAGCTTGACGAGATTATATGCACAGCAGGTTTCGTTGATATCCGGATAAGCCTCCGATTCGCCTTCCTGCAGCCCGTTGGTTGCCATACTCAGAATCTGTGTGTATGGCTGACGGAACATCTCTCCATTTCCAACACCACCCATCGCATACATGTATCTGCCCTGTACCAGACTCCAGAAGTTCTCAGCCAGATTGTAATAGTATGGCTTCTGATTACTCTTATAACTGCGCAACGCTCCGATAATCATCGGAATATGCTGGTTGGCATGGCGGGTGCGGATGTCGTCGATGTTCTTGCTCAGCGGATCATAGAACTTAGGTGCATCGAAACAGTTGGCTGCCTCGAGGAGCTTCGCCTTCTCATCCGGATTGGAAACCATCTCAGAAAGACGGGAGAGCGATTCACTCATACCTCCCACCTCACCGGCGATATACATGTCCCACATCTCGTAGCGGTTGCCCGGCTTGGCTCTGCGCTCATCCTGGGTGCCGTCCTGCTTCACATAAGTGCGGTAGTGCATACGGTTCCATACCCAGAGTCCCATATCCTTGGCGATGAGGAGAGCCTTGTCGCAGATTTCCTTATCATCAAAGTAGGTGGCGATGTCTATCAGACCGGCAAGCTGCTTGTGTACACTATAATAAGGTGCCCAAACCCAATCGGAGTTGTTGTAGGCACGATACATCTCGATAAGAGCACAATGCTGAGCCGGAATGGCGTTGATATAGCCATATCCATACTGTTCAGGGTGCTTCTTATACTCATCAAAAGCAGCCCAGGTGCCCTTCATATCTCTAAGTTCTGCCTCAGGAGCGAAATCACGAGCCTCCCAGTTGCGCTTCAGATCCTTATTATACACAAAGGTCTTCTCCTGACACTCTCGCAACTCATTCACCATTCGGGTGATGTTCTTGCGGAGGATGGCTTTCTGCTCAGGATTGGTAGCCACGGCGTATGCCTGTGCGATAGCCGACATATAGTGACCAGATCCATGCCCCTTGAGCTTGGTGTCTGGCGAATCCCAGCCGTCGCTCTTGGTATAACCTTCGGTACTGAGTCCGTAGGTATCGCGATAGTTGTAGAGTTGCTGGGTAACATCCCAGGAACAGATCTCGCGGATAGCCTCATCGCGGTTGTGGGTGAGTCGATTGTCACCGTCTATGCTCACATCAGCGAGCGAGAAGGTATGAGCCACTTCCTTTTCCGGAGTCTGATAGCCTCCAGCCACCACCTTGATTTGTGCCTTGACAGGATAACCATTGTCGGTAGTCTCATCACCAATCACAAAACCACCAATCTCGTATTGGCTTCCGGCAGGATGCTTCTGCGCATCAGCCTCAGCCTGCTCATCAGCAAGCGGAGAGTTAGCCCAGCGTACCTGGCGATACTCTGAATAACCATCAGAATAGGTTACCCACACGAGATTAGGAAGTCGGGGAACTGTGCCCACCGGACAATCCACTGCTACCGCAGCCACCTTGGAGATGGTGCGATAAACAGTGGCTGCCGTTGCCAGGGATGGCAAACTGGCTACACCTATCAATAATGTAAACTGCTTTAAATCCATATCTTCTAGGTTTATTTTTGTTTCGTTTAATTTTCTGGCTGCAAAATAACAGAAAAAAAACGTGCTGTCGTAAAAGTATCGTGCACAAAGATAACAAAATCGTCTAGTTGCACCCCTTTGATACGATTTTTGCAGTCTTTTGGACTTTATTTCCATCAAATCACCGATTCTCTTAGTAATTTTGCAGCAGAAACGAAAAAGGTTCGCCGAAAAGGCAAAAACGTTTCTCTGAATAAGCAAACGTTTACCTGAATAAGCAAGCAACAAAAAAGACAAAACATAATAAACCTAGAAAGTTATGGTAAAAAAACTATTCTTCATCGCCACCTTATTATATATAGGGGCTACGGCATCAGCAGAAAACTATCAGGTGAAATCGCCTGACGGGAAGATTGTGGCAGAACTGAACACAGACAAAGCTCTCTCATTAAGTTTTAAATATAACGGCTCCAAGCTCTTGCAGGAGTCTTCAATAGGTGTAGTGCTGAGCGATGGAATGGACTTGGGCAAGAACCCGAAGGTTGCGAGCCGCAAAATCTCCAACCACAAGGAAACCATCCAGGCACCGTTCTATCGCCAGCCAAGCATCGAAACCAGCTATCAGGAACTGAACCTGAAACTGAAGAACGGTTTCGGCATCATCCTGAGAGCTTACGATGAGGGAGTGGCTTACCGATTCTATACACAGCGAAAAGGCAAGACCATCATTCTGAACGAAACAGCCGCCTACCAGTTCGGCAAGGACAAGAAGGCATGGCTGCCATACACTACGACTCCCGAAAAGCCTTTTGCCATGGCTTTCCAGAATATCTATCACGAGACCCGACTCGATACCGCCAAGCAGGATTTAGCTTTCCTGCCGGCAACCATAGATTGCGGCAAGGCTAAGGTTACCATCCTGGAGAGCGATCTGGAGAAGTATCCGGGCATGTGGCTGAAAGCTAACAGCAGCGAACAGGATCAAGAGAAGGGAATTCTGAGAGCCGCCTTCGCTCCTTATCCTAAGGAAATGGCTTACTACCCTTGGCGACACATGAGCCACGTGAAGAGTACCCACGATTACATCGCAACCAGCACCGGCAAGCGCAATTATCCTTGGCGCATCTTCGCCATCACAGAGCACGATACCCAGATGCCGACCAACAATCTGGTATATGCCCTGGCTGCACCCAACAAGATAGGAGATACTTCCTGGATCAAACCGGGAAAGGTGGCTTGGGACTGGTGGAACGACTGGAATCTGAAAGGGGTGGATTTCAAGGCGGGCATCAACTTCGAAACTTACAAATATTATATAGATTTTGCTCATAATCATGGTTTGGAATACATCGTCCTCGATGAAGGATGGTACAACTCGAAAGAGGGAAGCATTCTGAAACCAATAGACGATATCCAGCTGCCTAAGCTCATAGAATATGGTAAGAGCAAGGGCGTGGATATCGTGCTCTGGGCAGTCTTCAACGTGATGGACGAGAATCTGGAAACCATCTGCAAGACCTATGCTGATATGGGCATCAAGGGATTCAAGGTGGATTTCATGGACCGCGACGACCAGACAGCCATCGAAATGGTGGAACGTCTGGCTGCCTGCACAGCCAAGCATCATCTCATCCTCGACCTGCACGGCATCTACAAGCCACACGGACTGAACCGCACCTATCCTAACATCCTCAACTACGAGAGTGTATTCGGTATGGAAGAATGCCGCTGGACGGAGGCAAAGAATGATATGCCGCTCTACGACGTCACCTTCCCATACATCCGAATGATGGCAGGACAGGTGGATTTCACACCGGGAGCGATGAGAAACGGAACCCGAGATAACTGGAAGGCTATCTACACCAAACCGATTTCGATGGGTACCCGATGTCACCAGGCTGCCTGCTACATCGTACAGGACAGTCCGTTTACGATGCTCGCCGACACTCCTACCAACTACGAGGCGGATGAGCCATACACCCGATACATCGCCTCATTGCCTGTGGTCTTCGACAAGACCATCGTACCACAGGGCGAAATCGGCAAGTATATCGTTACCGCAAGAAAGAAGGGCAACGACTGGTATGTAGGTGGTCAGAGCAACTGGGATGAGCGCACGCTCACCCTGAAGTTCGATTTTCTTGCGGATGGTGATTACGAGGCTATCGTATTGAAGGATGGCATCAATGCCAACCACGATGCCGAGGATTACAAGATAGAGAAATCCGACATTCATCAGAATTCAGAAATGAAGATTCATCTTGCTTCGGGCGGTGGATTCGTTATCAAGGTTATCAAGAAATAAACATTCAAAAAAAGAAGTTGATATGGTTAATAAGAATATAATTGTAACACTATTCGTAACAGCAGCTGCGGCAGTACCTCAGATGGGGGCTGCCCAGAAAGCTGCCTACAACACTCCGGGAGCAGGCAACCCTATCCTGCCTGGTTATTTTGCCGACCCAACCATCAAGAAATTTGGCGACACCTATTATATATATGCTACCACAGACGGTAGCGGAGCCGGTTTCGGACCGGCACAGCTCTGGTGCAGCAAGGATTTCAAAAACTGGACTCTGATGCCGATGAACTGGCCGGACAGCCACTGGATCTGGGCACCGGATGTAATGAAGAACGAAGCCGACGGCAAGTATTACTATCTCTACTGCCAGCCTTGCAAGCTTCATCTGGGTGTGGGCGATACGCCTCGCGGTCCTTGGAAGAACGTGCTGGGCGAGAGCGAAGCTGTGCTGGTGGAAGACAGATTCGTGAAGAATGCCATCACCCTGGATGGTCAGACATTCAGAGATGATGATGGGTCAGTCTATATGTATTGGGGAACCTGGGGCATCTACAAAGGCTTCGGTTGCGGAGCAGGTAAGCTGAATCCTGACATGAAATCGTTCAGCGAAACCAAGCTCATCCCTAACACCGAGGTTACCCACTTCTTCGAGGCTCCTTTCGTCTTCAAGCGCAATGGTATCTACTACTTCCTCTACTCCTGCGAGCATTGCGAGGATGCCAGCTACCGTGTGGATTATGCTACAGCCAAGAGTCCGCTCGGTCCTTATACCTACCACGGCACCATCCTCAAGACCAATGCCGACGGAACCGTTCACGGTCCGGGACACAACAGCGTGCTGCAGGAAGGCGACAACTACTACATCGTATATCATCGCCACGACAATCCACACTCCAACCGTGGATTCCATCGCCAGGTGGCTATCGATAAACTCGAGTTCAATGCCGACGGTACCATCAAGGAAGTCGTTCCAACCCACGAAGGTCTCGATCTGAAACCGGAGATGAAGGTGGCTAAGAACCTCGCTTTCGGTTCCAAGGTTACCGCCTCATCCTACTATGACAACGATTTCCGTCCGGAATATGCGGTTGATGACAACAACGGAACACTCTGGCGCCCTCGCACCACCGGTCCGGCTTGGATTCAGATTGACCTGGGCAAGAAGCAGAGCATCAAGAGCATCTGGACTCAGTTTGAATACGGAACCCAGTTCTATCAGTATCTCATCGAGACATCCAATGACGGCAAGCACTGGCAGACCTTCTCCGACAAGCGACAGAACCGTCTGGCAGGTTCGCCAATGGTAGATTTCGGAAATACCAAGGCGCAGTACATCCGTCTCACCTATACCGGCGGTCAGAAGAACGGCTTCGGTGGCGCCATTTGGAACATCAAGGTTTACGGTTCCGTAGAAGATTCTTCTCCACAGCAGTGGCTCGGTCTGACAGCTGCTGACTTCGATGGCACAACCTGGCATAACAACGAGGGAATGCTCGCTGGCAAGTTCTCACTCCTTCAGGGTACCGCTCTCAGAGAGCGCATGGCTGGCAAAGATGCAATTACCCTGCAACCGGGTGCTCAGCTGGTGATGACTCATCCGCAACTCGGCAAGGCACGCAAGCATACCCTCACCGCCCAGGCTTTCGACAACGGAAGCTGGCATCAGATAGATGAAAACGATCCACGCCTGAATCTTTCTGAAGGAAAGCTGGAAATTAGTGCAGGCGAAAAGCAATTTACACTCACCAATCTCCGTTATTATAACTGGGAACAGGAGGCTGCAGAAAAGGCTTTCGATGCACAGAGCAACATCGTACGTGAGGCTGTTGCCGATAAGAACAGTCAGGGACTGGTGGTAGATATCAGCGCTGATTACTACAACGAGGGCGATACCGTGCCTTACATCAAGAACGGCAGTCCGCTGGATGTTCACCTCAAGGGTGAGTTCGAGACACAGCACGATACAGCAGCCATCATCAAGACCATAGAGGGCAAGAAGGCATTCGCCTTTACCGGCAAGGAGAGTTACAGAAGCAACTTCATGCTTCCAGCCACTATCCGCGACAACGCTCCATACACCATCGAGGCATGGATTCTGAATCCTGAGATTGCCGTGAACGAGTGCGTAGCCGATTTCACCTCTTCTCACGATGAACTGGAGAAGCTGATGCTGGTAAACGGCACCGAACCACGCTGCGGTGTGATGAACCACTACGGATGGTACGAGGATGCCGGCTACAAGGAGATGAAGACCCTGGAAGGCAAGTGGCAGCACGTATATGTCTGCTTCGACGGCAGAACCGAGAGCATCTACATCAACGACAAGCTCGTCAGCCAGAAAGATATCCAGCTTCTCGTCAAGCCATCGCAGTTTATGCTTCTGGGCAAAAATGCCGAAGAGGCATGGCCTTTCTC
>URYG01000128.1 GCA_900551985.1 uncultured Prevotella sp. | reverse complement strand
TTCTTAGTGTGAAGAACGATATCGTTCCTCCTACTATCAACCACGAAGAGGGTGACAACGATCCAGAGCTCGATTACAACCTGAACTTCACATTCAACAAAGCTGAGAAGCGTGAGGTTCGTGCTGCATTGAGCAATACATTCGGATTCGGCGGTCATAACTGCTGTGTAGTATTCAAGAAGTATGCTGAATAATTTTATAGATAGAATAAAGCTCTCTTTCCGCAAGGATAAAGAGCTTTATTTTTCTTTGTACGAAATCCTAGGTTTTTATCCCCACGACATCAGTTATTACAAGATGGCGCTGATGCACAAGAGCATCATGCACCGCAACTCCAAAGGCAAGCCTGTGAACAACGAGCGCCTGGAGTTTCTGGGTGACGCCGTACTGGATGCTGTAGTGGGTGATATCGTGTATCAGCACTTCCCTGGCAAGCGAGAGGGATTCCTCACCAATACCCGAAGCAAGCTGGTGCAGCGTGATACGCTCAACAAGCTCGCCCAGGAGATGGGAATCAATCAACTCGTTTTATCTAATGGACACAGTTCTTCTCATAACAGCTATATGGGAGGAAATGCTTTCGAAGCGTTGGTTGGTGCCATTTATCTGGACCGTGGTTATGATGCCTGCATGAAATTTATGCAGAAGCGCATCCTGGCAAAAATGATAAACATCGATAAGGTGGCTTACAAGGAGGTGAACTTCAAGAGCAAACTCATCGAATGGAGCCAGAAGAACCGCGTGAAGCTTGAGTTCGTGATGCTGGGACAGGAGAAAGACAAGAACGGAAGCCCTGTTTTCACCTATCAGGTGGTGATGGAAGGTGTAAAGGGCGGAGAAGGCAAGGGTTATTCCAAGAAGGAGAGCCAGCAGCTTGCCTCTAAGCTTACCCTGGAACGATTGCGCAAGGAACCGCAGTATATTGATTCTGTATTTACTGCCAAGGCAAACCGTACGAAGATGGAAGAAGAACCTGTGCTGGCTGTGCCTACCACCGAGGTGAAGAATGATTTCATCATCTCGCAAGACACAGAAAAACAGGAGTCTGAAGAAAAACACGTCAATGTTTTCAAGGAAGAAGTCTATACAGAGGATTCTTCGGCTGAAGATGTTGTTGCTTCTACTGTTACTGAAGAAATAACCACTACAGCCACTCAGGAAAGCGATGACGAGTTTGACTTGAGTGATATCTCTGCAGAGCCAAAGGAAATGAGCCGCGAGGACATCATCGCAGCCGCCGAGGCAGCTGCCTTTGCAGAAGATAAGGAATAATCTATGATGATAGAACTGGATTAAGATAAGGGAAAGACTCTCTTGAGACTGACGGATATGGTAGTCTCAAGGGAGTTTTTTGTTTGATATTTTACATTCTTATCCTCTATCTTGCCCGATAGGTTATGTTTTGTATTAAAAAACAGTAAAAACTTTCTCTATATCAAAAGATTGAAGTACTTTTGCAAGTACTTTATAAGGTATATTATCTAGATATGAGTTTAACAACGATAGTAAGTAATGTATTCAAGCCTCGCCAGAAGAGCTTGGAAAAGTATGTACATGATGCAGAGGAATTGCAGCATGAGGTACTGATGCGCCTTTTGGCATCTGGCAAAAACACCGAATATGGTGTGAAACATCTACTCAATACGACAAATAGCTACGAAAAGTTTGCGCAGAATGTGCCGGTCAATACCTATGAGGAATTGAAGGGCGACATCGACAGAATGCGTCATGGCGAAAGAGACATCCTCTGGCCAGGACAGGTGAAGTGGTACGCCAAATCTTCGGGTACTACCAACGACAAGAGTAAGTTCATCCCTGTTTCGCAGGATGGTTTGCAGAACATCCACTACAAGGGTGGATTCGATGCTGTGGCTTACTATCTGCGCAACAACCCAAAGAGTAAGATATTCGACGGCAAGAGCCTGATTCTCGGTGGAAGCCATTCGCCTAACTATAATGTTTCGGGCAGTCTGGTGGGTGACCTGAGTGCCATCCTCATCGAGAACATCAATCCGCTTGCCAACATGGTGCGTGTACCTAAGAAGGAAACCGCACTGCTGAGCGACTTTGAGGTGAAGCGCGACCGCATCGCCCATGAAACGCTGAACAAGAACGTAACCAATATCTCGGGTGTGCCTAGCTGGATGCTCAGCGTACTGGTACGCGTGATGGAACTCTCCGGCAAGCAGCATCTGGAGGAGGTATGGCCTAACCTGGAGGTATTCTTCCATGGAGGCATCGCCTTTACTCCTTACCGCAAGCAGTATGAGCAGCTCATCACATCTCCTAACATGCATTATATGGAGACCTATAATGCCAGCGAGGGATTCTTCGGTCTGCAGGATGATCCTTCAGATCCAGCCATGTCGCTGATGGTAGATTACGACGTGTTCTACGAATTCATCCCGATGGATGAGTTTGGAAGCGATCATCCTACCGTGGTGCCTCTCTGGGGCGTGGAAGTTGGCAAGAACTATGCGATGGTGATTACCACCTCCTGCGGTTTGTGGCGCTATATGATTGGCGATACCATACAGTTTACCAGCACCAATCCATACAAGTTTGTCATCACCGGCCGTACCAAGTACTTTATCAATGCCTTTGGTGAGGAACTGATTATGGACAATGCCGAGAAGGGACTTGCCTATGCCTGCGAGAAGACGGGTGCGCAGATTGCGGAATATACCGCTGCTCCTGTCTATATGGATAGCAATGCCAAGTGCCGCCACCAGTGGCTCATCGAGTTCTCCGAGGAACCAAAGGATCTGAATGAGTTTGCCAGCCTGCTCGATACCAAGTTGCAGGAGATCAACAGCGATTACGAGGCAAAGCGCTTCCACGATGTCACCCTCCAGCACCTGGAGATCGTAAAGGCAAAGCCGGGACTCTTCAATGAATGGCTGAAGAGCAAGGGCAAGTTGGGCGGACAGCATAAGATTCCTCGTCTGAGCAACAGCCGCAAGAACATCGACGAGATGCTCATGATGAACAAATAAGGCTTTTTATATAGTAAGCCTTTATGAATAAGGCTTTTACTGCATAATCTGCAGGAATAGTGGACATGTAAGATAGAAAAGAATGACAAACAAGAACGACATCATACAATTGTTGAAGAATCGGATAAAGGCAAATACCCTGTTTTTGCCTTTCTATCTGCTTGTCTTCCTATTGCTGGTTTCCTGTGCCAAGATGGGACAGCCGGATGGCGGATGGTTTGACGAGACTCCTCCCAAGGTGATAGGAGCTTCGCCAGCCGATGGCGCCGTGAATGTAAACCAGAAGAAAATCAATATCTACTTCGATGAGTTTATCAAGCTCGATAACCCTTCGGAGAAGGTGGTGGTTTCGCCACCACAGCTGGAACAGCCTGAAATCAAGGGTGCCGGCAGGCGAATACAGATATCGCTTGTGGATTCACTCAAGGCGAATACCACCTATACCATCGACTTCTCGGATGCCATCAGCGATAACAACGAGGGCAATCCGATGGGAAACTATACCTACAGTTTCTCTACGGGAGCTGCCATTGATACGATGGAGGTTTCGGGTCATGTGCTGGAATCGGAGAATCTGGAACCTGTCAAGGGTATCCTGGTGGGATTGTATGCCGACCATGCCGATTCAGCCTTCCGTACCAAGCCGATGTTGCGAGTGAGCCGTACCGACAGTCGCGGCCGCTTTGTCATCAAGGGTGTGGCACCGGGTTCTTACCGCATCTATGCCCTGCAGGATCAGGATGGCGACTATAAGTTCAGTCAGAAGAGCGAAAAGATTGCTTTCTCCCACGACATCATCGTGCCTTCCTGCAAACCGGATGTTAGACAGGATACCACCTGGGTGGATTCCCTGCACATCAAGTCGATAGACCAGGTGGATTACATCCATTTCCTTCCTGATAATATCGTGCTCAGAGCCTTTACGGAGCCTCTGACCGACAGATTCTTCCTGAAGGCAGAGCGCCAGAAGGCAAATAGCTTCACCCTCTTCTTCAGTTATGGCGATTCCATTCTTCCACAGATCAAGGGGCTCAACTTTGATGCCGAGAATGCTTTCCTGGTAGAGGCTTCTGAGAAGAAGGATACCATTACCTACTGGCTGAAGGATACGGCACTGGTGAATCAGGATACGCTGCTGATGGATATCACTTACCGCATGACGGATAGTACCGGAGTACTGGTCAACAAGACCGATTCTGCTCAGGAAATCCTGTCAAAGGAACCATACGCCAAGCGAATGAAGGATATGGAAAAGGAATTGGCTGCCTGGACCAAGAAGCAGGAGAAAAAGAAGAAGAAAGGCGAACCCTACGATTCGGTGATGGAGGTGAAACCGCTCGATGTACAGCTGAGTGTATCATCGCAGTTTGATCCTGACCAGAATGTCATCTTCTCCTTCCCTACTCCATTGGCTAAGGTAGATACTGCCGCCATCCATCTCTATGCCAAGCATGATACGCTCTGGTATCGGGCTCCGATGGAATTCCTGCCGCTGGAGAACCGGAAATATGAACTCCGGGGAGAATGGCGACCGGATATAGAATACAGTCTGGAGGTAGATTCAGCTGCCTTTGAGGATATCTACGGATTGGCTTCCAAACCTATCAAGCAGGGCTTCAAGGTCAACTCGCTGGATACCTATGGTACGCTGCTTGTGAACATCACCTCGCTCCACGACCTGCCGCTCATCGTGCAACTGCTTGATGCACAGGATAAAGTGGTAAAGGAGACCAAGACTGTGAATGGTGTGGCAGAATTCTATTATCTCAAACCACAGAAGTATTATATGCGTCTGATCGTAGATCGCAACAATAACGGCAAGTGGGATACGGGTAATTATGATAGCGACCAGCAGGCTGAGGAAGTATATTACTATCCGGAGGCGATAGAATGTAAGGCGAAATGGGATCTCACAGAAAGCTGGGATCCGCTGGCTCGTGAACTCTCGCTGCAGAAACCGGGAGCCATCACCAAGCAGAAGCCTGATAAGGAGAAGAAAGTTAAGAATCAGAATGTACAGCGTGCCGCTAAGCTCGGCATCCAGTATGTTCCTAAAATGTAAAGGATATGAAGTTACTCAAGTCATTTATAGTAGCCATGTTGCTGCTTTTGGTCAATACTTCTGTATCGGCCCAGTGTACTTTCCGTAATACTGCATTCAAGTCGGGCGAATTTCTGACTTACAATCTCTATTACAACTGGAAGTTTGTATGGGTAAAGGCTGGCACTGCCAGCATGTCGGTGGTGCAGACCACCCACAAGGGCAAGCCAGCCTATCGTGGTTCGCTGGTAACCCGCGGTAACAAGAGGGTGGACGATTTCTTCGTTCTCCGCGATACCCTGCTCTGCTATACAGGTACCGATATGGCTCCGATGTATTTCCGCAAGGGTGCCCGCGAAGGCAAGCGATATACCGTGGATGAGGTTTTCTACAACTATGCCGGCGGCAATTGCAATGTAAACCTGCATTATCAGAACAAGCATGGTGAGCACAGATGGAAGAAGGCGTCTTATGATGACTGTGTCTTTGACATGATGAACATCTTCCTGCGTGCCCGCAGCTTCGACCCTGCCAACTGGCAGAAAGGTCATAGCGTGAAGTTCCCTATCTGTGATGGTGGCGGTCGCACTCCTGCCCAGCTCAAGTATGGCGGCAAGGTGACCGTGAAGGCAGATAACGGCATCAAATACCGCTGTCTGCGTCTGGAATATCAGGAGTATGAGGATGAGAAGTGGAAGAAGATAGTGGATTTCTATATCACGGACGATGAGAACCACATCCCTGTTCGCCTGGATATGTTCCTGAAATTCGGCAGTGCCAAGGCTTTCCTCGTGAATGCCAAGGGTACCCGTAACCCGATAACTTCTATCGTGAAGTAGAAGTACGACAGAAAAAGTGATAGTGTAGGAGGAAAAATGAATAGAAAACAGATGAATACAGGCTTGGTCGTCTTCATCTGCTGCGTTCTTGTGGCTGTAGGAGTTACCCTGCATCTCCGGAAGCATGATATGCTCCCTATCATCCATAAGGTAGTGGATAGCACGACTACCACTCAGGTGGATACGGTGAAGAAGAAAAAGCCTGTAGTAAAAAGAGATTTCAAAATCTCTGGTACTTTAAAGGATACTGAGGGAAAAGGTGTGGCTGGCGTCATCGTGAGCGATGGTTTCAAGTGTGTGAAGACCGATTCCCGAGGAAGATATAAGATGAAGCGGGACAGCTTGGCTCGCTTCATCTATTTTTCCGTGCCTGCTGAGTTCGAGGTTCCTACCCATTCGGCTACCGACCGCACGGCTTGTTTTTACCAGGCTGTTTCCAACAAGAAAAAGATTTATGACTTTACCCTGAGGCGATTGCCTGGCGGCAAGGAGACGAGTTATAAGATGATAGTCATCGGCGACCCGCAGATTACCAATGCCTACAGCCCCTACTATACTTCTCCGGATGATAATCCCATCAAGAAGAGCGATGTAGAAAGATTCACCACCCAAACCATGGCGGATATCAAACAGACCATCCAGAGCCTTCCTGCCGGAACTCCCGTATATGGACTGAGCATGGGTGATGACGTGCAGTATTATGGCGGCTACAACGCCAAGCTGGAGCGTCAGATACGCCAGGCATTGGGTTCTTCTGAGATGCGACTTTTCTCTGTAATCGGCAATCACGACCAGGATGGAAAGGCACTCTACCGCAGGAAGTGGGAGGAGAATTTCGGTCCTACCGATTTTTCCTTCGACCGTGGCGATGTGCATTATGTCTGCATCAACAACTGCTTCTTCCATCGCGGCATGTCTTATTATTCTCCTGGAGAATTGCGTGAGCGTCAGGTGAAATGGCTGAAGCAGAATCTGGCCCTTACGCCCAAGGATAAGAAGGTGGTGCTCTGCTATCATATTCCTTTTACCTTCGGCAATGCGCCGTTCAGCAAGGCGAAGCCGCTGACCAATGCCAATGAGGAGGGGCATTATTCCTCTTCCCGCCTCTCTCTCCTACTCTCTCTGCTGAAGCAGTTTAAGGGAGGCTATGAACTCTTCTGCGGCCATACTCATTTTGCCTGCAACCATGAGATCAATTATGAGGGCGAGGATGTGATGGAGCATTGTCATGCTGCAGCCTGTGGCAATATATGGCAATCGAACATCAACATCTGCGGCACACCGAACGGATATTATGTTTATAGTTTTGTGGGTACCAGTATCAGCAACTGCTATTACAAGGGAACTTTCTGGGACAAGAGCAAGCAGATGACCTTGTTCCGTGCGCAGACCGATTTCAACGGCGAGAAATATGCCAAAGACTGGCAGTTGGCAAACAATAGAAATATCCTGGTAGCCAATGTCTTCAATGCCACCAGTCACTGGCGTGTGGTAGCCATAGAAGATGGCAAGGAATATCTGATGCGCCGCATCAGCAGCAAGGGTCAGGATGCCTTTGCAGCCGGCTATCATCATAAGTACAGCGAGAGTGTATCCTATCGGTTTGTGAGCAAGGGAAATGGTTATCTCATCATGAACCACCTATATTATTATGTACCAAAGAACCCAAATGCCAAGATTACCATCAAGGCAAGCGACCCATACGGTCATACATTCACGGCAAGCAGCAGCGATGCCGTAGCCGAGCCTTTCGCCAACTATGCCCACTACTATGAGCGAGAGTACAAGGAATATAAGAAGCAGAAAGACAGCATGCTAAGAGATTCCGCAGTTACCAAGCAGAAGGATACGATTGCTGCTAAATCAGTCAATAACTAGAAAAGAAAAAGGAGATGCTACAAATTTTCAGCATCTCCGAAAATATTTAATGTGAATAATAAATCTCCTTTCACGGAATGTGGATTGTGCTGAAAATAAGAGAGTTAAGTGTGAAAGGAAAATTTGAGATGGTAATTGATGGCTAAGCTTAAATGTGGCGATGAGCCTTGCTTTTAAAGAGTATAGGTGGGTCAAGGATCTGGTATAGTCAATAATAGATGTTTTGATAATGAATAATGGGTGTCTTTGTTATGAATGCTGGGATGAAGCATAGTAACCAGAAGGATGAGGAATAGATATTGGCAGGCGAAAAGAGACGATTTATCGACTGGATGACCAAGACCGTCTATATGGATGACTCGGGTCATCTATATGACTCACTCCCGTCATCTATATGGATGACCCGGATCATCCGATACAAAGAAGCCTTTTCTATTCCTCTTGTGATAGTTGCTTTCTCCCTTAGACTAAGTTGCCTTCTCCTTATATTAATAGTCCTTTCTGCTGATTGTTATTGTTGTTTCAGTGAATTCTCCTTTCACACTTAAGTGCTTAATTATGTGTATATTCTGTTGATTGTGAAAGGAGAATGAAATTTTAATTGCTGTTTTGAAAAGCTATTTTTGAAGGTGACTTTATGTTGAATCGGCTCAAAATACCATTGTATATATGCAAAATCAGCTCAACTTGAACCAATATGAAACGCCTGCTTATGGACACTGATAGTTGGTTGCGACAACGGATATGTATGTGTATATGGAAGGCTTGGAAACTCCCGAAGACGAGAATTGCAAGATGAGCCATTGTGGAGATAGCAGTTGGGTATTCGGACTAACTTATCCGAATACCTGCTGCCATAAAGTCTTGTTGCTAATGATGATTCTTACATTTGCTTTCATATACTTTTGTAATACAGACTTTCTGCTATTCCCTTGTGCATTAATGGTAGCTGTTGCCACAAAGTAGTTGATATCTTCCTTGTGTACAAGCTTTGTGTTATGGCTTGTCACATCAAATTGATAAGAAATATTATCGTAGCCTTCAAAGGAAACATAAGCTGTTCTTGTCTCATTCAAGAGATACAGATACTTGTATGGTACAAACACCTGTACCATTCTATGATTAACAACCTCACCATTAGTCTCTATGGATATAGGATAAGGTATCTTGTAGAATGCGACTGCTAGGGCAAGGACTATGACGGTAATGATTACAGTCCCCAAGCTGACGAGACGAGGAGGAACTTTGCCTATCACATTCCTCACCTTCTCGCTTCTCAACTCTATATTATCTAAATCTTTTTCTTTCTGTTCCATATCAAAAGCATTTTAGTTTCCCAATTCCAACTGATTCTT
>URYG01000127.1 GCA_900551985.1 uncultured Prevotella sp. | reverse complement strand
CCTCCAGGGTAGAGAGGTCGTCTATCTCGTTGAGCCAGATAGGGTTGACAGAACCATTGAGCTTGTCGTAGAAGAACTGCGTGAGGAAATCCTTCTGCTCGTTGTTGAGCTGGTCTTCGGTGAGCAGGCGAACCTTGTGTACTTCAAGCTCTCGGAAAACTGTATCCACCGCTTCAGTGTATTCTTTCGAATAAGATTCATTGAGTTTATTGATTGTTTTGAGAGATTTCTTGATCTGTGCTTCGGTATCCTTTTCGAGCTTCTGGTCGAGCATGCGGTTGAGGGATGCTACACGGACACGGAAGAACTCGTCGAGGTTATTGGAGTAAATACCGAGGAAAGAGAGGCGCTCCAACAGTGGTACATACTCTTTCTCTGCCTCCTGCAGAATGCGATGGTTGAAGTACATCCAACTGATATCGCGCTCTACATAAGCTTTCTTCATAATGTCTTCTCTTGTCATGATTGCACTGGTTTAAACTTTTGAGTTACTTTACTTTTGCAGGCTCTTTCTTGGCCTTCTTATCAGCCTTCTTGCCTGCGATTTCAGCCTTCTTCTTCGGATCCTCCAAAACGAGATAGTCGGTGTCGCCATCGATAAAGTGGAGTTCCTTGCGGAAGAACTTGCTGCTTCCTACCGGTACGATGATGTCGTGCAACTGGTCGCAGTCGTCAAAGGTATGACGGCCTACCTTTTCTGGGGTACCTGCGAAGGTAACCTTCTTCAACTTGTCGCACTCTGCAAAGGCATAGCTTCTCACTGCCTTTACGCCTGCAGGTACATAAACGTTATCCAATTCATCACAATCGTAGAAAGCATCGTGCTCGATTTCCTTTACGCTGTTGGCGATGATTACGTTCTTGAGGGCTTTCTTGCCACGGAATGCCATCTCGCCGATAATCTCCACTCCCTCTGGAATGGTGAAGCTTGTCTCCTGGCTCATGCAATATACCAGGCGCTTCTTGTCGTTGGTATAAACTGCTTCGCCATCGTACTCGAAACTGTCGCTGTCAATCTTCTGCAAAGCGAGATTGAGCACCAAGTTTTCAAACTTACCGTCTTTCTTGGAACTCTTCTTAAGAATCTCCAAGATTGCTTTCTTGTTTTCCTTCATCCTATATATAATTATATGTTGTTTCTTTTCGGTTGCAAAGGTACGACGATATTTTCAGATAGGAAAGAAAAGGCGATTACGTGTTTATGACGATGATGTTACGACCGTATTACTGATATTACAGAAGCATTACGAGTGTTACAAATCTATGATGTTACATCTTTGTAATACTTATGTTTTACGGTAGAAATATCTTCTCCTTACCTTTGCAGGCGAAAATAAACAAATTCAGATTTACGTGTATATATAATAAGGTAAGAAATGAAGAAGAAAACGTATTTGTTGATGGCACTCACGATGGTGTCGATGGGAATGAATGCCCAGAATTCAGGAAACAGCTCTTTGGAGAAGGGCATTGAGGAATTCACCAAGACCATGACCATTGGTGGAACCATCCGCTCAAAGTATGAGTACCAGACCGAAGAGGGGGAGGGACGATTCGAGGTGCGTACAGCCCGCATCAACGTGGCTGGCAACGTAACACCTCAGGTAAGCTATAAGGCGGAAATCGACCTCTGCGACGAGGGTAAGATCAAGATGCTCGATGCCTATACACGCATCAAGCCTTGGAAGACCCTGCAGTTCACCATCGGTCAGGAGCGTGTGCCATTCACCATTGATGCTCACCGTTCTCCTCATCAGCAGTACTTTGCCAACCGTTCGTTCATCGCCAAGCAGGTGGGTAACGTGCGCGACGTGGGTGCTGAAATCGGATACACCTGGAATGTAGGTTACCCTATCGTGGTGAATGCCGGTATCTTCAACGGTTCGGGCTTGACCAACCAGAAGGATTACTGGACCAAGGGTGTTAACTATTCTGCCAAGGCTCAGTTCCTCTTCCCGAATGTGAACCTGGTATTGAGTACCCAGAAGATCAAGCCATCTGATATTACGGTAACGATGTATGATGGCGGTATCACCTTCCACAAGGGCGGTTTCATTGCTGAGGCTGAGTATCTTTACAAGCATTACAGTAAGGATGACTTCCACGATGTGCATGCGTTCGATGGCTTCATCTGCTATGACATTCCGGTCATCAATCAGAAGAGCATCATCAGGAAGGTTTCGCCATTGGCAAGATATGATTTCATGAGCGACCACAGCGATGGTACCCGATATGGCGGTTCTGATACCGAACTCGGTGCCTTGAAGATCAATGATTACAAGCGCCATCGTGTAACTGGCGGTGTAACCCTCAGCCTTGCCAAGCCATTCATCTCCGATATCCGTATCAACTACGAGAAGTATTTCTATCGCAAGGGTGGCATTGCCAAGACTTCAGAAAAGGATAAGATTGTTGTTGAGTTCATGACTAAATTTTAGTCAGGATAAATCTTGAATTTCTAACTCTTGAAAAACAAAAGCCCGGCAGGATTCTGCGAATCTTGCCGGGCTTTAATTGTTAATTATCAATTGATTACAGCATTCCCTTAGAGCTAGGAAGCTCGAAGTGGTAGATGTCTCTCTTTACTGCCATTTTCAGCGAGCGGGCAAGCGCCTTGAAGATGCCTTCTATCTTGTGATGCTCGTTCTCGCCCTCAGCCTTGATGTTCAGGTTCATCTTTGCCGCATCACTCAGACTCTTGAAGAAATGCTTGAACATCTCGGTTGGCATTTCTCCCACCTTCTCTCTGTGGAACTCGGCATCCCAGATCAGCCATGGACGGCCACCGAAATCCAATGCCACCTGACAGAGACAATCGTCCATCGGCAGACTGTAACCGTATCTTTCTATTCCACGCTTGTCGCCCAGCGCCTGCAGCAGGCATTCGCCCAGGGCAATACCCGTATCTTCAATGGTGTGATGCTCATCCACATAGAGGTCGCCCTTGGTGTGGATGGTGAGGTCCATCATGCCGTGCTTGCCTATCTGCTCCAGCATGTGGTCGAAGAAACCGAGACCGGTAGAAATGTCGCATTTGCCTGAGCCATCGAGATTTACCTTGATGTAGATATCCGTCTCCTTGGTGGTGCGTTTCACTTCTGCGATGCGGTCGCCGGCAAAGAGAATCTCGGCAATCTTATCCCAGTCCATACCGTCTTTTCCGAGAATCAGACTCTTGCAACCCAGATTTTCTGCAAGCTGGGCATCGGTTTCACGGTCGCCGATCACATAACTGTTTGCCAGGTTGTATGCTGGGTTGTCGATGTATTCGGTCAGCATGCCTGTGCCCGGCTTTCTCATCGGCGAGTTATCCTCCGGGAAGTGGCGGTCGATGTGCTGCTTGGCAAAGTGGATGCCTTCGCTCTCCAGGGTCTGGATGATGAAGTTGTGTACTGGCCAGAAGGTGTTCTCCGGGAAGGAGTCGGTGCCCAGTCCGTCCTGATTACTCACCATCACCAGCTCGTAGTCGGTGTGCTGGGCTATGAAGGCGAGGTTGCGGAATACGCCCTTGGTGAATACCAGCTTCTCGAAGCTGTCAATCTGTTCGTCCGCTGGTTCCTGAATCAGGGTTCCGTCGCGGTCGATGAAGAGTAATCTTGTCTGTTTCATGTCTCTTTCTATCTCTTTTATGTTAATATGATTAATACTTCTTGTTTTCTTCTACAGCCATCTGCAGCTGACTTTCCTTCAGTCTTTTCTTTTCCTCATCCTGCACCTTGTAGGATGCATACTGGTAAGCCAGTGCGATGCCGAGCCAGGTGAGGGCATAGATGATGAGCAGGCTGGTGAGGGTGAAGACGAGGAAGAGGAGTGGGGTGAAATAGCCCGGTACGCCGAGCGGATCGCCCTGGAGTGCACCCAACTGTGAGTATAGTTGGGCGATGATGAGGATGATGGTAGGTACGGCTGCGATAAAGGTGGCGATGCCTACGATCATCATACCCAGGAAGCAGGTCATGAAGAAGCCTCCGAAGTGGCGGAGGATGCGGACCAGAGATTTGCCCGGCTTGCGCTTTTCGCCCTGAGGACAGAGCTGCTTGTGGGGCAGGAGATGCCAGAATGATACTGCCGCCATTACGAGGGTGGCTGCGTAGATGATGGTTTGCAGGATGAATGAAGCCATCGGATTCGCTTCTCCCCAATCGTGAAGCGACTTGTTGGGGAGGAGAAAGTAAAGTACGATAGCCAGCAATACTGCGAAAGGCACGTGGGTAACCCATGTCTGCTTCACGAGCGAACGGATGTCGCTCGTTACGGTATTGTAGGATGCTTTCATGCAGGCAGTTATGCTGCGTTGCTTAAATAATTCATTTACTTCCATAGTTATATGATTTGATGCTGTTTAACTATTCCGAAAAATCACTTTTGACCTTTTGACCTTTTGACCTTTTTGGTCTTTTTTTGACCTTAAAAGTTTCTTCTGAATTCCGAGCAGGTGATGGCGGTAGCGATGGCTACGTTCAGACTGTCGGCGGTGGCTCTTCCTTCCGGGAAGTTCGGGATGAGCAGTCTTCGGTTCACCTTCTTGGCAAGGGCAGGCGAAATGCCTTTTCCTTCGTTTCCCATCACGATGAGTCCCCGGTTTTCCAGCTGCTGCTGATAGATGTTGTCGCCATCGAGCAGGGTGCCATATACGGGTACATCTGCAGGCAGCGATTCTACCAGAGCCAGCAGATTGCCGTATTCCACCTTCACTCTCGCAATGCTGCCCATCGTGGCCTGTACCACCTTCGGGTTATATACGTCGGCAGTATCCTGACTGCAGTAGATGTGGGTGATGCCAAACCAGTCGGCAATGCGGATGATGGTACCCAGGTTGCCCGGGTCCTGTACGCCATCCAGGGCGAGGCTCAGCTCCTGGGTATTGATTTTAGAAAAGCCGAAGTTCTTTTCCTCCGCCTCTTCCTGAGAGTTGTTGGAATCCTGATTACTGTTGCAATCCTGCTGATTGCTGCCGGTATCCTGTCTGAAAACCGCCAGCACCTGCTGCGGATGCTGCAGGAAGCTCACCTTCTTCAGCTCTTCCTCTGTCACCTCGATCACTTCAGTCTGAGCCGCAAGGTGCTTGCCGTGGAGCCACTCATGGGTAGCCACAATGAGGTCGGCAGGTTGCAGGGCGAGCAGGTCATCTACTACCTTGAAACCTTCCGCCACGAACTTTCCTTCCTTGTTGCGGTTCTTCTTCAGTTCGAGCGAACGAATGTATTTTATCTTATTCTTGCTAATCATTTGTTGTTGTTTCTATTCTTTAATGGATGCAAAGGTAGCATAAAAAGCAGACAATGCAAAATAAAAAGTGCTAAATATTTTGTATTTTCTTCTATTTGCACTATCTTTGCAGAATAAAAGGATAAGATTCGTGAAAATACAGAAGATTTCAGTACTCGCCCTGCCACTGGTTCTGGCTGGATGTTCTGCCAGCAGGTATGTGCAGGAGGGGGAGTATATATTAAATAAGGTGGAAGTGAAGAGCGACTCTGCGGAATATGATGCAGGGGCGCTCAAGCAGTATGTGCGACAGAAAGAGAAGCCTAAGCTCTTTGCACTCTTTAAAAATCCGTTCAGCAGGAAGCCTGTCATCTATGATTCCATCCAGGCTCGACTCACTTGCCAGGACCTGCTCACGGCAATGCAGAACCAGGGATTCCTGCACGCTGGCGTATCCCTCTATACTACCGTTCACGGAGAGAATTGGGCGAAGGACGGAAACAAGAATGAGATGGATGGCAAGAATGAGATGGATGGCAAGAATGAGAATGCGGATGGAAAGAACGGGAATGCGAAGGGCAGGAAGCGGAAGAAAGCCCCGAAGCTGGATGCTACTTATCTGTTGCATCCCGGTGAGCCGTTCCTCATCGGCAAGGTGGAGTATGACATAGAAGATAAGAACATACAGGATAGATTGCAGCTCGATAATCCGGATAACCAGATGCTGAAGCCGGGAATGCGTTTCACGGTAGAGGCGCTGGACAATGAGCGCAAGCGTATTTCCAATCTTCTCATTGATGATGGATACTTCCGCTTCAACAAGGATTTCATCCATTTTTCTGCCGATACCATCACGGACAGGAAAGACATCGGCGTTACCCTGCACCTGATGAACTACAAGGCTAACAGTAATGCGCCGGAAACCCCACACTCCCGATATGAGATCAGGAAGATCAACTATCTCAGCAACGACAGCGACCGCATCCACCTGCGCCATCAGGTGCTCCTGAATGCCACTGCCCTGAAGGAGGGAAGTCCCTACAGCGCCTCTGCCCTGCAACGTACGTATAATAATTTCGCACGCCTGCAGGCGGTGAAATATACCAATATCCGATTCGTGGAAGCTCCCGATAGCGGAAAGCTCGATTGCAATATCCAGATCAGCACCAACAAGCCTTCTACCATCTCCTTCCAGCCGGAAGGAACCAATACGGCTGGCGACCTGGGTGCTGCGGCTTCGCTCACCTATACCAACAGAAACCTCTTCAGGGGTAGCGAACAGTTGAGTATCGAACTGCGTGGTGCCTACGAGGCTATCACCGGACTGGAGGGCTATCAGGACCAGAACTATCAGGAGTATTCGATAGAGAGCAAGCTGGTGTTCCCACGCTTCGTAGCACCGCTGCTGTCTAAGAATTTCAGAAGAAGACAGACTGCCAATACGGAGTATTCCGTGGCCTGGGATCTCCAGAACCGTCCGGAGTTCCATCGCCGCGTCTTCTCCATGGCATGGCGCTACCGCTGGGCAGACCCCCGCCATCATCTCAACTGGCGATTCGACCTGCTCGACCTCAACTATGTGTATATGCCTTGGATTTCAGAGACTTTCAAGCGCGATTATCTGGATGATGTAGATAACAGGAATGCCATCCTGCGCTATAACTACGAGGATATCTTCATCATGAAGATGGGATTCGGATTGACGTATAGCGATGGGGTAGATGCCTTCCGACTGAATGTGGAGTCTTCGGGCAATCTGCTCAGCGCTTTCTCCAAGGCTCTGAATTTTAAGATAAATTCTCAGGGACAGCGTACCTTCATCAATATCGCCTATGCCCAGTATGCCAAGGCTGATTTCGACTATACCCATCTGGTGCGCTTTGACGACCGCAATGTGCTGGCGCTGCATGCAGGCATCGGCATAGCCTATCCTTACGGCAACAGCAAGGTGCTGCCTTTCGAGAAGCGGTATTTCTCGGGTGGTGCCAACTCGGTGAGAGGCTGGGGCGTAAGAGAGTTGGGTCCTGGCGGGTACAAGGGCAATGACGGACGCATCGACTTCATCAACCAGACGGGTGACATGAAGCTCGACCTGAATGCCGAGTACCGCACTCCTCTGTTCTGGAAATTCGAAGGTGCCCTGTTTGTGGATGCAGGTAATATCTGGACGCTCAGAAAATATGATGAGCAGCCTAACGGACAGTTTAAGTTAGATAAGTTCTACAAGCAGATTGCTGCGGCGTATGGTATGGGTCTGAGGTTGAACTTCGATTATTTCATCCTCCGTTTCGATATGGGTATGAAGGCAATCAATCCTGCCTACGAGAGTGGGGATGAGCATTGGGCAATCATTCACCCAAAGCTCAGTCGTGATTTCGCCTTTCACTTCGCGGTAGGTTTACCATTCTAATCTTCCATACCCCGTTCTCGATACTCATCGGCAGGTGGAAGTCGGCCTCTTCTACGAGGTGGGCTTCCTGCCCGATGGTGTCCATCTGCAGAAAATTATATACGGTGATGCTGACGGTGGCGTTCGCTCCATCGTCGCTGAAGTCGATGTCGTTGATTTCTATCGTGGCATCCTCTTCCTTGGTGCGCAGCAGATCCACATCCGCCTGATGCACGTTGCTGGCAGCATAGCGCAGCCAGGGTTCCGAGCTCTGGGTGCAGTACTTCTGGGTCTTGGGGAACTGCCAGTTGAAGTAGTAGGTGGCGAATGAATCGATGTCATTCTCCAGCTGATCTTCGTCTCCCTGATGGGATTGGCATCCCGTGAGGGTGTAAACGCTTGTCAGTATGGCAGCTACGGCGATAACCATACTGGATATTGTTTTCTTAACCATGTTTCCTAATTCTTAAAATTTCTATTTATTTGCTTATTTTGGGCACAAAGATAGTAAAAAACTTTGTAATAAGAATCTTTTTTGCTAACTTTGCAGGGAAAATAACAATTAAAATGCTAAAATTTATATCCTTTGGCAGTGGAAGCAGTGGCAACAGCTACTATCTTTACACTGAAACGGATTCGCTATTGATAGACGTAGGAGTAGGTATCAGAACCCTGAAGAAGCACTTCCATAACTATGGATTGCGCTTCGAGGATGTGCATCATATCCTCATCACCCATGACCACGCCGACCATGTAAAGTCGGTGGGGAGCTTGAGTACTGACTATCATCTACCAGTATATGCAACCCGTAAAGTTCATGCAGGTATCGAGCGCAACTACTGCGTCCGAAAGAAAATCGTGCCCAATCATGCGCACATCATAGAGAAAGGTGTGCCGTTCCAGGTGGGCGAGTTCAGGGTTACTCCGTTTGGGGTGCCTCACGACAGTACGGATAATGTGGGCTATTTCGTGGAGCACGAGGGCGTCGCATTCTGTCTGGTTACGGATGTGGGACACATCACGGAGGAGATTCAGGAGTTCATCGGCAAGGCGAACTATCTGGTGCTGGAATCGAACTATAGCGTGGAGATGCTTCAGACAGGAAAATATCCTCAGTATCTGAAGGAGAGAATCCTGGGTCCGAACGGCCATCTCAGCAATGATGAGTGTGCCCATGCGCTTGCCGACTTCGCCACTCCGAACCTCCGCCACGTATGGCTCTGCCATCTCAGCGAGGAGAATAATCATCCCGAACTGGCGAGAAAGACCGTGGAGCAGATTCTCAGAAGCAAGGGCATCGTTGCCGGAAAGGACTTCGAGCTGGAAGTGCTGAAGCGAAAGACGCCTAGTGAGATTTTTAAATTGGAGTAACCCTGAATAGTGTTTGCATCCATACGCCTTGAGTCGTGTTTGCATCCATACGCCCTGAAAGGGCAGAAGCTCCTAGCCCAGGGTAACACCCTGGGTTTATGTCCATTTACAAAGTCGCCCTGTAAGGTAGGGTGTTCAAAATCTATATAATTTTTCGACACGTTTTTTGTGTTAAAAT